>NZ_JANHGR010000001.1:600537-900805 GCF_026616205.1 Halolamina litorea
ACCGAGGATCAGCCCCGCGGGGAAGCCGAGGCTCTGTCCGCCGCGCATGTAGCCCACCCACTTCCCGCGGTTCGCCGGCGAGGTGACGTGGGTGACTGTCGTGAACGCGCCGACGAACACGAACGCCGAGCCGACCCCCCAGACCGCACGCGAGAGGAAGAACAGCGCCGCACCCGACAGGGGGATCGGCCCCGGATCCAGTCCGAGCACGTAGCCGAAGGGGACCAATCCCTGCACGACGAGACCGATCAGCATCGGCCGCCGGGTGCCGAACCGGTCGAGCACCTGCCCGGCGGGCGTCGCCAGCAGCAGGCGGGTAAACCGGTTGATCGAGAGGATCAGGCCGACAACGAACGCCGAGGCGCCGATGACCGACCCCAGCGCGGGGAGGATGGGGAATGCGACGCCGCCGCCGACGCCGCCGAAGAACACGCCGGCGACGATGGCGCCGACCACGACCGGGACGCTCGGGTCCTCGTCGTCGATGGCCGGCGTGGAGAGCGTTGGGAGCCCCACCGCTTACCAGGCGTACTCCTCGCGGGGGTCGACAGCGTCCGCGTCGCGGTCGAAGACGTGTTCGCCGTCGACGAACACGTGCTGCGTGCGGCTGTCGACGCGCCAGAACTCGCCGTTCCAGACGGCAACGTCGGCGTCGGTGCCCGGTTCGAGCGTACCCACGCGGTCCTCGATGCCGAGGATCTCCGCGGCGTTGGTGGTCACGGCGTCGAGTGCCGCCTCCGCGGGCAGGCCCTCACGAACCGCCAGTCCCACGCACACGTCGAGGTGCTGCTGTGGCAGGACCGGCGCGTCGGTCTGGATGGCGACCTTGACGCCGGCGTCGTGGAGGATGCCCGGCGTCTCGAAGGTGATGTTCCGCAGTTCGTACTTCGAGGCCGACGAGATGGACGGGCCGACGACCGCGGGGACGTCGCGCTCGACGAACTCGTCGGCGACGACGTGGCCCTCGGTCGCGTGCTCGATCGAGAGGTCGTCGATGCCGAACTCCTCGCCGATCCGGAAGACGGTCATGATGTCGTCGGCACGGTGGGCGTGGACCCGCAGCGGGAGGTCGCCCGTCAGCACCCGCGAGAGGTTCTCCATCCCGAGGTCACGCTCGAAGGACTCGTCCTCCGCGGCGGCGTCTTCCTTCCGGTCGAGGTAGTCCTCGGCCTGCATGAACTGCTCGCGGAGCGTCGCGGCGACGCCCGGGCGGGTGGAAGGCTGGCGCCCCTCGCGTTCGCCGTGGAAGCGCTTGGGGTTCTCGCCCATCGCGGCCTTCATGCCGTCTTCCTTGATGAGCATCTCGTCGGCACGGTCGCCGTAGGTCTTCATCGAGACGATGATGCCGCCGATGACGTTGCCCGACCCCATCCGGCTCGAGACGCTGGTGACGCCGTTCTGGAAGGCGTGTTTGAGCTCCTCGTCGCGCGGGTGGAAGCCGTCGAGGGCGTTGACGTTCGGCGTCGTCGCCGAGGTGCCCTCGTTGAAGTCTGCGTCCTCGGGCTCGGCCCACTCGGCCATCCCGGCGTGGGAGTGGGCGTCGACGAGCCCCGGGGTGACGTGGGCCCCGTCGACGTCGATCTCCTCGGCGTCGGCCGGCGCGTCGACCTCCCCGACGGCCGCGATCTCGCCGTCCTCGATCAGCACGTCGCCCTCGATCGTTCCCCGCTCGGTCTGGGTGTGGACCGTCCCGTTCCGGATGACTCGCATACTCGCGAGTGGCTTCGGGGGAACAAATGATTTCGGTTCGAAGCAGCCCCGTCGGTCCTGCCCGCCGCTGACGGTACCGTGGCTGAGGGCGACGGTAAACGGGAAAAGACGGCCCGGAGACGCCTTAGAACGAGACGTCCAGGTCCAGCGCGTCCATCTGCTCCTTGTAGCGGTTACGGATCGTGACGACGGTCACGTCAGCGATGTCGGCGATCTCGCGCTGTGTCCGCTGGTCCGAACAGACCAGCGACGCCAGGTACACCGCGGCGGCGGCGAAGCCGGTCGGCGACTTGCCGGCGTGGAGACCGAGTTCGGTCGTCTCTTGGACGATCTCGGCGGCCTTCTGTTGGGTCGTGTTCTCGAGGTCGAGTTCGCTCGAGAACCGCGGGATGTACTGGCCCGGCTCGACGGGCTTGAGCGAGAGCGATAGCTCCTCGCTGATGTATCGGTACGAACGGCCGATCTCGCGGCGCTCGACTCGGGAGACCTTCGTCAGGTCGTCGAGGCTGCGCGGGATGCTCTCCTGTCGGCAGGCGGCCATCAGGGACGCAGTCCCCATCCCCTCGATGGAGCGCCCGCGGATCAGGTCACGATCGAGCGCCTGTCGGTAGATCACGCAGGCGATCTCACGGACCGACTTGGGCACGCCCGTCGCGCTAGCCATTCGGTCGATCTCCGCGAGTGCCTGCTGGAGGTTCCGTTCGCCGGACTCCTGTGTTCGGATACGCTCCTGCCACGTACGTAGCCGCTGCATCCGGGAGCGCTTCTCCGCGGAGAGCTGGCGGCCCGAGGCGTCGGTGTCGCGCCAGTCGATGTCGGTCGTGAGACCCTTGTCGTGGCGGGCCTGCGTCATCGGCGACCCGACGCGGGATTTGTTCTGTCGCTCGGAGTGATCGAACGCGCGCCACTCGGGCCCGTGATCGATGTTCTCTTCCTCGACGATGATCCCCGTCTCCTCGTGGACCAGTTCGCCCTTGTCCGTGCGGACGAGTTCGTCCTCGTCGATGTCCTCGGCGTCGAGGGTTTCGACCTCGTCGTCGAAGCGGTCGTCCGTTCGCTGGCGGTGCTCCTCTCGGCCGTGGGCTCGCGATTTGGGCTGGGTCACTGATCTGGGTTTGAGGTCGTCGCCGCACGCTGCGTTGACACGTCGACTGCTTCGACGTTCGGCCCATCCGGGCCATCGAGACCTCCGTCCCAGTGTCGGACGGCCCCACTAGTTCCGTCCGAGAGAGTGAGTTTGCATTCCGGCATTACACAGATGAGTAAGTTTTGCTACGGTATAAGGATTTCCCCGGAGCGCACTCAGTGATAACACCGATTGAGCGCTTCTAACCCACGAATTCAGCGATAACGAGATATCGGTTAACACCAGCCTACCCGCTTCCGTACGGCGAGTAGGCGGTTACTACTGCTGTGCTAGCATGGGTCATGGTCGGAACAGAACTAAGTAGTGGGGCTTCACAGGTGCAAGCAGGTCGAACGATGCGTTCCAAGACAGCCACACTCGGACTCGCCTGCCACACCAGTGGCGAGTCCGGGATGACCGGAGTGGGCCGGTCCGGCTACCTTGGGATTGCATCCGTACGTCCGCAGGTTCGGTCCGATCGGCTCGCAGCGTGAATCGGTTCACGGCGGCCCGGTCGGTGCGAACCTGCACTCTCCTGAGCCGTCTGTTCACGCCGCGGGCCAACTCCCACGGGAGCTGGTCCCCCAGCACGTTCGAGTCGTGGTGGGAGCATGCGATGAGCACCAAAAGTTCCGACGGGTCGGCGGTTCGCCGTCAGCCCGTGGGCGTCACCTGTACAGTCAGCGTCCCCCGCAACGCCGCCGGCGACCTCGAAACCGGCGTCCGCAACCGCCTCCGCGGCGCCGACGGCGTCGACGCGGTCGACGAGATCGACCTCGAGGGCATCCGCCCCGGTCTGAACGACCTCACGGTCACCGTTTCGGCCTCGCTTGGCGTCGACGACGCCGCCGACGTTGCGGCGGGCTTGGAGGAACGCTTCGGCGTCAGCGACGTCGAAGTCGAGTTACGGACCGGTCCCCCCTGATCGCCGGACTCGCCCCTCCGACACCGCCGGGATCGGCCCTCCACCTTTTTGACGACGCTTCCGCGCAGCTACTGCGGCCCCCACTCCCACGCCTCGGCGTCCTCGTCGGGGTCGGGGGCACCGAAGTACGCCTCGCGCAGCGACTCGCCCCCCCGGTCGCCGCCGAGGTACTCCCGACGGCGATAAGCGTCGTCGATGCGCGCCTGGAACGCCACCAGGCTGTCCCACTGCATCCCGGCGAAGCCGGCGGCGACGAGCACGAACCCGACCACGGCGGCCAACCCCAACTGCTCGCCGAGGAAGAGGAAGCCGATCACCGCGGCGACGACGGGCGTGACGTAGTTGACGACGCTCGCGCGCACCGGCCCCATGCTGTTGAGCAGTTCGTAGTAGAGCAGGTAGCCGACCGCCCCACAGACGACACCGAGGTAGAGCACCGCCCCGACCGTCTCGAAGCGGAGGAGTTCCAACTCCCCCGTCGGCTCGCCGAGGACGACGCTCCCGAGGTGCAGTTGGATCGCGCCGACGGCCATCATCCACGCCTGGGAGGTGGTCGTCGGCAGCGTCGGCGGCAGCCGTTCGAGCAGCACCGACCCGAGCGCGAACGCCGCCGCGGCGCCGAACAGGACTGCGACCCCGACCATCGTCCCGTCGTCGTTGGGCAGCGTCGCCACCGCGTCGCCGGCGACGCCGACGCCGAGCGAGGGCAGCCCCCAGTGTGGCTCCCAGCCGCCGATGATGGCGACGCCGAGCAGGCCGAGCACCGAGCCGACCACGGTACGCACCCCCAGCCGGGCGTCGAGGAGCACCCACGCGAACACCGGCGTCAGTACCGGCGAGACGCTCTGCAGGATCGCCGCGACCGAACTCGGCACGTACTGCTGGCCGACGAACAGGCCGCCGATGTTGATCGCGATCAGGAACGTCCCGCCGATCAGGACCGTGGTCCACTCGTGGCGTTCGCGGGGGAGCACTCGCTCGCCGGCGATGAGGACGACGCCGAACAGGAACAGCGTGGCGGCGTCGTAGCGCAGCCCCGCGAACAACAGCGGCGGAAGCTCACGGAGCCCCACGTCGATGGCCGCGTACGACGAGCCCCAGACCAACGCGAGCAGCGCGAACACGCCGTACTCCCGCAGTCCGGTGCCAGCACTCATGAAGAGAAACTGTCTCAGCCGACACAAGCGAACGGGAAGTATCTGTGGCACCGCCGGGGACACCGCCGCTGCGCGGGAAGGGCAAGGTAGTTACCCGTTCCGCCCCCGACTCCGGCCATGAGCGTACTCGAGGACGCCCGCGCCGTCGACGCCGTCGGGGGTGTCTGTGACGCCTGTCTGGGTCGGGTGTTCGCCGACCGGAGCTTCGGCCTCACCAACCGCGAACGGGGCCGCGCGCTCCGGACGACGATCGGACTCGAAGACGACGAGCCGCCGGCGTCCGTCGAGCCGGCGGACTGTTGGGTGTGTGAGGGCCACTGTGGCGCCTTCGACGCGTGGGCCGAACGCGCCGCCGAAGCCGTCGAGGGCGTCGAGTTCGGTACCTACCAGGTCGGCACCCGGCCGCCGGCGCTGATCGAGGAGAACGAACGGATGCTGCGTGAGGACGCCGGCCTCGACGCCGACGCGGGGGAGCCGTTCAAGAGCGAGTTCAACCGCGAGGTCGGCAAGCGCGTCGGCCGACTCACCGGAACCGAGGTCGACTTCGAGCGCCCCGACGTGCAGTTCCTGCTGGACCTCGGCGACGACGAGGTCGAGGCGAAAGTCAACTCCGCGTTCGTCTACGGGCGCTACCGGAAGCTCGTCCGGGACATCCCGCAGACGAAGTGGCCGTGTTCGGCCTGCAAAGGCAGCGGCCGACAGGGCCGGGAGCCCTGTGAGGAGTGTGACGGCCTCGGCTACCGCTACCCCGAGAGCGTCGAACAGCTGACCGCGCCGGTCGTCGAGGACGTGATGGACGGCGTCGGCGCGACGTTCCACGGCGCCGGCCGCGAGGACGTTGACGCCCTCATGCTCGGCACGGGCCGGCCGTTCGTCATCGAGATCGAGGAGCCACGCCGCCGGACCGTCGACACCGATCGGCTCCAGTCGGACATCAACGCCTTCGCCGAGGGGAAAGTCGAGGTCGAGGGACTGCGCCTCGCCACCCACGACATGGTCGAGCGCGTCAAGCGCCACGACGCCTCGAAACGCTACAGCGCGCAGGTGGCGTTCGAAGAGGCCGTCGACGCCGAGGCGTTCGCCGAGGCCCTCGCCGAACTCGACGGCACGACGATCGAACAGGAGACCCCGAACCGCGTCGACCACCGCCGGGCGAGCAAGGTCCGCACCCGCGACGTCTACGAGATCGAGGGCGACCTCGAGGACAGCCACACGGCGACCGTCGAGGTCCACGGCGCCGGCGGCCTCTACATCAAGGAACTCATCTCCGGCGACGAGGGCCGGACGAACCCCTCGCTCGCGGGCCTCCTCGGCATCGGCGCCGAGGTGACCGCCCTCGACGTGCTCCGGGTCGACGGCGAGAGCGAGCCCTTCGAGAACGCGGCGTTCTTCCGGGACTGATGCAGATCGGCGCCGACGAGGCCGGTAAAGGCCCCGCGCTGGGGCCGATGGTCGCCGGCGCGGTCCGTGCCGACCCCGGCGACCTACCCGCGGGACTCGACGACTCGAAGAAGCTCTCACCGGCGCGCCGCGAAGAGCTTGCTGCTGCGCTGCGCGACCATCCCGCGATACGGGTCGCCACGGCCGCGATCGAACCCGCACGGATCGACGCTCCCGAGACCGACATGAACACGCTGGGCGTCGCCGCGCAGGCGGAAGCGATCGCCGCAGTCGCCGGGGCCGACGACGACGTGGTCGCCGACGCCGCCGACACGGACGAAGGCCGGTTCGGTCGCCGACTCCGGGATGCCGTCGCCGAGCGCGGGACCGCCCTCACGGTCACCGCCGAACACGGTGCCGACGAGGCTCACGCCATCGTCTCCGCGGCCAGCGTCGTCGCCAAGGTCGAGCGGGACCGCCGGATGGCCGAGATCGACACCGAGTACGGACGTGACGTCGGGAGCGGCTACCCCTCGGACCCGACGACACGAGCCTTTCTCGTGGACTACGTCGACGAACACGGGACACTCCCCGGGTGTGCGCGGACGACGTGGGCGACGTGCGAGGACGCCCTCGCGGCCGCCGAGCAGTCCGGCCTGAGCGACTTCTAGAAGCGATCCAACCCCTCGCCGCGCTCGAACGCCAGCAGCCGCCGCTTCGCGTCGACGCCGCCCGGCGCCGAGAAGCCGCCGGTCCCGTCCGCGCCGACGACGCGGTGACAGGGAACGACGACCGGGAGTGGGTTCGCCCCGCAGGCCTGTCCCACGGCGACGGCACCGGAGCCCATCCGGGCAGCGATGTCGCCGTACCGCCGCGTCTCGCCGTACGGGATCGCCGCCATCGCGCGCATCACGTCGCCGAGGTGGCCCGCCGGGTAGTCCACCGTCAGGTCGAACGCCTGTCGCTCGCCGGCGGCGTACTGGTCGAGTTGGCGCCGGACCTCGTCGTCGCTCTCGGCGAGCAGGCTCGTGTCCAGGTCGTAGGCGTCGCCACGCAGTCGGACGCGCATCTACCGGGGGGAGCGTTCCGGCGGACAAAAGGCTCGCGCCCGGTCAGCGGAACGGCGGGAGCGCCCAGCCGTACGCGATGCCCGCGAGTAGCCCGACGAGCGCCAGCGCGGCGACGACGAGGAACGGTACGCCGAGGATCAGGAGCAGTCCGAGCAGGACCGGCACGACCAGCACCGCGAACGCAACGCCGCCGAGCACCTGCATGAGCGCCCACAGCGGCGAGTCACGTTCTTCACGGACGATCCGCCGGACGGCGGCTTCGGTTCCCGGGTCGAGGTCGCCGTCGTCGCCGCTCGCGTCGCTGTCGTCGGTAGTGGAGGGCATACCCACCGGTTCGTGAGAACGGGAGAAAAGCGCTCCGCCGGTCAGTGCTCGCCGGTCAGCAGCGAGCGCAGGATGTCACCGTAGGCCGGCCGCGTGACCAGCACCCCGACGAGCACGCCGAGGATGGTGAAGATCGCGAACCCGCTGAGTTGGCCGAGCGAGAGCACCGCCAGCGGCGAGAGCGCGACGATGGTCGTCGCCGCCGCGGCGCCGATCACCCAGAACGCCTTGCGGAAGCGGCTCTGGAACACCCGCTGGCTGCTCACCTCGCCCTCGCTCATCACCTCGTCGGCGATGATGATCAGGTCGTCAACCCCGGTCCCGATGGCGGCGATGAAGCCGGCGATCACCGAGAGGTCGACCGGGTAGCCGAGCGCGGCGGCCGCACCCATCAGCACCACGACCTCCGAGAGCGCGGTGACGATCATCGGCCCCGCCACCTCGACGCGGCGGTAACGCGCGAACACGACGCCGCTGACCGCGAGCACCGCGGCGACCCCTGCGAGCAGGGAGTTCGTCTTGAAGCGGTCGGACTGCGAGGGGGCGACGTAGAGCATCGAGTTCGAGTCGAGGTCGAGTTCGGCCGGCAGGGCGCCGGCGCGGAGGTTGATCGCGACTTCCTGTGCCGTCGAGAGGTTCCCGGTGGTCAGGCTGAACCGCGGGTCGTTGGCCCACGTCCCATCGCGCATGGGTTCCGCCAGCGTCGAGCGGACGCCGAAGGAGTTCAGCACCTCGCCGTCCTGCACGAGCAGGATACAGGGCTCCGTCGAGTTGGGGCTCTGCCGGTAGCGACACTCCGTGCCGCCCTCCTGTGCGAGGCCCGTGTCACGGAACCGTTGCTGGACCTCCTGTGCGCTGTCCTCGGCGACGACGACGCCGACCTCGGCGCCCTGGCCGCCCTCGGTCTGTCGGGCGTTACCGACCTGCGAGAGGTCGTCGGAGTCCATCACCGTCGTCCGGACGTACGTCCCGTTCTCGTTGCGGTGGTACGCCTGGATCAGCACCTGGCCGCGGGACTCGACGAGTTCGCGCACCTGGCTCTGGTTCGCGTTGGGCACCTCGACGACGATAACGTCGCCGCCGACGACCCGGACGGTCCCGCCCGAGAGGCCGGCCTCGTTGACCTTCTGGCTCAGGATCGACACCGAGGTCTGTTGAGTCACGGCGGAGACGCGGTTCTCGACGTTCTCGGCCGGGTAGCCGGCCTCCGAGAGCGCGGCGTCGAGGTCTGCTGCGGTGACGTTGTCGGCGGTCACCTCGACGACGGTCGTCTGCTGTCTCGTCTCGCCGTACTCGCCGGGGAACCGCACGGTCACGTCAGACGTCGACGCGTTCGCGATGTTACTGGCAACGTCGGACCGAACAGTCGCCGCCTCGGTCCCGGACGGGACGTCAACCCCGGTCGCGTGTACCCCGATCAGGGGTGCTTGGATCCGCGTCCCGCCGGCGAGTTCGAGGCCGTACTGGATGTTCGTGATCCCGGAGTCCTCGACGGCGGCGTCGTCGCCCCCGCCGTTCCCGCCGGAACTCGCGGCGAGCGTCGGCGAGAACAGCGCGAACGTGCTGGCGAGCACGATGGCGACCAGCAGGACGACTCGCCAGTTGCGCTTGATACTGGCCCACGTTCCCTCGTCGTCGGCCATTATCGGTTCACCCCCTCGAACTTCCACCAGCGAAGCAGCGACATGTTCAGCATGTAGGTGTTCAGCAGGTCGGTCGCCAGCCCGAAGACGAGGATCAGTCCGATCGAGGAGAGCAGGCCGATACCGAACGCCGTCGCCACGACCGTCATCACGATCATCGCGGCGATGGAGGTCAGGGTCATCGTGATCCCGGTCTCCATCGCGCGATAGGCCGACTCGTAGAAGCTCCCCTGCCGTCGGAGCACGTGGTTGTTGAGCAGGATGTCCGAGTCGACGGAGTACCCGATGATCATCAGGAGCGCGGCGACCGAACCGAGCGTGAGTTGGATCCCGAGGACGTTCATCAGCGCCAGCGGCACGACCACGTCGGAGAACGCCGAGAGCACGACGGCGATGCTCGGGACGAACGTCCGGAACATCGCGAACACGAGTACGCTCATACCCACGAAGGCGATGGCGATGCCGCCGAGGGCTTGGATCTGTGCCTCCTCACCGAAACTGGCGGAGGTGCCGTCGATGGAGAGCACACTGAACCCCGCGGCCTCGGCCTGACTCTGGAGGGTGTTGCTTTCGACGCCCTCGCCGAACGTCAGGATGTAGGTGTTCTCCTCGGCGATCGGTTGGACGTTGCTCGGTGCGGGGTCGAAGGCGTCGCTGATCTGCTGTTGTGGGTTCGCACCGTCGACGCCGACGCGCATCTCGGTCCCGCCGGAGAACTCGACGCCGAGGTCGACCGGCGCGCCGGTGGTGACCCAGACCCCACCGATGATGAGGAGGGCGACCAGCAGCACGCCGAGGGGGACGGCGATGAGCTGTCGGTTCGTGTACTCGGAGTAGTCAACCTCCGGAAGCCCGAAGGGGAGGTCGGCAGCGGGCACTCACCTCACCTCCCGGACGAACTGGTTCATACCGCCGATTTCCTCTCGCGTGCCGAATAAGCCTTCTCTTACCGTGACGGAGCGGGGGTCGGTGCCGCCGGAACCCCCCGGAGCCAACGTTGATACGTACCGCGGTCCAAGCGCGGGACGATGCTGCTCCAGTCCGGGCTCCTCGATCCGTCGACGCTGCCGTTGCTGCTGGTCGCCGCAGGGATCGCGCTCTCCATCGCGGAGGCGCTGGCGCCGGGGGCACACTTCGTCGTCGTCGGCGTCTCGCTGCTCGCCGCGGGACTGATCGGCCTGCTGGTCCCCGGCTTGGGGGGGCCGTTCGTGCTCGCCGCGCTCGTGCTCCTGTTCGGAATCGTCACGCTGTACGGCTACCGTGAACTCGACATCTACGGCGGCAAGGGACAGGCCCAGACCAGCGACTCCTCGGACCTGAAGGGTCAGACCGCCCGCGTCACCTCCCGGGTCACCCCCAGCGAGGGCGAGGTCAAGATCGACAACGGCGGCTTCAACCCCTACTACTCCGCCCGCACCATCGACGGCGAGATCCCCGAGGGCGAGGAAGTGATGGTGATCGACCCCGGCGGCGGCAACGTCGTCACCGTCGAGTCCCTCGGCGCCGTCGAGGGGAGCCTCGACCGGGAGATCGAACGCGCCCGCGCCGAGAACGCCCGGAAGGACGCCGCAGGCGAGCGCAACGACGACACCGCCGCCGCCGATGCTGACGCGGACTCCGACGCCGACGCCGAGGAGGAGTTCGAGCGCGAGACCGAGTAGCCCGTTTTTCTCCCTCGGCCCGGCCCCTGACTGAACGCACAGTCAGCATTTCGGGAAACTATTAAGACACCAACAGCCCAACCCCGAGCTATGGTTATAGTACCGCTACAGGTCGGTGGCGTCGTCGGTGGCGTCGTCGGGCTGTTGTTCCTCCTCGTCGTGATCGCGGCGGTCTGGCAGGCCGTGGAGATCGTCGACGCGACGGAGAAGAAAGCCCTCACCGTGTTCGGGGAGTACCGGAAGCTGCTCGAACCGGGTATCAACTTCATCCCACCGTTCGTCTCCCAGACCCACGCGTTCGACATGCGAACGCAGACGCTTGACGTCCCCCGACAGGAGGCGATCACCCGTGACAACTCCCCGGTCACCGCCGACGCCGTGGTCTACATCAAGGTGATGGACGCCCGGAAGGCGTACCTCGAAGTGGACGACTACAAGACCGCGGTCTCGAACCTCGCCCAGACCACCCTGCGTGCGGTGCTGGGCGACATGGAACTGGACGACACGCTCAACAAGCGCCAGGAGATCAACGCCCGGATCCGCAAGGAACTCGACGAACCCACCGACGAGTGGGGGATCCGCGTCGAGTCCGTCGAGGTCCGCGAGGTCAACCCCTCGAAGGACGTCCAGCAGGCCATGGAGCAACAGACCTCCGCCGAGCGCCGCCGCCGCGCCATGATCCTCGAAGCACAGGGGGAGCGACGCTCCGCCGTCGAGGAAGCGGAGGGGGAGAAGCAGTCCAACATCATCCGCGCACAGGGGGAGAAGCAGTCCCAGATCCTCGAAGCGCAGGGTGACGCGATCTCCACCGTGCTCCGCGCGAAGTCCGCCGAGTCGATGGGCGAGCGGGCGATCATCGACAAGGGGATGGAGACTCTGGAGAACATCGGTATGGGCGACTCCTCGACGTTCATCCTGCCCCAGGAGCTCACCTCGCTGGTCGGCCGCTACGGCGAGCACCTCACCGGGAGCAACGTCCAGGAGAAAGAGAGCCTGAACTCCCTCGACTTCGACGCCGAGACCCGGGAGATGCTGGGCCTCGACGACATCGAGGACATCCTCGGTCAGATCGACGAGGCCGCCGCCCTCGACACCGAAGCGATGGAGGAGGAGGCCGAGAAGATCATGTCCGGCGACACCGAGCCGGACATCCAGTCCGCCGACGACGTGGTCGCCGAGGCCGACGACGAGATGGCCGACGCGGTCGCCGAGACAGAGGAGTCCGGCTGACGCCGGATCACCCTCACGAATCGTTCCTCGCCATCGAAATTTTCGCCGGTTATATGACTCCCGACTAGTAACGACTAATCATGAAGCGACGCACGTACCTTCGAACCGCTGGCGTCGGGGCTGCGGGGCTACTGGCCGGCTGCTCGGCGGAACCGACCGGCGACGACACGGCGTCGCCGACCGACGGGAGCACCGACACGCCGGCGGGGACGACTACCGGCACCCCCGAGGGGACGCCGACGCTCCGCGTGGGTACCTACACCTCGTTCATCGACGCCCCGAGCACGAGCCCCGGCGCGTGGGTCAAAGAGCAGTTCGAGGCCGAACACGACGCCACGATCGAGTGGTTCGCCCCCGAGGGCGGCATCGACTACTTCCTCCAGCGACGCAACCAGGGGGTCACTGTCGACACCGACCTCTACGCCGGCCTCACGCCGGAGAACATGGTCCGCGCCGACGACAACCTCCAGGACGGCGACTCGCTGTTCGACGCCGTCGACACGGGGAACATCAGCAACGCCGACCACATCATCGAGGAGTACCAGTTCGACCCGCAGGGTCGGGCGCTCCCGATGGGTGCAGCCTACATCAGCCTCGTCTACAACCAGAACATGCTCGACGAGCGCGGCGTCGGCGCCCCCGAGACGTTCGAGGACCTCACGACCGACGACTACAGCGACGCGCTCCTGATCCCCAACCCCCAGAACAGCGAGACGGGGCTGGAGTTCATGTTCTGGACGATCAACGAGTACGGCGAGGACGGCTACCTCGACTACTGGCAGCGCCTGCTCGACAACGGCGCCCGCATCCTCGAGGGCTGGGGGGCCGCCTACGGCGCCTACAGCGAGGGGGAGGCGCCGATGGTCGTCTCCTACTCCACCGACCAGGTGTTCGCCGACATGTCCGACGCCGACATGGCCGAACACCAGATCGGCTTCCTGAACGGCGAAGGGTACGCCTACCTCGAAGCGATGGCTCGCTTCAGCGACACCGACAAGCCGGACCTAGCCGAGTCGTTCATGTCGTTCATGCTCCGGCCCGAGATCCAGGCCGAAGTCGCCCAGCGAAACGTCGCGCTGCCGGCGGTCGACAACGCCGAACTCCCCCAGAAGTTCGACGACCTGACGCCCGAACCCGAGACGGTCGTGTCGTTCGACTACGACCGCCTCTCCGGGAACGTCGACGGCTGGCTGGAGGAGTGGTCACGGCAGGTCGCCACCCAGTAGCGTGGCGGCGATCCGCCACCGACTCGAAGCGGTCACGTTCCCGCTGGCCGCCGTCTCGACGCTCGTCCTGCTGACGCTGCTGTTCTACTACCCCGTGGGTCGGGTACTCTCGGAGGCGATCTGGCGCGAGGGGCGACTCACCGCCGAGCCCCTACTCGTGGTGCTTCGGGACCCCTTCTTCTTCGGCGTCCTCGCACAGGCCGTCGACGACCCGTCGGTGCTGTGGACCAGTTTCGAACCCCACCACCTCGGTCCGATCACGTACCCGTTCCCGAACTACCGGCTGGGGCTGTTCGGCTTCACCGCCTACCAAGCGCTCCTCTCGACGGTCGCGAGCGTCGCGCTGGGGCTCCCGGGGGCGTACGTGCTCGCCCGCTTCGAGTTCCCCGGTCGGAAGACGATCCGTTCGCTGACCGCGGTGCCGTTCGTGATGCCGTCGATCATGGTCGCCATCGGCTTCATCGCCACGTTCGGCCGCAACGGCGTGCTCAACACCGCCCTCACCGGGCTCGGGCTCCCGCGGGTCGAACTGCTGTACACGCTGCCGATCATCGTCCTCGCTCACGCCTTCTACGACGCGCCGCTGATCGCCCGGGTGACGGCGACGGCGTGGGAGAGCGTCGACGCCGGCACCGCCGAGACGGCCCGGAGCCTCGGCGCGTCGCCGCGGCGGGCGTTCGTGGACGTGGTGTTCCCCCAACTGCTGCCGGCGATCCTCACCGGCGCGCTGTTGACGTTCATCTTCTCGTTCATGTCGTTCGCCATCGTGCTCGCGCTGGGGGGTCTCCAGTTGGCGACCGTCGAGGTCTGGGTGTACCACCGCGTCGGCCAACTCGACTACGCCGGCGCCTCGGCGCTGGTGACCCTGGAGATGGTGTTCTCGCTCGTCCTGACGTACGCGTACCTCCAGTACGAGGCACGCCAGCGCGCCGAGAGCGCCGCCCGGCCGGCGCCGCGAAAGCCGCTGTTCGGTCGGCTCAACCTCGACCGAGTGGCCGTCTGGGGCTACGTCGCCGTCGCGCTGGTGGTGTTCGTCACGCCGATGGCGAGCATGCTGCTTTCGAGCGTCACCGGCCCGAACGGGCTCACGCTCGCGCACTACCAGTTCCTCGTCGACCGACAGCTGACCGCCGAAGCGTTCCAGATCAAACCGCTGACGGCCATCACCAACTCCCTCATCTACGGCGTCGGCAGCCTCGCCATCGCCGTCCCGATGGGGGTGTTGCTGGCGGTCGTCTCCACCCGGGACGTTCCCGGGAGCAAACTGATCGACACGCTCTCGATGGCGCCCTTCGCCGTCTCCGGGGTCGTCGTCGGCCTCGGTCTGCTGCAGGGACTCGTGTTCGGCACCGAGGCGTTCGGCTACCGTTTCACCGTCACCGGCGCCGTCGCCGTCGTCGCCGCCCACGCCGTCGGCGCGTACCCCTTCGTTACGCGCAACGTCGCGCCGCTGCTGGCGACCATCGACCGCTCGGTCGTCGAGTCGGCGCGCACCCTCGGCGCCTCGCGGCTCCGGGTACTGCTCGACATCGAACTCCCGCAGGTGTTCGCCGGCGTCGTCGCCGGCGCAGCGTTCGCCTTCGCCATCAGCATCGGGGAGTTCGATTCGACGGTGATTTTGGCCAGTGGGAGTTCGGCGTACACCATGCCGGTCGCCATCGAACGCTTCATCGGCCGACGCCTCGGTCCCGCGACGGCGATGGGCTGTGTCCTGCTCGTCGTCACCGCCGCCAGCTTCCTCGTCATCGACCGCCTCGGCGAAGGGAGGGGGATGTAGATGGCCCGCATCGAACTCGACGGCGTCCGCAAGACCTTCGACGACGCCGTCGCGCTCTCGGAGGTCTCCCTCACCGTCGAGGAGGGGGAGTTCTTCACGCTCGTCGGCCCCTCGGGCTGTGGGAAGACGACGACGCTCAGAACGATCGCCGGGCTGTCGTCGCCGACCGAGGGCACGGTCCGCTTCGACGGCGAGGACGTGAGTGACACGCCCGTCGAGGACCGCAACGTCGGCGTCGTGTTCCAGAGCTACGCGCTCTTTCCCCACATGACCGTCGCGGAGAACGTCCGCTACGGCCTGCGTTTCACCGACCCACCTCGGGGGCTGACCGTCGACGAGCGCGTCGAGGAACTGCTCGAACTGGTCGACCTCCCGGGAATGGGCGACCGTGAGCCCGACGAACTCTCCGGCGGCCAGCAACAACGGGTCGCACTGGCCCGCGCGCTCGCGCCCGCCCCGGACGTGCTCCTGCTCGACGAGCCGATGAGCGCACTCGACGCGCGGCTACGCGAGCAGCTACGCCGTGCCATCAAGCGTATCCAGCAGGAACTCGACGTGACGACCGTCTACGTCACCCACGATCAGGAGGAGGCGCTGGCCGTCTCCGATCGGCTCGCGGTGATGCACGGCGGCGGTGTCGAGCAGGTCGGCACCCCCGTCGAGGTGTACGAACGCCCCGAGACCGAGTTCGTCGCCTCGTTCGTCGGCGAGAACAACGTCTTCTCGGGGCCCGTCACCGACCGCGAGGGCGACGAACTGGCCGTCGAGGTGGAGGGGGAGACGTTCCACGTCGACGCCGGCGACGCCGACGTGGCCGTCGGCGACAGCGTGACGTTCTGCGTGCGCCCCGTGGCACTCGACACCGACGCCGGCCACAACCGATTCCCGGTCGCGCTCGGAACCACGGAGTACCTCGGCGGCACCACGCGCCTCTACGGCGAGTGGGCGGGCCGCGAGATGGTGCTCCGGCTGCCCGAGCCGCCCGACACCGACGCCATCACGGTCGGGTTCGACCCGGCCGACGCGATCGTACTGTAAGCGGGGTCAGCGCCCGTATCGCACGTACGAAATCAGCAAGAACGCACCGACAGCGCCCAGAACGAACCCCACTACGCCGGCGACGCCGGAAACGGACCGGCCGAGGAGGGCGCCGACGACCAACCCGGAGAACAGCGACCCGAACACGTACAGCGCGCCGGTCTGCCACTCCCCGATCAACTCGACCGCCGAGTTCTCGCTCATACGCCACGACCGCCCGCGGATGGCATAGTGTTTCCCCCGTTGGGAAAGCCGGTACGCTGAAGGGCCGAATCCTGTAACCTACGGGTGATGATCACGCTCGCTTCCGACTTCGGCACACCCTACCCAGCAACGATGAAGGGCGTCATCCTCCGGCAGTGCGACGCCCGACTGGTCGACATCGCCCACGACTTCCCCCGGCAGGACGTGCGCGCCGCCGCGTTCTGGCTCCGGGAGGTCCTCCCCGAATTCCCGCCGGCCACTCACCTCGTTGTCGTCGACCCCGGCGTCGGCACCGACCGCGCCGCGGTCGTCGTCGAGGCAGGCGACCACCGCATCGTCGCCCCCGACAACGGCGTCGCGCTCCCGGCGGCCCGCCGCATCGTCGACGACGACGAGGAGATCGAGGTCTACGAGGTCGCCTACGACGACGACGAGACCGCGAGCAACACGTTCCACGGCCGGGACGTGTTCGCGCCCGCCGCTGCGCGGGTCCACGAGGTCGACGAGGTGGCCCACGCCGACGACGTGACGCCGGTCGACGACTGGGTCGACCTGACGTTCCCCGAGCCGATCCGCGACGAGGACGCCGCGACCGGCGAAGTGCTGGTCGTCGACGACTTCGGGAACACCATCACCAACATCCCCGGCCACGTCCTTGACGGCCACACATCCGTTCGGGTCAACGACGAGTTCGCGCCCGTCGAGGACGCCTACGCGGCCCGCGACCCCGGCGAGCGCCTCGTGACCGTGGGAAGCCACGGCTACGTCGAGTTCGCGGTCAATCAGGGCCGCGGCGACGAGGCGTTCGACCTGACCGTCGGGGACGCCGTCGACCTGGACTGGTAGAACCCCACAGGCTCTCCGCGACCGGGTCGTTTTCAGCCTGCGGCCCCAAGTACGTGGGACGTGCCACCAGACGACGATGACGAGTTCGCGGAGCTCCGCGCCGAGGAGGGAAACGCCATCCTCAGGCTCTTTCGGGAGTACGGTCGGGAGCGCTTCCCCACCTTCGCCGGCGGCGCCGTTGCTGCCGTCGTACAGATGCTCATGGAGTTGGTTCCCTCGCTGCTGCTCGCGGTCGCCATCGACTCCCTGTTCTTCGACACGACGGCGTTCTCGTTGTTCCTCGTGCCCGAGTCGTGGATCCCCGCCGAGCCGGGCCCGCAGTTCCTGCTCGCCGGGACGCTGATCGCCGCCGCCTACGCCGTCGGCGCGGGCTCCAGTTGGGTGAACAACTACCTCTGGAACAGCTTCTCCCAGCACTTCCAGCACTCCGTGCGCGTCGATACCTACGACGCGCTGCAGCGACAGGGCGTGGAGTTCTTCGACAACCGCCAGACCGGCGAGGTGATGAGCATCCTGAACAACGACGTGAACCAGTTGGAGGGGTTCCTGACGACGAACCTCAAGAGCTTCATCACCATCCTCGTCCGGGTCGGTGGGATGGGCGTCGTGATGCTGATCATCAACTGGCGGCTGGCGCTCATCCCCGTCGCTGCCATCCCGATACTGGGCTACCTGAGCTACTGGTTCGTCGAGGCGATCCACCCGAAGTACCAGGAGGTCCGGTCGGCGGTCGGGAAGCTCAACAGCCGGCTGGAGAACAACATCGGCGGCATCGAGACGCTGAAGTCCTTCACCACCGAGCGCTTCGAGACCGGCCGCGTGCGTGACTCCTCGCGGGACTACCTCGACTCCCAGTGGGACGCCATCACCACCCGGATCAAGTTCTTCCCCAGCCTGCAGGTGACGACCGCGGCGGCCTACGTCGTCGTCTTCTTCGTCGGCGGCTGGTGGGTGGTGACTGGCTCGCCGCCCCACCCGTTCTTCTCCGGCGGCGACCCGAACGCCGCCCTGAGTGCCGGGACGCTCGTGCTGTTCTTGAACTACTCACGGCGGTTCGTCTACCCGATGCGCCAGATGGGCCAGATCATCAACGGCTACCAGTACGCCGAGGCCGCCGGCGAGCGCATCGTCGGCCTGCTCGACAGCGAGAGCCGTGTGAGCGCCGACGCCGACGGCATCGAACTCGACGAGGTCGACGGCGACGTGGTCTTCGACGACGTGGACTTCGCCTACCGCGACGAGGCGGGCGAGGCCGAGGAGACGGTGCTGCGCGGGATCAGCTTCGAGGCCGACGCCGGCGACTACGTCGGCCTCGTCGGCCCCACCGGCGCCGGGAAGTCGACGACGATGAAGCTCCTCCTGCGCTTCTACGACCCCGATTCGGGGACGATCTCCCTCGACGGCCACGACGTGGCCGACGTGGACCTGCGGAGCCTCCGCGAGCACGTCGGCTACGTGAGTCAGGAGCCGTACCTGTTCTACGGCACCGTCGCCGAGAACATCGCCTACGGCGTCCCCGACTACGACGAGGACGAACTGCGCGAGGCCGCTGAAACCGCCGGTGCCCACGAGTTCGTCGCCGACCTGGAGGACGGCTACGACACGATGGTCGGCGAGCGCGGAGTCAAGCTCTCTGGCGGCCAGCGCCAGCGGATCGCGCTCGCCCGCACCGTGCTGCGGGACCCGGACGTGCTCGTCCTCGACGAGGCGACGAGCCACGTCGACAACGAGACGGAGGCGGTAATCCAGAACAGCCTCGACGCCCTGACCGAGGACCGCACCGTCTTCGCGATCGCCCACCGGCTCTCGACGGTCCGGAGCGCCGACCACATCCTCGTGATGGACGACGGCGAGATCGTCGAGCGCGGGAGCCACGAGTCGCTGATCGACGAGGAGGGCCTCTATGCGAACCTCTGGCGCGTACAGGTCGGGGAGATGGAGGCGCTCCCCCGCGACTTCGTCCAGCGGAGCCTCGAAGCGGAGTAGTCAACCCGCCGGAACGTTTTCGTTGATTGCCAACAATTGGCACGCATGGACACCTACATGGCGCTGGTCGACGTGACCGACGAGACGGTCCAGAACGTACAGGACCTGGCGACCATCTGGGGCGACCTCACGGGCGACATCGAGGCGCTGGGCGGCGAACTCACGGACGCCTACGCCGTCCTCGGGGAGCACGACTTCCTGATCGTGTTCGAGGCCGACGGCCGCGACGCCGCCTTCCAGACCTCCGTCTCCATCGAGCGCTACGGGCTGGACACCCAGACGATGGAACTGATCCCCGTCGACGAACTCGGCGGGCTGGTCGCGGACATCTAGCTTTCGGTCACGTCTCGGGTGGACGGCTGACAATCGCCGCCGCTCGGACCTAGCAACCCTTTTCGAGCCGCGGTAACACGGGACAGTCGTGACCAAACAGCAGCTGTTCGACGACATCGAGGCCGACGAGGACTGGCTGACCGGCCTCTCGACGGATATCTGGGAGAACCCCGAAGTCGCCCTGCAGGAACACGACGCCGCCGAGGCGCTGGGCGACGCGCTCCGGGAGGAAGGGTTCAGCGTCGAGTTCGGCGTCGCCGGTATCGACACCGCGTTCGTCGCCCGTTACGGCGATGAGGGGCCGGTGGTCGGGACGATGGGGGAGTTCGACGCGCTCCCGGGAATGAGCCAAGCCGCGACCGCCGAACCCGAACCGATCGAGGAGGGCGGGCCGGGGCACGGCTGCGGCCACAACCTCTTCGGCGTCGGCAGCCTCGCCGGCGCCATCGCGGTCAAGCGCGCGATCGAGCGCGGCGACGTTGAGGGCTCGGTCGTCTACCTCGGCACGCCCGCCGAGGAGGTCGGCGCCGGCAAGGTGTACATGATTCAGGACGGCGCGTTCGACGGCCTCGACGCCGTCGTCTCGTGGCACCCCGGCTGGACTAACGCGCCGAACAAGGGCTCCTGCCTCGCGGTGGACACTTTCTCAGTCCGGTTCGAGGGTGAGAGCGCCCACGCCGCGGCGGCGCCCGAAGCCGGCCGGTCGGCGCTCGACGGCGTCCAACTGCTCGGCAACGGGATCGAGTTCATGCGCGAGCACGTCGCCGACCCGGTCCGGATCCACTACGTCGTCACCGACGGCGGGCAGGCCGCCAACGTCGTCCCCGCCGAGGCGTCGATGGAGGTCATGGTCCGGGCGCCCGACCGCGCGGCCGTCGAGGCCGTCTCCGATCGTGTGCGCGACGCCGCCGAGGGCGCGGCGCTGATGTCCGGCACCGAGGTCGACGTGACCAAGACTTCCGGGATGTACGGCGTCCTCCCGAACCACACGCTCGGGGACACCATCCTCGCGAACATGGAGGCCGCCGACTTCCCGCTCTCCGAGGAGCAGGAGGCCTTCGCCGCCGACCTGAAGGAGACCCTCGGGAGCCCATCCTACGCCGACGTGCCCGCTGACCGCCGTGACGAGGCCGCCGAGGCGGCGATGTTCACCGAACCACTCGACGCGCCCGACGAGGGAACGACCGGCTCTTACTCGACGGACTCGGGCGACGTGTCGTGGACCGTCCCGCTGGGGCGCTTCCGCGCGGCGACGTGGCCGGCGGGCACGCCAGCCCACTCGTGGCAGGCCGTTGCCGCCGGGAAGGACCTCGGCACCGCGGGGATGCTCTTCGCCGGGAAAGTGGTTGCTGGGTCGCTCTACGACCTGCTCACCGAGAACGAACTGCTCGAAGAAGCGACCGCGGAGTTCGAGGAACGGAAGGGCGACCGCGAGTACGAGTCGCCGCTGCCCGCCGACGCCGACCCCTACGAACTCACCGACCGCTGAGTACGCGGGCTGCTCCGGCGGCCGCTCTCCCCGCGCCGGACCCCGTAGTTTAAACCCGAGAGCGGGCAAGATTCCGGTAATGAAGCCGACGGAGCTGTCGGGCCTCCCCGGCGGCGTGGGCGAGCACCTCGAGGGCGAGGGCGTCGAGGAGCTCTACCCGCCGCAGGCAGAGGCCGTCGAGGCGGGCGTGACCGACGGCGAGAACGTCGTCGCCGCGGTCCCCACCGCCTCCGGGAAGACCCTGATCGCCGAACTCGCGATGCTCTCCGCGGTCCAGCGGGGCGGGACCGCCCTCTACATCGTCCCGCTGCGCGCGTTGGCAAGCGAGAAGAAGACCGAGTTCGAGCGCTGGGAGGAGTACGGGGTCACCGTCGGCGTCTCGACGGGCAACTACGAGTCCGACGGCGAGTGGCTCGGCTCGCGGGACATCGTCGTCGCCACGAGCGAGAAGGTGGACTCGCTGGTCCGCAACGGCGCGCCGTGGATCGACGACCTCTCCTGTGTCGTGAGCGACGAGGTCCACCTCGTCGACGACCGGAACCGCGGCCCGACGCTCGAAGTCACGCTCGCCAAACTCCGCCGACTGAACCACGACCTCCAGACGGTCGCGCTCTCGGCGACGGTCGGCAACGCTCCCGAGATCGCCGACTGGCTCGACGCCGAACTGGTCGACTCCGATTGGCGACCCATCGACCTCCGCACCGGCGTCCACTTCGGGAACGCAATCAACTTCGCCGACGGCTCACAGCGCGAGGTGCCCGTCGACAGCGGCGGCAAGCAGACCCCGGCGCTCGTCGACGACACCCTCGACGAGGGCGGCTCCAGCCTCGTCTTCGTCAACTCCCGGCGTAACGCCGAGTCCGCCGCGAGCCGGCTCGGTAGCGTCACCAGCGACCACCTGACCGACGAAGAGCGCGCCGACCTCCGCGAACTGGCGACGGCGCTCCGGGACGTCTCCGACACCGCGACCAGCGACGACCTCGCGGAGTGTGTCGCCGAGGGCGCGGCGTTCCACCACGCCGGCCTCTCCAGCGAACACCGGGACCTCGTCGAGGGCGCGTTCCGCGACCGGCTGATCAAGGTCATCGCGGCGACGCCGACGCTCGCGGCCGGAGTCAACACGCCCTCCCGTAGAGTGATCGTCCGGGACTGGCGGCGCTACGACCCGGAGTTCGGCGGCATGAAGCCACTCGACACGCTGGAGATCCACCAGATGATGGGCCGGGCCGGCCGCCCCGGACTCGACCCCTACGGCGAGGCGGTGCTGCTCGCCTCGAACAACGACACGAAGGAGGAACTGTTCGACCGCTACGTCCACGGTGACCCCGAGCCCGTGCGCTCGAAGCTCGCCGCCGAGCCGGCGCTGCGGACCCACCTGCTCGCCACGGTCGCGTCGGGCTTCGCGAACACGCGCGAGGACATCCTCGACTTCCTCGGCAACACCCTCTATGCCGTCCAGAGCGCCGGGAGCGCGCAGTTGGAGTCCGTGACCGACACCGTCCTGAACTACCTCGCGGTCAACGAGTTCGTCGACCGCGAGGACGGCACGATCACCGCGACCGAGATCGGCCACACCGTTTCGCGGCTCTACCTCGACCCGATGAGCGCCGCCGAGATCATCGACGGCCTCCGGGGCAGCGAGGGCGGCGACGACCGAACCGGGAACTACGGCTCCCGGGGCGGCCTCGCCGACCCCGACGGCGACGAGTCGGCGGGCTTCACGACCGCGAACGACCTGCTCGACGACGACGCACTCGCGGGCAGCGATGCTGACGAGGCGGGTGACGCCGACGAGGCCGCGGACGACGAGGATGACGACGTCTCCGCACTCGGCCTCTACCACCTCGTCTCCCGCACGCCGGACATGTACCAACTCTACCTCAAGTCCGGCGACCGCGAGACCTACGAGGAGGAACTGTTCGAGCGCGAGACCGAACTGCTCGGGCGCACGCCCTCGGAGTACGACGACGTCGCCTTCGAGGAGTGGCTCTCGGCGCTCAAGACCGCCCGGATGCTCGAGGACTGGGCCAGCGAAGTCGACGAGGACCGGATCGCCGAACGCTATGGCGTCGGCCCGGGTGACATCCGCGGCAAGGTCGATACCGCCGAGTGGCTGCTCAACGCCGCCGAGCGGCTGGCTGGCGAACTCGACCTCTCGAACGTGGTCTCGGTCCGCGAGGCCAAGAAGCGCGTCGAGGACGGCGTCCGCGAGGAACTGCTCGACCTCACGAGCGTCCGCGGGGTCGGCCGCAAGCGCGCACGGCGCCTGTTCGAAGCCGGCATCGAGTCCCGCGCCGACCTCCGAGACGCCGACAAGTCGGTCATCCTCGGTGCGCTCCGGGGGGAGAAGACCGCCGAGACGGTGCTGGAGAACGTCGGGCGCGAGGACCCCTCGATGGAGGGCGTGGTCGCCGACGGCGACGCGAAACGTGCCGGCCGCGAGGAGGCCGGCGGCCAAGCCTCGCTGGGTGATTTCTGATGCGGCTACTCGACGGTACGGCGACGGTCGACGACCTCGACTCGTTCCTCGCCACCCTCGACGACGCCGCCGAAGCAACCGGGACTACCATCCAAGCGTTCGACGCCGACTACGTGGTCTCCGAGGCCCACCTCGAACGGGCACTCGACCGCGCGGATCGGGCCATCGCCCGCGGCGAGAACGTCGCCCGCGAGCGTGCCGTCGAGGTGCTCTGCTACGCCGCGGGGCGCCGCCAGATCAACCGCGCGCTGGCGATGGGCGTCTCTGAGGGCGAGAACCGCGTCGTCGTGCTCGTCGATGCTCCAGACGGCGACGAAACGGCGGAGGCTGAGGCGGTCGAACGCCTCCGCGGGCACGTCGATCCGGCACCGGTCCTCGGGGAGTACGACGAGGCGACCGTTCGGTCGTTCTTCGACGTGAACGACGCCGAACGCGACGCAATCGAGGGCTCGCTCCCGGATCTGATCCTCGAGCGCGTGGCGCTGCTGGACGTACAGAAGTAGCCGCACTCCAGCGATCGGCGCGGGGTTCGGCTACCTCAGCAGTACGGCAACCCCCTTATCGAACCCTTCCGGCAACAGGTACTCGTGAGTGAGTGGGTCTACCGGGAGGTGAATGAACTGGCTGAGGCGATGGACCGGGCGGACCTGCTCCACCCGGACGTGGAGCGACGCGGTCCGCGACCACCTCGCGGCGGACGACCCGTCGTCGGCGCTTTCGGTGTTGGCCTCGCGGTGACTCCCTGTCGGTTGCTGACACGCCTACCTACGAGGTTATTAGCTCACCCGGCGCTGTAGCGACGGGGACACCCGTTCGCCGACTGTCGCCGAACCCGGTCCCAGACGCACCAATGTCCGTAACTAATCCCCTAAGCAACACGTTCGAGAGTACGATCGCCGGTCACACCGTCCGTGGACGGGCCCACAGCCTGAGTGCGTGGTTCGTCCTGTCGCTGCGCCTCATGATGGGCGCGGCGTTCTTCTGGTCGGGATGGACGAAGCTCACCTTCGTCTCCGGCACCCCCTTCGACGCGACGGGCTACCTGCGCTTCGGGGCCGCCGCCAACGGCAGCCCCCTCGCGGGGACCTTCGCCGCGATGTCCGAGATCGGCTGGCTGATGGCCGTCACGAACGTCGCCGTCCCGTGGGGCGAACTCGCTATCGGACTGGGGTTGCTCGTGGGCGCGTTCGTTCGCCTCGCGGCGTTCTTCGGCGCCACGCTGATGACGATGTTCTACCTCGGCAACTGGAGCGTCGAACACGGCGTCATCAACGGGGACTTCGCGTACATGCTGGTGTTCCTCGCCGTGGCCGCGTTCGGCGCGGGCCGCATCCTCGGCGTCGACGCCTACCTCGAAGCGTACGAGGTCGACGGCCGGCCCCTGATCGAACGTCACCCCGTTCTCGACTACGTGCTCGGCTGAGCACCCCGACGGACCACCGAGACGGGGGGTTCCCCCACCGAACTACCGAGGTCACAACTATTGATACATCGGCGTTCCTAGCTCCGCTATGTCCGCCGTCGGCATCTCCGATACACAGATATCCGTCGTCGTGATCGACGACGACGAGAGCTTCCTCTCGATGACCGAGGCGTTCCTCGACAACTACGACGACCTCTCGGTGGTCGCCACAACCGACCACGACAGCGTCCTCGAGGCCGTCGAGGCCGGCACGGCCGACTGCGTGGTCAGCGACTACGACATGCCCGGCATGGACGGCCTCGAACTGCTCGAAACCGTCCGGGAGGCGGACTCCTCACTGCCGTACATCCTCTACACCGGCCGCGGGAGCGAGGACGTCGCCAGCGACGCCATCTCCGCGGGCGTTACCGACTACCTCCAGAAAGGGGGGTCACGAGACGTCTACCGACTGCTGGCGAACCGGATCCGCAACGCCGTCGCCGAAACGCGGGTCCGAGGGCGTGCCGAGCGCTACGAGACCATCGTCGAAGCGCTGGGCTATCCCGCCTACGTCGTCGACGAGGAAGGGGAGTTCCGCTTCGTGAACGAGGCGTTCGCCGACCTCACCGGCTACAGCGTCGAGGAGATCATCGGCGCCGAACCGGCCCTGATCAAGTCCCCCGAGGGCGTCGACCGTGCGGCGTCGGAACTCGGCGACGTGCTCTCTGCCACCGGGGCGGACACCGCCCGCTTCGACGTGGACATCCTGACGGCCGACGGGGAGGCGATCCCCTGCCGGGATCACATGGCCGCGCTGCCGTACGAGGGCGAGGAGTTCGAGGGCTCCGTGGGGATCCTCCGGAACGTCGCCGCCGAACGCGAACGCGAGCGCGAACTCCACCAGTTCCAGCGCATGGTCGAGACCGCCGGCGAGGCGATCGCCGCACTCGACGCGGAGGGACGGGTGACCTACGCCAACGAGGCGTTCCACGACCTCCTCAGCGTCGACGCCGACGACATCGTCGGCGAGCCGTACATGGCGCCGCTGGTGTGGAAGGGCGACGACCCCGACCCGGTGACGGAGCTACTCGCCCGGTCGCCGCCGGCGACGCGAACGTTCGAGACGCCGGTCGCGGGCTCGGACCGACGGGTCGAGACGACGCTTTCGGTCTCACGGGCCAACGAGGAGCGAGTGGTCACCGCCGTCGTCCGCGACGCCGGCACCATCGACGACGACCTCGACGTCGACCTCGGTGCCCGCGTGCTGGAGGAGGCCTCCATCGGCATCACCCTCACCGGCCCCCGCCGTGAGGGCTGTCCGATCCTGTTCGTCAACGACGCGTTCTGTGCGATCACCGGCTACGACCGCGAGGACGTGATCGGCGAGAGCCACAACTTCCTGCAGGGTCCGGCGACCGAGCAGCGCGCCACGGAGACGCTCCGGCGTGGCCTCGACGAGGGGGAATCCGTCGACACCGAACTGCTGAACTACCGCGCCGACGGCACGCCGTTCTGGAACCGTGTCGAGATCGAACCCGTCCGCGAGGAGGACGGCACGGTCACGCACTTCCTCGGCTTCCAGCGCGACGTGACCGACGAGCGGATGGCCGTTCGGGAGGCGTCGCGCCACGAGGAGCGCATCGAGCGACTCACCAGCGACCTGAGCCACGACATCAAGACGCCGCTCTCGGTCGCACAGGGTCACCTCGAACTGCTCGCTGAGGAGGGGAGCGTCGACCCCGAACGGGTCGAAACGATCGACGACGCGCTCGACCGGTCGCTCGAACTGCTCTCGGAGTTCCGGACGCTCGTCGAGACCGGCGCCAGCGTCCACGACCCGGCGGAGGTCGACCTCGACGCGCTCGTGGCCGAGGCGTGGGGCAGCGCCGCCGCCGAGGAAGCGACGCTCTCCATCGACGAACCCGGACAGGTGCTCGCGGACCCCCAGCGACTCAAGCGGCTGTTCGAGAACCTCTTCCGGAACAGCATCGACCACGCCGGCGCGGACGTACACGTCACCGTGGGTGCGCTCCCGAACGGCTTCTACGTCGCCGACGACGGTCCGGGGGTCCCGCCGGCGGAGCGCGACCGCGTCTTCGATTCGGGCTACAGCAGCCGCGACGACGGCCACGGCAGCGGGCTCGCCATCGTCGAACAGATCGTCGACGCCCACGGCTGGGGGGTCGAGGTGACCGGCTCGGAGGCCGGCGGCGCCCGCTTCGAGTTCACCGGTATCCGGCTCCCACGACGGCTCCCGAGCGAGGTGTGAGCCGCCACTCCGACTTCTCGGTCGCCCGCTGAACGGCCGCGGGTGGACGAGAGAACCGTCGTTCGTCGGGGGCGTCACGGTCTCGCTCGGAACGCGCTCACGACGTGAGGTCTTCGGACGTGACGGCGATGGGTGCCAGCGCTTCGACGACGAACGGCCGGTGTGTCTCGCCGACGATTGCGACGCCGGCCCCGCCGTCGTCGGGCAGATGGGCCCGGATCTGGTCGGCCATGTGGCGCTCGCGGATCGGATACTCCACGTGGTTCCAGAGGTCGCCGTGGGGTGTCGCCGAGGCGACGACGACGAACGTGACGAACGCGGCCACCCAGCCGCCGACCGAGAGAATGACGTACACGACGGCGAGGAGGCCGAACACGACGTGGAGCCACTCGAACACCGTCGGGAGGTAGAACAGCCCCGCTGCCCGCTGTTTGCGGGATAGCTCGACGTAGTGAAGCTCCGCGTTGTTGGCTTCCGCCAGCGAGATGGCCGCCCGCTCACACCACGACCCCGGCGGTGAGACCGGGGTGTCCGACCGGAGGCTCGGCGCGAGCCACCCCAGCGGCCGCCAGAGGAGCGCCTGCCGCAAGCTCCGTTCCTCCCGGTTCAACGCTTCGTGGTACACTTTCGTGACGCCGTCCGGTGCCCGTTCGGGGATCCGCCGGACCAACGTCTCGTCGTTGTGGGCGACTCCGAAGACGTGCACGCTCGGCGGTTCTGTCGTCATTCACTTCGGCGCGTCCCCGACGCCGGTCGACACGCTCCCGGCGGGTGGGGACCCCGACCGACGGGCGTGGCGCTCGACGGGTAGTAACGAAGCGAGGACGTGAGTAGTTCCACCAGGATTCGAACCTGGGTCGTTGCCCCCAGAAGGCAACAGGATTGGCCACTACCCCATGGAACTCTTCGACACGACGTCCGTCTGCCCGACGGGTGTGCCTTCGCACTCCCTCGTAGCCCGCTGGGAACCATGAGTGTTTCGGAGTCGATTACGGCGGCGGCGTGCCGCCGCGGGCGCGCCCGATCAGCCCAGCAGGTACGCCGCCCACGGGTAGCGTTCGAGGAGCGGCTTCCCGTCGATCTCGTACGCCTCGAGGTAGGCGTCGACGCCGAGGATGCGACCCGCGCCGAACGCGGCCACGGCGAGGAACACCAGCATGTACGCGAAGTCACCGTTGATGTAGCCGTGGGAGACGCTCCAGTTGCCGAGGTAGAACAGCAACATCATGAACGCGCCGAAGAAGGCGGCGAGACGGGTGAACCCCCCGACGAGGAGGCCGATCCCGATCAGCAGCTCGCCCCACGGCACGGCCACGTTCACGAAGTCGATGAACCACGGCGTCGACCCCATCGCCTCGAACAGCCCCGCGACGGGGCTGCCGTTGGCCTGCGGGGCGTTCTGGAGGTAGCCCGCCGCCGAGAACCCCCCGGCGAGCACCTTGTCGAGACCGCTCTGTAGGAACGCCAGCCCCATCATCAGCCGCAGCGCGAGGATGAACCAGACGCTGAGCGTGTGGAGTCGCCCCTCCGCGGTGTAGCCGCCGAGCGTGCTCCGGAGCCTGATCTCTTGAGTGGACATACCTGAAACGACGCCCCGAGGGGCCTTCACCCCGGACACCGGTTCCCGACCCGCGGGAACTCCGCCTGAACCACCAGCTACTTGCCGACCTCCGCCCCGTCTCCATCCATGTACGTCGGCCGCTTCCTCGTCGCCGCCCCGGGACTGGCAGCCTACCGCGTCTCCTCGCGCTCGTTCCCCAACCGAAAGGTGATCGAACGCGACGGCAGCCTCACCGTCGTCCCCACGGACGACGCCGAGCCGACCGACAACCCCTACGTCTCCTACAACTGCCTCCGCACCGTCGAGCGCGACGGCGAGGAACTGGCCGTGATCGGCAACGGCTCACACGTCGACCCGATCGCGGAGAAAGCGGGGATGGGCTACCCGGCCCGGGACGCCCTCGCGGCGTCGCTGCTCGCGCTCGACTACGAGAAAGACGACTACGACACGCCCCGTATCGCCGCCGTCGTCGGCGCCGAGACGGCGTTCATCGGCACCGTCCGGAGGGACGCGCTGCTGGTCCACGAGGTCACGGAGCCGACCGTCGTGGCGACCTACGAGACCGACAGCCCGCAGGCGTTCGACCTCGACGCCGAGACCGCCGAGGCCGCCGCCGCGGAACTGTACGACCACGCCTTCGAGCACGCCGTCTGCGCCGCGGGCGTCGCCGTCGACGGCGACGGCATCGAAACCGCGATCCACAACGGCGAGTAGCGCACTTTTTCACTCTCGGGCCGTTCCCGTCTGCCGTGCGACTCGGGGTCATCTCTGACGTTCACGGCAACCTGCCGGCGCTGGAGGCGGTGCTCACGGACATGCCGCCGGTCGACACCGTCGTCTGTGCCGGCGACGTGGTCGGGTACAACCCCTGGCCAGCCGACTGTGTGGCCGCGCTCCGCGACCGCGGGGTCCCGACGGTACAGGGGAACCACGACCGGGCGGTGGCCAGCGGCGACGCTGCCGGCTTCAACGGGATGGCGCGGGCCGGCGTCGAGTACGCTCGGGAACAACTCGGCTCCGGCGCGGTCGGCTGGCTCGGCGCGCTCCCCGCCGAGCGCCACGTCGTCGACGACCGGGTGAAACTGGTCCACGGCCACCCCGACGACCCGAACCGCTACACCTACCCCCGGGATTTTGCGCCGGGCCTGCTCGACGGCGAAGACCTCCTCGTCATGGGTCACACGCACGTCCAACACCACGCCGTCTTCGAGGAGGGGATCGTCCTGAACCCCGGAAGCGTCGGTCAGCCCCGGGACGGTGACCCCGACGCGGCCTACGCCGTCGTCGATCTGGACGACCGAAGCGTGGAAGAACGCCGTGTGCCCTACGACATCGACGCCGTCGTCGACGCCGTCGAGGCTGCGGGACTCCCCTCCCGAATCGGCGAACGGCTGCGAGAAGGTCGCTGACGCCGGAACCGGTCGCCGAGCACCCACCGCTGCCCGGGCCGGTCAGTCGGTCGGCGTCGTACGAGCAGGCTGCCGGGAGCCACGACGGATCGGGGATTGACGGATATATCCGGAGCCGGGTGTTCCGACGGGGTATGAACTTCTGCGACGCGTGTGGCTCGATGATGCGCACGGCGGGTGACACGTGGGTGTGTCGCTCCTGTGAGAACGAGGAGCCGCGGGACTCGCGAGCGGAAGCGGCGATGACGACACGGGACGAACAGCAGAACGACGGGGAACCGCCGGTCGTCGACGGCACCAAAGACGCCACCGACACGATGCAGAAACCCTGTCCGGCGGACGGCTGCGACAGCGACCGGGCCTCCTACGAGACCCGGCCGAAGCCGGGCGGCTCCTACGAGGTCCGGGTGTTCACCTGTGTCGAGTGCGACCACACGTGGCGCGAGTCCTGAGGAGGCGGTTCGCGAGACCGCCGTTTCAGAACTGGTCGTGGATGATCTGGAGCGTCTCGTCCCGGTCCTCCCACGCCACGAAGATGGCGACGGAGGTCGCGGAGGTGATCAGGTCGTGGACGTTGATCCCCGCCTCCGCCAGCGGGTCGACAATCGAGCGGATCACGCCCGGTCGGTTCGGCAGTTCGCCGCCGGTGACCCGGACGACCGCGATGTCGTCCTCGACGGTGACCGAGGAGAGCGAGTCGTCGGCGACGACGGCCTCGTGCAGTGTCGCTTCGGCCTCCTCGGCGACCTCCTTCTCGACGTAGTACGTCAGCGAGTCCATCCCGCTGGCGACGGCGTCGACGTTGATACCCGCCCTGGCGAGCGTCTCGGAGACCTCCGCGAGGATTCCCGGTCGGTTCCGGATCGCCCGGCCGGCGACGGTGAGACAGGACAGCCGTGCCTCCTCCATGTCGATCAGGTGCTCGAAGCTCCCCTCGATCTCCGTGCCGCCAGCGAGCAGGTCGCCGTGTTGGTAGTGGACGACCCGGACCGCGAGGTCCTCGTCCTTGTAGACGAGCGCCGATGGCGCCACCACCTCGGCGCCCCGGAACGAGAGGCTCCGGAGTTCGTCGACGGTGATCGAGCCAACGTTGCGTGCCCCCTCGACGACGCGGGGGTCGCCGGTCATCACGCCCTCCACGTCGGTGACGATGACGACCTCGTCGGCGTCGAGGTAGTTCCCGAGCATCATCGCGGTGGTGTCGGACCCCCCGCGACCGAGCGTCGTCACGTCGCCGTCGGGCCCCTCCGCGAGGAACCCCGTGATGACGGGGACGGTGTCTTCGAGCGTCTCGGCCAGCGCGTCGACGCGGCGTTTGGTCTCCTCGGCGTCGACCTCGCCGCGCTCGTTGGTGACGACCGGCCAGCCGTCGCTGCCGGGTTCGACGAAGGTCGCGTCGACCCCACGAGCGGAGAGTGCGGCCTTCAGCATCCGCACCGAGGTTCGTTCGCCCATCGAGACGATCTCGGCGCGGTCGGGGTCGCTCGCGTCGAAGGAGATCTCCTCGAGCAGGTCGTCGGTCTGTGAGCCCATCGCGCTGGCGACGACGGCGATCTCGTGACCGGCGGCGACTGCGTCGGCGACCGAGTCGGCCGCTCGCTCGATCCGCTCGCCCGAACCGAGCGAGGTCCCGCCGAACTTCGCGACTACGCGCATCGGCGACCACCGCCGGCGTCGTGCGTTCCGTTCATACCTCCGTATCGGGGAGGTCCGGGTTAACGCTGTCTCTCCGGGCCTTCCTCTCCGGTGTCGGGAACGTATCCCACGGCTTATCCGTCGGTGCTCCGTACTACACGTATGAGCGACGATTCATCAGGCCGCAAGAACCTGCGGATGCCTGACGACGACCAACTGTTCGGCGTCGTCACCGAGCACCTGGGCGGCAACCACGTCCGGGTCCGGTGTCAGGACGGCAAGGAGCGACTCGGGCGCATCCCCGGGCGGATGAAGTACCGCACCTGGATCAACGAGGACGACGTGGTCATCATCGAGCCGTGGGACTGGCAGGACGAGAAGGGCAACATCGAGTGGCGCTACGACGAGCAGGACGCTGAGCAGCTCCGGCGCGAAGGCCACATCGACTGACGCCGCCAGCACACCGTTTTCGGCATCGCTCCACGGTTCCGTAGCGTCGGCGCCGCTCGGGGGCCGTACGGGCCGGTAGCTATTTGTTTGCCACTGTCTAACATGCAGATGAACCCGAACCGAGGCGGGTTCCGACGGGAACGACCGTCGTAGCGACAGACGGGTGCACCGGCTATCGAGTGAGCGCGATACCGAACAGACCCCGAGAACCGGAACGGCGACACGTGGGAGTGCCGGGCGACCGACGTTGGTCGCCCGGCGGCGTTGTTGTCCGGTTGGTGTGGGGTATATACACCCTTTTGATCCTTCGCCCCCTACCTCGCGTGTGAACGTCGTACCCGACACCAGCGTCGTCGTCGACGGCCGCGTCTCCGAACGCGTCGCCGACGGGCGCTACGAGGGTGTCACCGTCTACGTCCCCGAAGCCGTCGTTGGCGAACTCGAAGCACAGGCCAACGCCGGCTACGATCCCGGTTGGCGGGGCTTGGAAGAGCTCCAGCGGCTCGCCGAACACGCCGACGCCGGCGACATTCAGGTCGAGTACGTCGGCCGCCGCCCGACCGCCGCCGAGACCGAGGGCGCCGGCGAGGGCGACATCGACGCGCTGATCCGCGACATCGCCGCCGAACACACCGCCACGCTGCTGACCAGCGACGGCGTGCAGGCAGAGGTCGCCCGCGCGAAGGGGCTCGACGTCGACTACCTCGAACCCGTCGTCGACACGGAGTCCGCCCAGCCCGAGAGCGAGGGGCTGGCCATCGAGGAGTTCTTCACCGAAGACACGATGAGCCTGCACCTCCGCTCCGACACTCGCCCCAAGGCCAAGCGCGGCGACATCGGCGAGATGCGCTACGAGGCCATCGCCGACGAGCCGACGAGCGACGAGCAGATGGAGGAGTGGGCCACCGAGATCATCGAGACCGCCCGCGCCTCCTCGGAGGGGTTCATCGAACTCAGCGAGGAGGGGATGGACATCGTCCAGTACCGGAACTACCGGATCGCCGTCGCCCGGCCACCGTTCGCCGACGCCGTCGAGATCACGGCCGTCCGGCCCATCGCCAAGACCACCATCGAGGACTACGCGATGGCCGACGAGCTCAAGGAGCGCTTCACCGAGCGCCAGCGTGGCGTGCTCATCTCCGGGTCGCCCGGCGCCGGGAAGTCGACGTTCGCCCAGGCGGTCGCGGAGTACCTCAACGACAACGACTTCGCGGTCAAGACGATGGAGAAACCGCGGGACCTGCAGGTCGGGCCCGAGATCACCCAGTACACCGAACTCGGTGGCTCGATGGCCAACACCGCCGACTCGCTGCTGATGGTCCGTCCGGACTACACCGTCTACGACGAGGTCCGCAAGACCAGCGACTTCGAAACGTTCGCGGACATGCGACTGGCCGGCGTCGGGATGATCGGCGTCGTCCACGCGACCCGCGCCATCGACGCGCTCCAGCGCTTGGTCGGCCGCGTCGAACTCGGGATGATCCCGCAGGTCGTCGACACCGTCGTCTATATCGAGGCCGGCCAGATCCACACCGTCTTCGACGTGGAGACGGAGGTGAAAGTCCCCGCGGGCCTCACCGCCGAGGACCTCGCGCGGCCGGTGATCCTCGTCTCCGACACCGAGACGGGCAAGCCCAAGTACGAGATCTACACCTTCAACCGACAGGTCGTCACCGTCCCCCTCGACGACGAGGGCGAGGACAGCGGCGTCGACCGCATCGCCAAACAGGAGATCGAGCGGGAGATCCACTCGGTCGCCCGCGGTCACGTCGAGGTCGAACTCCAGGGCCAGAACCGTGCGGTGGTCTACGTCGAGGAGGACGACATCTCCTACGTGATCGGCAAGGGCGGCGGCCGGATCACCGAGATCGAGGACCGCCTCGGCATCGACATCGACGTGCGGACCCACGACGAGAACCCGGCGCCGGCCGGGGGCGGCGAGGGCTCGGCGGCCACGCCGCAGGGCGAGATCGTTCAGCCCGAGATCACCGCCCGCCACGTCGTCATCCGGATGGACGAACACGTCGGCGAGACCGTCGAGGTCCGCGCCGGCGGCGACTACCTCTTCACGGCCACCGTCGGCCGCGGCGGCGACGTGCAGGTGTCCCGGGGCTCGGCAATCGCCGAGGAACTCGAGGACGCCATCGACCGCAAACAGCAGATCACGGTCGTCCCCGCCTGAGCGACGCCGTCACGTCGGCGCCCCCACGCTATTCACTCGCGTACCTAACTGATAAGGTACGGAGCACATCCGTCGCCGTCCCCTGAAGTGGGATGCGGCGAACGTTCGCAACACCCTTCGGACCCATCGCTTGCGGACGACCGCCGCGCGTTCCGGCACCTGTCCGTCGGCCCGGTCGCCACAGAGCGGCCGACGACGGGCCACTCCCCACACTTGCGGCGCCCCCCGGCGCCGTTTCCGTGGCTTGGGGTCACCGGAGTGAAAATCAGTTCTCCGCGGTTTCGAACGACAGCGCCGTCAGCTTCCGGAGCGCCGCCTGCAGGTGTTGGTGGAACGTCGGCGAGGAGACGCCGAAGGAGTCAGCCAACTCCGTTCCCGAACTCCGTCGTGGCTGCTCGAAGTAGCCGCCGAAGTAGGCGGCCTCGAGGATCTCGCGTTGCCGGTCGGTGAGTTCGTCGTACAGTCGGTCACGAAAGCCCGTCATCGAGGTGATCGTCCCCTCGGTCTCGCGTTTCGCGGTCAGGTTGTTCTCGGGGACGGCCGCGCTCACCGCCTCGACGATGCTGCGTACGTCCGCCTCTGGAGCGACGACGGCGGTGAGTTCCATCTCCCCGCCCTCGACCGACGCCGAGACGACGCTGGCGCCGTAGCCCGACAGCGCGACCAGCGCCGAGTCGCCGGTGATCGTACACTCGAACAGCCCGGGTTCGTCGTCGTCACCGTCGACGACGGCCCGAGCGTTGGTGACCGTTGGATCGTCGCCGGCGGCCGCGACCAGCGCCGCTGGGTCGGCGTCCTCGACGTGGAAGTAGCCGATGACGCCCTCGGCCGAGGGGACCAGCCCTTCGAGTTCCAGGCTGGCGCCGGTCTCGTCCGCTGCTCGTACGAGGAATTCGGTGTCGTCGCTCACGTCGAACCGGAGCTGTGTCAGCGCGTCGGCCTGCAGCACCCGCTTGCTCTGGATGGCGTCGATGGCGTAGCCGACGGTCTCGCCGAGCAGCGTGAACGCGGTCCGCTCGCGCTCGTCGAACGCGTCGGGGCGCCGGGCGGTGACTACCAGCGCGCCGTAGGTCGTCCCCCGGTAGGCGAGCGGAACGGTGGCGTAGGCCTCGACCGCCGCCTCGTCGGCGAGCGTCCGGAGGCGCTCAGGCACCGCCTCGTTCTCCGCGGCGTGCCGGAACACCCGGGGCTCCCCGTCCTCGATTGCGTCGGCGACGCCGCCTTCGAGGAGGCTGCCGGCGTCGACCCGCTCGGCGTCGAGTTCGCCGGCGGCCTTTCGGACTCGGCCGCTCTCGCCGGTCAGCCCCGCCGTCACCGTGAGCGCGGTCTGGTAGAGCCGGGAGTCCGCCAGTCGCTCACAGACGGCGGCTTCGACCTCGCCGCGGTTCACCTCGCCGAGCAGCGAGTCGATCACGTCCCGGACCGCGTCGTTGATGTCGTTGAGCGTCTCCAGCGTGTCGTTCTGTGCATCGACCCGTAGCTCCGAGAGCTTCCGGTCGGTGATGTTGAGGTGGAGGACGAGGACGTAGCGCTCGTCGCCGTGTTCGAACGGGAGCGCCCGCATCGTGAACCACCGCTTCTCGTTCGGCCCGTGGCAGGGGTACTCGAAGGCGAACTCGGGCCGCTCGCCGTCGAGAACGGCCGTCAGCCCCTCGTAGGCCTGTCGGGCGAACTCGTCGTCGGCGCCGCGACAGACCGCCGGGTAGTTCTGTCCGATCGTGTCGGGCGCGCCGACGATCTCGTTCTCCTCGCCGAAGGCCCGCCACGCGCGGTTGGTGTGGATGATGTCCCCCTCCCCGTCGAGCAGCGCGATCTGTGTCGGCAGCGCCTCGAACGCCGACTCGGTCAGGGACCCTTCGAGCGTCGGCCGCTCGCTGACGAGGTCGGACTCGTCGGGCCACTGGCGCACGTCGTTTGGCTGCTGTGCCATCTGATTGCAGACGCTACTCGGTTGATCGGGATAAGACTGTGGCCAACGCGGGCGCACGCGCGACCGACGGGTTCAACCCTCCCGACTCACTACCACAGGCCGAATGAGCAAGGAGTCCATCGTGGTCCGCGGCGCCGAGGAGAACAACCTCGCGGACCTCGACGTGGAGATCCCGCGCGAAGCGTTCAGCGTCGTCACCGGCCTCTCGGGGTCGGGGAAGTCCTCGCTCGCGTTCGACACCGTCTACGCCGAGGGCCAGCGCCGCTACATCGAGAGCCTGTCGGCCTACGCCCGGAACTTCCTCGGGCAGATGGACAAGCCCCAGGTCGAGTCCGTCGAGGGGCTCTCGCCGGCAATCTCCATCGACCAGAAGAACGCGGCCAACAACCCCCGATCGACCGTCGGGACCGTCACCGAACTCCACGACTACCTCCGTCTGCTGTACGCCCGCGTCGGCACGCCTCACTGCCCGGAGTGTGGCCGCGAGGTCGGCACCCAGAGCGCCCAACAGATGGTTCGCCGGCTGTTCGAACTGCCGGCAGGCACACGCGCGAAGATCGCCGCTCCCGTCGTGCGCGACCAGAAGGGTGCCTTCGAGGACCTGTTCGAGGAGCTGGTCTCGGATGGCTACGCCCGCGTCGAAGTCGACGGCGAGACGTACGACCTCACCACCGACGACCCGGACCTCGACGAGAACTACGACCACACCGTCGACGTGATCGTCGACCGCATCAAGGTCGACGAGGGCGACCGCTCGCGCATCACCGACTCCGTCGAGACCGCACTGGAGGAGAGCGACGGCGTGCTGAAGGTGATCCTGCCCTCGCCGCCCGAGGACCTCCCCGAATCCTTCGGCGGTAACGTCTCCCGCAGCACCGGGGACCTCGCGGGCGGCGACGCCGATGAGGACGACCGCCTCGTCGTCGAGTTCTCCGAGGAACTGGCCTGCACCCACTGCGGGATCGACTTCTCGGAGATCGAGACCCGGTCGTTCTCGTTCAACTCACCCCACGGCGCCTGCCCCGACTGTGAGGGGATCGGCGAGACCAAGGAGGTCGACGAGGACCTCGTCGTCGTCGACCCGGACAAGCCGATCACGGACGTCTTCGAGGCCTGGAGCTACAACCGCTCGTACTACCGGACCCGCCTCGACAGCGTCGCCGAGCACTTCGGCGTCGACGTGACGACGCCGTTCTCGGAGCTCACGGACTCCCAGCAGCGACAGTTCCTCTACGGCACCGACGAGCAGGTCGTGTTCAAGCGCCAGACGAAGAACGGCACCCGGCGCAAGGAGAAGCGCTTCGAGGGCGTCATCCCGAACCTCGAACGCCGGCACGTCGAGACCGAGAGCGAGTCCACCCGGGACCACATCGAGGAGTACATGGCCGTCACCACCTGCCCGGCCTGTGAGGGGACCCGCCTCAAGCCCCAGTCGCGCTCCGTGCTCGTCGACGGCACCGCCATCACCGAGGTCAGCCGCCTGAGCATCGGCGACGCCCGCGAACACTTCGAGGGGATGGAGTCGGACCTCTCGGAACGGGACCTCGTGATCGCCGAGGAGATCCTCAAGGAGATCCGCGCCCGGCTGGGCTTCATGGAGGAGGTCGGCCTCGACTACCTCACCCTCGACCGCGAGGCGTCGACGCTTTCCGGCGGCGAGAGCCAGCGTATCCGGCTGGCCACGCAGGTCGGCTCGGGCCTCGTCGGCGTGCTCTACGTCCTCGACGAGCCCTCGATCGGCCTCCACCAGCGGGACAACGACCGCCTGCTGAACACCCTCGAAGGCCTGCGCGACCTGGGCAACACGCTGCTCGTCGTCGAACACGACGAGGAGACGATGCGCCGCGCCGACCACGTGATCGACATGGGCCCCGGCCCGGGCAAGCGCGGCGGCGAGATCGTCGCCGAGGGCGACTTCGACGACATCGTCGCCAGCGAGGAGTCGGTGACCGGCGACTACCTCGCCGGCCGCGAGGAGGTCCCCGTCCCCGCGGAGCGACGGAGCTCCGAGAACGCGCTCACCATCGTCGGTGCCCGCCAGCACAACCTCAAGGACGTGGACGTGGACCTGCCGATCGGGCAGTTCACCGCGATCACCGGCGTCTCCGGCTCCGGGAAGTCCACCCTGATGCACGACGTGCTCTACAAGGGGCTCGCCCGGAAGATGAACGACAACACGAGCGTCGACCCCGGCGAGCACGACCGGATCGACGGCACCGAGCACATCGAGACCGTCCGGCTCATCGACCAGTCGCCGATCGGCCGGACCCCGCGCTCGAACCCCGCGACGTACACCGGCGTCTTCGACCACATCCGCGAGGCGTTCGCGTCGACCAAACTCGCCCAACAGCGTGGCTACGAGAAGGGCCGCTTCTCGTTCAACGTCAAGGGCGGCCGCTGTGAGGAGTGTGGCGGCCAGGGGACCGTCAAGATCGAGATGAACTTCCTCTCTGACGTGCACGTCCCCTGCGAGGAGTGTGACGGCGCGCGCTACAACGACGAGACCCTCGACGTGGAGTTCAAGGGCAAGACCATCGCCGACGTGCTCGACATGGACGTGGCGGAGGCCTACGACTTCTTCGAGGCCAACAGCCAACTGCGCCGCCGCCTCAAACTGCTGAAGGACGTGGGGCTCGACTACATGAAGCTCGGCCAGCCCTCCACCACCCTCTCGGGCGGGGAGGCCCAGCGCGTCAAGCTAGCGGAGGAGCTCGGCAAGAAACAGACCGGCGACACGCTCTACCTGCTCGACGAGCCGACGACGGGCTTGCACAAGGAGGACGAGCGCAAGCTGATCGAGGTGCTCCAGCGCCTGACCGACAACGGCAACACCGTCGTCGTCGTCGAACACGAACTCGACCTCGTGAAGAACGCCGACAACGTCCTCGACCTCGGCCCCGAGGGCGGCGAGGGCGGCGGCCACGTCGTCGCCGACGGCACCCCCGAGGAGGTGGCCCGTGTCGAGGAGTCCTACACCGGGACCTACCTCCGGGACTACCTCCCGGCTGTCGATATCGAGGGGCCCCGAGCCGACCGGCGCAAGCCCGCGAAGGAGGACGGCGACGCGGCCGGCGAGGAAGCGACCCCCGCGGCGAACGACGACTGATGGCTCGACCCACCCGCCGGCAACTGCTCGCCGCGGCCGGCACCGCCGCAGCCACCGGGCTCGCGGGCTGTACGGCCGCCGAGCGCGCCCGGCTCAACCCATTCGCCGAGCCGCCGGTGTCGATGACGGTGATCCGCGCCGCCGGCGACGAGTCAGAGACGCGCTGCAGCCTCGACGCCGACGCCGTCGCCGAGGTCCCCGAGCTACAGGGCCCACTGGACGAGCTCAACGGCGCCGACGACGGCGAACGGATCGAGCGTGGCCTCTCTATCCCGACCGGCCGGGAGATCTCGAACCTCTTCACCCGGCAGTGTGACGGCGACATCGGCGGCATCTACCGCTACGACGGCGCCGCCTACCTGATCGGGCTCACCTACCGCGACCAGTCGGCCCATCAGGACCACCACGACCGACTGGGCAACGACAGCCACGGCGGCACCGACACCGACACGCCGGGCAACGAGACGGCGACGCCGAACTGACGGGGTCGCCCCCGGCGCTACCTTTTCGACGGGCGCGGCCCACCGCCTGAGCATGTCCACCATCTACGCTGCCTACGGCGAGACCCTGCTCGTCGTCGACGGCGCCGGCGACGCTGCCGACGCCGGCGGCTCCCCGACTCTTCAGGAGCACCGGTTCGACTCCCGCACTCAATCGGTCGCCGTCACCGACGGGACGGTCCTGCTCGGCACGTTCGAGGACGGTCTCCAGCGATCGACCGACGGCGGCGACTCGTGGGAGCGCGCGACCGGCATCGAACACGACGCCGTCACCGCCATCGCGGCCGCACCGGACGACCCCGCGACCGTCTACGCCGGCACCGAGCCGAGCCGCTTCTACCGCAGCACCGACGGCGGCGCGACGTTCGAGCGACTCGACGGACTCACGGACCTCCCTTCCTCGGACGACTGGGCGTTCCCCCCGCGACCTCACACCCACCACGTCCGGTGGATCGAACCCGACCCCGCCGACCCGGACCTGCTCCACGTCTCCATCGAGGCCGGCGCCCAGGTGCGTGCCCGCCTCACCGACGACGGCGTGGACTGGGAGGACCGCGTCCCCGGCACGAGGCGCGACGTGCACACGATGGCGACCCACCCCGCCACGCCCGGCCGCGTGTGGGTCGCGGCCGGCGACGGCTACGCGGAGACGGCCGACGGCGGTGACTCGTGGGAGCATCCGCAGTCGGGGCTGAACCACACCTACTGCTGGAGCGTCGCCGTCGACCCCGCTGGGGGTGTGGAACCGTCGACGCCGCGGGTCCTGCTCTCGGCAGCCTCGGGGGCCAACGACGCGCACCGACGCGGGGAGTCCTACCTCTACCGGCGCGAGGGAGACGCGTGGGAGCGCCTCGATGGCCGCGGAGTTCCGACCGGCGAGGGAGTCTACCGCGCAGTACTGGCCCGTGGCGCCGACGAGGGGACGTTCTGGGCCGCGAACAACCACGGCCTCTACCGGACCGACGACGGCGGCGACACGTGGGAGCGACGCGTTTCGCTCGCCGACAGGGTCGACGCGCCGACCTGCCGTGGCCTCGTCGTCGTCGACTGACCCGACCTTCAACTACGAGAGCGCGGCCAGTCCCGCCCATGACTTGACTGATCGCCGCGGGCCGAACGGGGCTGTCGCCGGACGCACCGGCCCGCGATAGGGAAGCGCGTCGGCTGTACGCTAACCACGAGACATATGTCCCGAGCGCGGATAGGCGGGGGTATGTACGACTTCGCCGTCGTCGGCGTCGGCCCCGCCGGCGCGCGCGTCGCCCGGCGTGCCGCCGAGGCGGGCCACGACGTGATCGCCTTCGAACAAGGGCAGATCGGAACGCCGCTCGCCTGTTCGGGGCACGTCTCGGGGGACATCTGGGAGTACACGCCGGAGGGCGCCCGCGAGGAGTTGCTCCAGAACCACGTCTACGGTGCCGACTTCCACGTCGGCGGCCCGGGGAGCGAGGCCTACTCCTTCTACAAGGACGAACCGGTCTCGAACGTCATCGACCGCGAACACCTCGACCGGGTTCTGGCCGACGCCGCCGTCGACGCCGGCGCCGACGTCCGTGACGGTCACACGGTCACGGGCGTCGAGGAGGGCCTCGACAGCGTCGAACTCACCGTCTCGCCCGACGACGACGAGCCCTTCACCGTCGAAGCGAAGATGGTCGCCGGCTGTGACGGCCCGGTCTCGCGGGTCCGCCGGTCGGTCGGCCTCCCCGAACCCGACGAGAAGCTCCACGGCGTGCTGGGGTTCGACCCCGAACCTGACCACGGCGACTTCGTCGACGTGCATCTGACGGTGCCGAGTTTCTTCGCGTGGCGCATCCCCCGCGGGGAGGCCGGCGTCGAGTACGGGCTGGCGGTCCGCCCCGACGCCGACGAGGACGCGCGAGCGCGCTTCGACGACCTCGTCGACGCCTACGGCGCCGACATCGACCGCTTCTGTTCCGGCGCCATCCCCATCGGGCCGCCCGACTCGGTCACCTCACACCGCGTGTTCCTCGTCGGCGACGCCGCCGCCCAGACGAAGCCGTTCACCGGCGGGGGCATCCTCTACGGCATGCGCTCGGCGGATCACGCGGTCCGACAGATCGACCCGGACGACCCCGCGACGCTCTCGGCCTACGAGACGGCCTGGCGCGAGGAACTGGAAACGGAGATCAGGATGGGTCACTGGCTCCGCCGGGCGTACTCGCTGCCCGGGCCGATCCAGCGGCTCGGACTCCGTGCGACGTCCGGAAAGATCGGGGTCCACATGGATCGGCCGACGACGCTGTTCTCCCGCGAGCACCTGCGCAGTTACCTGCCTTAGGGCTGTCCCAGCGCCTCGCCGTCGATCATCTCCGCTTCGTGGATCAGGAGTTGGACCAGCGGCTCGTCGTCGCCGTCGTCGTCCTCCTCGAACAGTCTGACCCCGCGGAACTCCACGGGAACCCGTTCGCCGTCGGCGACGATCTCGACTTTGACACCCGTCTCACCGCGACCGTTTCGGAGTTCGCGAAGATAGCGTGCGAGCGCCGGTTGGTCCTCCGGCGCGACGTAGGTGACCGGGTGGTCGCCGATCAGGTGTGGCTCCTCGCGTTCGAGCAGCGAGATGGCGGCCTCGTTGACGTACTCGGTCGCGCCGTCCCGGAGCAACAGCACGGCTTCGGGCAGCATCTCGAGCAGCCGGTGGTACCGGTCGCGCGAGCGGTTCAACTGCTCGGCGTACTCCCGAGCGCGAACGAGCGTGTCCAGCCGGTGGCGGAGCGCACGCTTCTGGACCGGCGCCTCGATTGTGTCGTCGACACTGCTACGGACGTGGCCCGGAAGCTGCTCTAAGGCTTTCAGCGCGTCGCCGCCGGTTCGTTTGGGGAGCAACAGCAACACCGGCAGGAACACCGGCTCCATCCGACGCCGCGCCGCGAGGTTGTCGCCGGACTCCGGCAGCGTCGCGGTGTCGAGGATCGCACAGTCGAACTCCGCGTTGAACGCGTCGTCGGAGTCGGCGACGATCGGCTGGTAGCCCGGCTCGTCGGCCAGCCACTCCCCGAGCAGGCGACGGTTCTCCCCGTCCCGCATCCGCAGGAGGACCCGCCGTTCCTCGGGGGGGTTATTGGCCATTCTCGTCGAACGTCGGCGTACCGGTCAGGATGCCCCTGAGGTCGGTGAGTGGCTCCCCCACCTGCACCCCGTCTTCGGTGATCCGGAACTCCCGCAGTCCGCGTTCGAAGTCGGAGGCGCGCTTCTTGAGCACCCCGGCGGCCTTGTGGAGCTGTCCGTCGAGTTCGAGATACCGGAGGAACATGATGTTGTCCGCGAGGTAGCTGATCCGTGCGCTCGTGGGCTCGAAATCGCCGGTGACGCCCTCGACATCGTCGGTGAGGACGACGGTGACGCCCATGTTCTTACAGTACCGACAGAGCGAGTGGAGTTCGCGGACGAGCTCCTCCTCGTCGCCGCGGATCGAGAGTCGGTAGCCCGAGAGCCCGTCGATCATCACCATCTCGGCCCCCTTCTCCTCGACCTCCCTGCGAACCTTGGCGGCGAACTCGTCGGCCGACACCTGCAGCGGCTCCATCTCCTCGACACGGAGGCTGCCGGACTCCATCATCTCCTCGACGGGGATGCCGATGCTCTCACACCGGTGGACGAACGTCTCCATGGCCTCCTCGAACAGGTAGATCACCGAGCGCTCCTCGCGCTGGGCGGCCTCCTTCATGAACGCGGTGCCGGTGGTGGTCTTCCCGACCCCACTGGAGCCGCTGATAACGGTGACCGCGCCGCGTTCGATCCCGCCGTGGAGCATCGAGTCGAGCCCGGTGATGCCCGACGACAGCGAGTGGGCCTCGAACTCGGTCTCGTGCTGTTCGGGTTCGAGGATCGGGAACACCGTGAGCCCGCCCTCGCCGATCTGGACGGTGTGCTGGCCGCTCTGGAAGTCCGACCCACGGAACTTCGGCACCTCGATGACGCGACCCTTCTCGGCGTGGCTCATCGAGATCGTCCCGTCACAGATGAACTGGAGGTCGTCGTCGGGGTCCTCCTCGGTCGGCTGCGTGGAGAACAGCACCGTCGCCCCCCGCTCGCGGAGGTAGCTCATGAACGAGGCGACCTCCTTGCGGAACTGGTAGTCGTCCGGCGAGAAATGTCGAAGCTGGGTCACCGGGTCGACGAACACCCGGTCCGGGTCGTGTTTGTCGACGGCCTCGACGATGCGCTCGGTGACGCCCTCGGACTCGACCTCGTCCGGCGCGAACACGTCGTAGGACTGGGTCTCCGTGAACACGTCCGAGTCCGGCGAGAGGTCGAGGAACTCGACGTCCGAGACGTCGATCCCGAGGCTCTCGGCGTTCTGCGTGATGTTCTCCGTGGTCTCCTCGAAGTTGACACAGAGGGTCTTTTCCTCGGGTTCGGCGGTCAGGAACTGCAGGCCGAGGATCGTCTTCCCGGTCCCCGGCGACCCCCGAATCATGTACGTTCGCTCCGCGACGAGCCCCCCCTGTAGGACGTCGTCGAGTCCGCCCACACCCGTAGAAACGCGTTCTACCGACATACGGTACAGAACCAGGGCGATACCCAAAAGGGTGACTAGACGGGCCGAACAGGGCCGGAACCGTGCGGGGAGGCCTCAGAACGACGGCAGCCGGCCCGAGCGATCGCTTCCGTCGACGAACGGGAGCGACGCCCGGTCGGCCGGGAACTCCACCCCGTCAGCACGGACGGCCGTCACGGTGGCGTCCCGGGACACGAACGCGAACCCGATGGCCGCCGAGCGCGACGGACTCCAGCACGCTCGCGTCAGCCGGCCGACCGACTCACCGCCGTCGACGACCGCTGCCCCCGGGTCCGGGAGGGGATCACCCTTCTCGCCGCCGAGTTCGATTCCGACCAGCCGCCGGTGGGCGTCGTCGCCGGTCGGGAGCCCCGCGGCGCCAGTCAGCCCGACCGATTCGGGTCGGTTGCCCCGTATCTCGGAGGCGAACAGTGGCGTCCCGGCTTCGAGCGCCAGCGTCTCGTAGGTCCGGTAGCCGAAGGGGGCGGCGCCGTTGCCCCGCGAGAGCAGCGTGGTCCACACCTCCTCGGCGTCGTCAGCGGCACAGATCACCTCGTAGCTCTCCTCGCCGCCGGGGGCGTCGCCGGCGACGACGGAGACGCCGGCGTCACCCATCGACCCGCGGACGAACGAGAACGCCCCCGTTGGCGCGCCGGCATTGTGGAGTACAGAGGCGACCTTCTCGGTCGCCATCGGCCCGTGGACGCCGAAGACGCCGAACTCGGTCGTCGCCTCGCGGACGGTCGCGTCGGCGCCGGACTCGCCGAGTCGGGTGACGAGCGCGTCGGCGCGGCCCGGCGGCGTGAACAGCAGCAGTCGCTCGCCGGTCGTGTAGACGAACAGTTCGGTATCGACCGTCCCCGCGGTGTCGAGGACGAGCGCGTAACAGCCCTCGCCGTCGGCGTCGGGCACGTCGTTGGTGACGGCGTCGTCGACGACGGCGTGGCGGTCCTCGCCGCTCACGACAACGACGCCGTAGCCCATCTCGATCACGCCGACGGCGTTACGGACCGCCCGGACCGCTCGCTCGGCGCGTCCGTACTCCTCGACCACCTCGCGGCCGCCGCGCCGACCGAACGTTGCCCCGTGTGCGGCGTGGCTCCCACCGACGAGCGTCATTGCTGTGGGGTTCGACGGCGCCGGGAAAAACTCCGCCGGTTCGCCGACTCAGAGCCCGAACCGGTTGCGGATGATCGACAGGACGCTCGGCTCCTCGTCGGCCATCTCCTCGGGGTCGGCGACGACGCCGTCCGCGGGGTAGAGGACGACGCGGTCGTCCTCGCGTTCGACCTCGATCAGCTCGGCCTCCTTCAACTCCGCGAGCGCGGGTTCGAGTCGGTCGATGTCGGCGTCGACCGCCGCGCGGAGTTCGAGTACGCTCATCCCTTCGTCGGCGCGGTCCGCAAGCGCGGCAAGCACCCCGAACTCGACTTCATCGCGGTCACGGTGCTCCGGACTGACTGCCATAGGCGCCCCTGGGGCCGGGAGCGGCTTATCGCTACCGGCGCCGCCAGCGGCCGGCGCGGTGATCGCCGGCTGGCGGGCAGTGGCGGGGTATTTTTAGCCCTCCGGGCGTCTATCTCCGATAATGGGACTTAGGTGTCTGCTCGGACACGACTTCGACGAGCCGGAAACCGAGCGCGAACGAAACGAGGAGGGTAACGAGGTCGTCGTTACCGTCCGGGAGGTCAAGACGTGTAAGCGCTGTGGGGAGAAGCAGGTCGTCAGCGAGAACAAAGAGATCACCTCCATCGACCAGCTTCGACAGTCCGCGACGGGCGAGCCCGCCGGGTCGTCGAGCCAGCCCGCGAGCGACGCCGGGAACGCCGCCACGGCGGACAGTCCGGGCGACAGCGCGGCCGACCAGTGGAGTGCCGACGAACTCTCGACGGACCGGGACGACGCCGGCACCGCCGGGAGCCGGCCCGAACCGGACGAGGCTGCCGCCGAGAGCGAGTCGGCGGAACCGGAGTCGGCACCCGCGCAGGACCCTATCGACCGCGGCGTCGCCGACATCATCGAACAGGCCGAGAAGGACGACGACATGCTCGCGAGCGAGGCGGCCGAGTCCGAGCCAGACGCCCAGTCCGAGCAGACCGACGAGGACGACGACGTGCCGGTCCACCCCGGCCAGCGCGGCCCCGACGACGACGAGGAGGCGCCCGACGCCGAGAGCGACGACGGCGTGATCCTCGACGACGGCGACGACGCCCGACCCGAGGACGCCCGCCGGCAGTGGGAGGAGGAGGCCAGTCCCGAGGAGGTCCCCGGGGACGACCTGAACGTCGGTGAGCCCGTCTCGCCCGACGGCGAGGACGCCGAGATCATCGACGCCGGCCCCGAGAACAACGCGACACCGGAGCCGGCGAACGAGCCCGAGAGCCAGCCCAGTTCCACGGCCTCCGTCGCGGAGGACGAGGACGCCGAGATCCTCGATGCCGGCCCCGAACCCTCCGAGAGTCCGGAGCCGACGAACGAACCGGAGCCGGAGCCGACGAGCGAGCCCGAACCGGAGCGCGAGGAGACCGAGGACGGCCACATGCCGTGGCCCGCAGCCCCCGGCGAGGACGAGGGCCACGACGCCACCGTACCCGACGGCGAGCCGGCCGACATCGACTTCGGCGGCGGTATCACTCCCAGCGACGCCGACCGGGACCAACCGGCGGCGACGCGGGAGTCGACGGCACACAGCGAGCCGGAGTCCGACCCGGAACCGGAGCCCGAGACGGAGCCGGCGAGCGAACCGGACCGCGCGAACGGCCACCGGGACGAACAGGGTGACTCGACGGCCGCCGACGCGCCGACCGCGACCGTCGACCTGGAGCAGTCCAGCCGCGACGCCGGCCGACAGTACGTCTGCCCCGAGTGCGGGCTGACCCGCGACGTGGGGAACTCCTCGATGCGGGCCGGCGACATCTGCCCCGAATGCCGGAAGGGGTACATCACCGAACAGCAGAAGGCGGAGTAGCGACGACCCACAACTGGTAAACCGTCGCCTCGCGAAACGGCTCGCATGAAGGAGTACAAGATGCGACGGGGCGAGACCCTCGAAGAGCGCATCCCGGACATGGAAGCGACCGTCGAGGAGTACTTCGGCGAGATCTCCGGCACCGAGGAGTACAAGGGGAGTGACCTCTACGTCGTCGAGGAGCCCGACAACCCCGTGTTCGAGCGCATCGTCGCCGGCGCGGTGAAGTACTCGGGTAAGAAGGACTGGCTCGGCGTGGAGTTCGAGGAGCGTGACCCCACCGAACTCGGCCCCGACGAACTCGAAGCCGCCGGCGAGGCCGTCGACGCCAAGAACGACTTCCTGCTCGAAGCCACCGGCCGCGACGCCAAGTCCCGCCGCGAGTCCCTCAAGCGCGAAGTCGAGGACGACGCCCCCGACTACTAGATCGACTCCGGCAGCCAGCCGCCGTCGATCTCGATGTTCTCACCTGACACGTAATCGCTGTCCGAGTCACAGAAAAAGAGCGCCGCGTTCGCCACGTCCTCGACGGTGCCCCAGCGGCCGCGCGGGGCCTCGTCGGGGAACTCGTCGCTCGTCTCGATCACGTACGGCGAGACGGCGTTGACGGTGATCCCGTCGTCCTGCGTGTCGCTCGCGAGCATCCTGGTGAACATCAACACGCCCGTCTTGGCGACGAAATAGGGGAAGTTCGTCGCTCCGGTCAGTGCCTTGTCGCTGCCCGCGTAGCCGACGTTGACGATCCGTCCCCACTCCTGTCCGCGCATCGCGGGGAGCGCCCGGCGACAGCAGAGCATCGTCCCGGTGAGGTTGGTGTCGAGCACCCGGTTCCAGTCCGCGAGATCGATCTCCGACCAGTGGCGCGGGTCGAAGTCGCCGACGTTGTTCACGAGCACGTCGACGCTCCCGAGTTCCGCCTCGACCGCCTCGAACATCCCGTTCACGCTCTCGGGGTCGGTCACGTCGCCCTGTACCGTCGTCGCCGTCACGCCGAGGGCCTCGGCGTCGGCGGCCGTCGTCGCCGCGGCGGCGTCGCTGCTGTGGTAGTGAACCGCCACGTCCGCGCCGGCGTCGGCCAGCGCGAGCGCGAGCCCTCGGCCCACGCCCGAGGCGCTCCCGGTGACCAGCGCGACCCGGCCGTCGAGGTCTGCGTCGTGCATGCTCGTAGGGTCGAACGCCCGAAACAAGCCCGTTTCGCCCCCGGTATCAGACCGCTTATCCCTCCGGGAAGCCACCTTCGAGCATGCGCAGGCGCGAGGCGCTCGCCGTACTCGCCGGCGGCACGTTCTTCTCCCGCACCGCCGCCGCCCACCCGACGCCGGTCGGCACCCCCGGCGAGGGCACACCCCGTACCAGAGAGGACACCTACGGCCCGGTCGGCCGGGTCGAAATCGAGGGGACGACCGACGCCGTCGTCACGCCCGACGGCGCCACCGCCTTCGTCGCCGCTACCACCGGCTACGCCGTCGTCGACCTCTCGGACCCCACTGACCCGACCGTGATCGCCGAGCGCCGCGGCCTCCTTTCGGACCGCGAGAACGGCCCGCTCCGCGGGATCTACGACGTGAAACGCTCCGGCGACACCCTGCTGGTCGTCGGGCCCGCGAACCCCGGCCAGAGCGCCATCGCCGGCGCGCTGGTCGTCGACGTGAGCGACCCCGCGGACCCGCAACACCGCTCGTTCTACGAGACGCCCTACCCGATCCACAACGCCTTCCTCGACGGTGATACCGCCTACCTGACCGCCAACACCGGCGAGCGCCGCCGGCTGGCGATCGTCGACGTGAGCGGCGAGCCAACCGCCATCGCCGAATGGGACCTCACCGACTACGACGACGACTGGGAGCTACCGCCGCCGATCCCACGGATCCTCCACGACGTGTACGTCCAGGACGACGTGGCCTACCTCGCCCACTGGGACGCCGGAACGTGGCTGCTCGACGTGTCAGACCCGAGCGAACCGTCGGTCATCAGCCACATCGGCCGCGGCCCCGAGACCGTCGCCGACGACTTCCGGTACGGCGACGACAGCTACGACGCGCTGCCGGGCAACGACCACTACGCCGCCGTCGACGAGGCCGGGGACCTGCTGGCCATCGGCCGCGAAGCGTGGGCGACCGAGGACCTCCCCGAGGGCGGCCCCGGCGGCATCGACCTCTACGACATCAGCGACCCGGCCGCCCCCCGACAGCTCTCGACGATCCAGCCGCCGCCGACCCCCGACGCGACGCAGGAGGGTTCGTGGACGACCGCCCACAACTTCGAGTTCCGCGACGGCGTCCTCTATAGCGCGTGGTACCGCGGCGGCGTCAAGCGCCACGACGTGTCGGACCCGACCGCGCCCGAACAGCTGACGTGGTGGGCCGACCGCCCCCACGCGGAGTTCTGGACCGCCCGCGTCGGCGTGCCCGGTTCGACGTTCGTCGCCTCCTCACGGGCGACCACTGACTCGGCGGCGGCGCTGTACGTCTTCCCCGACGGGCCGGGCGAGACGACGTGGGGGTTCGGCGACGACCCGGCGGTCGCGACACGGTCGCCGACAGCCATCGGGACCGACGCTCCAAGCGAGACAGCCGCCGACGGACCCGGGTTCGGGGCGCTCACCGGGCTCGCCGGCATCGGCGTCGGCACGCTGGCGTGGTGGCGCTCGCGCTCGGAGTGATGTCTGACCGGAGACAGGACCCTGCCGCTTTTTCACTTCTCGCGCCGTCCGGACCCCGTGCGCAGACGCGACGCCCTCCGGCTGCTCGGCGGCGGCTTCGCCGGCAGCCTCGCGGTCGGATCGCTGCCCGGGAGCGCCGCCGCTCACCCGACACCCGCCGGCACCGACGCCACGGGCACGTCGGCGCCGCGGGTCGACGCCGGCTACGGCCCGCTCGGGCGGGTCGAACTCCCCGGCGCAACCGAGGCGGTCGTCTCGGCCGACGGCACCACCGCCTTCGTGGCTGTCGGTGACGGCTTCGCGGTCGTCGACGTGAGCGACCCCGCGGAGCCGAGCGTCGTCGCCGAGCGCCGCGGGATCAACGTGAGCCGCGACCTACTCGCCGGTGACCTCGGCCGATCGTTCGACAGCGTCACCGACGTCGCCGTCGACGGCGACACCCTCGTCGTCGTCAACGACGGTGGCGGTATCTCGGGCGCGCTCGTCGTCGACGTGTCCGACCCCGAATCGCCCGAGGAGCGGGCGTTCCACGAGACGACCTACCGGATTCACAACTGCGAGGTCGCCGACGGCCGGGCGTACCTCACCGCCGACTACTCCGGCGGTCGGCTGGACGTACTCGACGTGGCCGGGGAGCCCGAACGGGTCGGTAGCTGGTCGATCACGGACCACGACGAGTCCTGGGGGAGCGTCCCCAACGGCGCTCGCGACGTCCACGACGTGACCGTGCAGGACGGCGTCGCCTACCTCGCCCACTGGGACGCCGGAACCTGGCTGGTCGACCTGCAGGACCCCGACAGCCCCTCGCCGATCACCCACATCGGCCGCGACCCCGACGCTGTCGTCGACGCCTACGGGCGCGACGCTGACACGGCCTACTCGATGCCGGGCAACGCCCACTACGCCGCCGTGGACGAGGCGGGCGACCTGCTCGCAGTCGGTCGTGAGGCACGCGCGACCGAGACGCTCCCCGAGGGCGGGCCGGCCGGTATCGACCTCTACGACGTCTCGAGTTCGAGCGACCCGAGCCACCGTGCCACCATCGTGCCGCCCCGTGACCCCGACGGACGTGGCGGCGTGTGGACGACCCCCCACAACTTCGACCTCCGGAACGGGGTTCTCTACAGTTCGTGGTACAACGGCGGCGTGAAGCGCCACGACGTGTCCGACCCCGCAGACCCACGGGAACTGACGTGGTGGGCCGACCCGCCTCACGCGGAGTTCTGGGCCGCCCGAGCAGCCGTCCCGGGGGGCAGTTTCGTCGCCACTTCCCGGGGCACCGGCCGCTCCCCCGCACGCCTCTACACCTTCCCCGACGGGCCGGGCGAGACGGCATGGGGCTACGGCGAGGGGATCCCCGAGGACCTTCCGACCCGTGAGCCGTCGACGGCCGCCGAGGTCAGCGCACCCGGCTACGGCCCGCTGTCGGCGCTCGCGGGGATCGGCGTCGCCGGCGCGCTGGCGTGGTGGCGGGAACGATCGTGACACAGTTTTTTCGCGCCGTTCGCCATGCAGGGAAACCGCAAGCTACCAGTGTGCGGGTCGCCAAGGACAGCTAATGAGCGAGGAGAGCCTCAAAACACGCGTCGAGAACTGGATGGTCGGGCAGATGCCCATCATCCAGATGCACGGCGGCCGGAGCGTCGTCCGGGAGGCCGACCCCGAGACCGGCACGGTCACCGTCGAACTCGGCGGCTCGTGTGCCGGCTGCGGGATCAGCGACCTCACGGCCCAGAACATCAAGCGCGACCTGATCCTCGAGTTCGACGACGTCGACGAGGTCCACGTGCTCGTCCCCTCGACGGGTGAACAGGGCGAGGCGACCGTCGAGGGCGGCCGCGGCGGCGAACTCCAGTACGGGACCGAGAACCCCAACCACTTCTGAGCCGCGCGCCACGCGCTCACGGCTCCCGCTGACCTTTTCTCGATCACCGACCAGTTTCACGGTATGCAGCGTCGTCAGTACCTCTCCCTCTCCGGACTCGCTCTCACCACCGGGCTCGCCGGCTGCACCGCCCCCGACGCGGCGCCGTCGACGCCCGCCGAGCAGGTCGTCTCCGTGACAGCCACCAACGACAGCGACCGGACGCTCGTCTTCACCGTCGCCGTCGTCGCCGCGGGGTTCGGCGGCCTCCGACTTACCGAGCCGGACGGGGAGGAGAAGACGTTCCCGGACGCAGAGACGGTCGAGGACGTCCCCAACGAAGCGTGGGAGCGAGCGGTCACGTTCACCCCGTTGGGTCCCCACCAGCGCCAGGAGTTCCGCTCGACGAGCGGGTCGGGCAGGGGGATCGAGTTCGACTCGGCCGCCCCCGGCAGTACGGTCGTCGTCACCATCGCCGCCCCGGACGAGACGCCGCCACTCCGGAGCATCAGCGCCGGGGCGTGCGGCACCGCGGCGCGAGCCGAAATCGCGGTGCGTGTCGACGCGGGGGGCGTCGTCAGCCACTCGACGACCTGCACCGACGCGGCGGCCGAGTAGTCAGATCGCGCGCTCGATGCTCGAGGCGACGCTGCGTGCCTTTTCAGCCAGCGCCTCGGGCACCTCGCCCGCGGCGACCGCCTCGTCGAGTTCGTCGTCGTCGACGCGCTCGACGGTGCCGTCGGGGTACTTGATTACGTCGACGTGGAGGTCCACGTAGCGCACCGCGTCGGGGAACAGTTCGACGGGCGTGCAGATGTTGACGTAGGTGCCCTTGTGTTCACCGTCGGCGCTGCGATAGGTCGTCGGGTACCACCAGCGCCCCTCGCGGAACTTCGTGAGCGCGGTGTCGCCGGACGCCCGGGGCGTCCCGAGCGCGTCGTAGCTGCCGCCGCCGGATATCTCTCGTTCGACCGCCAGCGTGCCGTCGCCGTCGCGTTCGACGACCTCGCCCTTCCCGAGCACGATCCGCCGGCCCGCGGGCTTGCCGTGGTCGATCCGCACGTAATCGCCCTCGTTCGGGCCGAACTGGTCGGCGACCACCGGGAACGGGAACTCCGCCCCGAGGTCGCCACAGAGCGCCTCGGCGAAGTCGACGCCCGCGCTGGCAGCGTCGGTGCCGGCCTTGACCCGGTGGTGGCCCGGCATCGTCGTCGTCACCGCGCGGCGGCGTTCGTCGAGCGCGAACCGGGACTCGCGGCCGAACCAGAGCCACGCGCCGGCTGTCGGGCTGGCGATCTCCCGGGTCGGCTCGGGGTCGCTGGCGTCCTCGACGGCGGCTTCGAGGTCAGCGGCCCGTGCTGACGCTCGCTCCAGCGCGTCGCCCAGCGTGTCCATGTCCGCGTCGCGGGCGTCGTAGCCCCACTCCAGCCCCCAACCGTCGGGCGGGTCCCCGCCCAGCAGGTCGGTGATCCCTGCGAGTTCGCGGCCGGCGGCGTCGTCGCGGCCGGCGACGCGGATCCCTTCGCGGCCACGGGAGAGCGTCGCCAGCCCCGCCTCGATCCGGAGGTCGGTGTCGAGGACCGGCCGGTCTTGGTCCCACGGCGCGGCGGCGTCGCTCACCTGCACGCGGACCGCGTCGCCCTCGTCGATGCTGCCGTCGACGTTCCGGAACGGGAGGAACCCCTCGACCGCCCCCAGCGTGACGACGGCGCCGCTGCCGAGCGTCTCGCTCACGCGCCCGTCGAACACCGCGCCGACGGGGGCGGGGTCGTCCCACGCGAGCGTGTCGATCCCCGTCCCGGCCAGCAGTTCACGGATCGACTCGACGGCGTCGGCGTCGCCGGCGACGTTGATCCCCTGTCGATCCGGCCCGGTCTCGATGGCGGCGTCGTGGTCGCCCGCGGGGAGGTCGGCGTCGAACCGCCGCCGGATCGGCGGCGAGGCCTGTACGACACGGTGGCCGGCATCGAGCAGCGTCCGCGTGAGCGCGGTGGCGTAGATCCCCCGTACCCGGACGTTCGAGCCCCCGGCCGTCTCCTCGGTCATGGCTCCCTGTTCGCCGGGGAGGAACAGGTAGGTGACGGTTCCGGACGAGACGTTAAGGCGCTCGCCTGCGCTACGTCCGTATGTCGAGCGACCGCGACCCCGTCGAGGCCGCCGCCGACGGCGCCCGGGACCTCCACGGGATCGCCACGTGGGCGCCACGGTCGGCGGCCGACCGTGCGCTCGCTCTCGCCTACGCCGTTCTGCACGCCGGCGCCCGCATCGGCGTCGTCGTCGCCGCGTTCTCCATCCTCGCGAGCATCGGCGGGGTCGCCGCCGTCGCGGACCCGCGGACGGCGGCGCTCGCGGTGCTCTCGGCGGTCCCCGCGGTCGGGCTTGCGGCCTACGTCTGGTACACCGACGTGACGACCGAACCGCTCTGGCTGCTCGTCGGCACGTTCCTCTTGGGGGCGATCACGGCCGCCTTCGCCGCCCGGCTCAACAGCGGGCTCGAACCCTACGTCGCGGGCCTCGGGACGCTGACGCCGGTGCTGTTCTACTTCCTGATCGTCGGCCCCGTCGAGGAGACGGTGAAGCTGCTCGCGGTCCGGCTGTTGCCCTACGGCAGCGACCACTTCTCGACGGTGCTCGACGGCGCCGTCTACGGCGCGATGGCCGGCATGGGCTTTGCGTTCATCGAGAACGCCATCTACATCCGGCGCAGCCTCGCGGTCGCGGAGTTGGAGATGGGCCTCTCGATGGTCGCCGCGGGGAGTGCGATCACGGCGACGCGGGCCATCGCCGGCCCGGGCCACGTCATCTACTCGGCGTTCGCGGGCTACTACCTCGGGCTGGCGAAGTTCACTCCGGAGCACCGTGGGCCGCTCGTGTTGAAGGGGGTGCTGATCGCGGCGTTCGTCCACGGCCTCTACAACGCCACCATCGGCCTCGGTCCCGCCATCGTCGGCGCGGTGACAGGGCTCTCCGGGCTGGGGTCGTTCCTGCTGTACGTCGCCGTCTTCGACGGCGTCTGGGGACTGTTGCTGTTCAGAAAACTCGAACGCTACCGGGCGGCCTACCACGCCGTCGGCGTGGAGGATAATCGGCGATCCACGCCCCCGGGTCAGACACGCTCTGACGACGGTGAGGAGAGCCGCGGGCCCTCGTCTGCCGACCGGACGCAGTCCGATGACGTCGACGCAGCCGCGGCACGCAGTCGGTTTCAGTTCGGGAACGGGGAGTGACCCCCGCGCCGAAAGGCCTCAGTTCAGCTTCTCGCGCGAGATGCCGACGCCCGTCGGGGTGATGACGATCTGGTCGTCGCCCTTCTGGACGATGTCGCCGTCGACCTCCTGGGCGACCTGCCGGAGTTCGTCGATGATGCGGTCGCTGGCGGCGTCGGTGGTGGAGTGACGGGTGATGTCGGCGATCACGAGGTCGCCGTCGTAGACGGCGTCCTTGATGGCGATGACGTCCTGCTGGCCGGCGATCTCCGCGAACTGCACCCGCATGCTGTTGGCCGCGCCCGGGCTGTCGAAGTCCGCCTCCAGATCGAGAGTGACGTAGTCCTCGGTACTGCGGTTGCCGCCCCCGCCGAGGATTTTGCTCATGATTCCCATGTGCCCGAGAACCGGGGCTGCGGCATTAGTTCTTGCGCCGCGGGTCCACGCCGCCGGCTGCCGCGAGAGCACCACTTTTCCCCGCTCCGGCCCCAGACCCGGCCGTGACTTTCAGCATCTGCGTCCGCGAGGAGTACGAGGACGAGGACGGCAACGACCAACTCCGGTTCGGTGTCGCCGTCACCACGCGCCTGCCGGCTGTCGGGACGCTCTGCCCGTTCGCCTCGGAGAACGGCGCCGTCGCCACCCAGAGTCTGGTCAACGTCGAACTCGGGGAGCGGGGGATCGAGTACATCGACGACGGCCTCGCCGTCGAGGACGCGCTCCAGTCGCTGCTGAACGCCGACGAGGGAGCCGAGAACCGCCAACTCCACGGCGTCGACGCCGACGGCGCCTTCACCTTCTCCGGCGAGGAGTGTCACGGCTGGTACGGCCACACCGAGGGGGAGAACTACACCGTCGCGGGCAACCTCCTCGCGGGCGAGTCCGTCATCGAGAACGTCGCCGAGACGTACGCGGACTCCGGCCGCGACGCCCCCCTCGCCCAGCGCCTGATCGACGCGCTCGGGGCGGGCTACGCCGAGGGCGGCGACAAGCGCGAGGAACTGCACGTCCAGAGCGCGGCGCTGAAGGTCCGTACCACCGAGGATGCCGAGCACGACCCCTACTACAACGACCTCCGTGTCGACGCCACCGAGACGCCGATCCAGGACCTCCGGGAGACCTACCGGCTGGCCAGTGACGGCTTCGACGAGGCGATGGAGCGCTACCAGGAGGCGATGGAGGAAGACGACATGGGCGCCGCCGACGACGGCGGCGACGCCGAGGCCGACGCCGGCACGGCGGAGTAGCCGCCCGAACTGCCGCGTCCCACGGATTGATAGGTTCGGGGGATGTTCCCCCGCGTGTGTCTATCGAGGAACCTCCTGAGGACGCGCCCGACGCCTACCGCGACCTCATCGAGCAGAACCGACGCATCTCCTACCTCGGCGACGCCGGCGGCGTACTCGGCTGGGACCAGCAGGTCACCATGCCCGAGGGTGGCACCCCCGCCCGCGCCAAGCAGCTTTCGGCGATCTCGGCGGTCACCCACGACCTGCTGACCGCCGACGAGTTCGAGGAGGCCCTGATCGCCAGCGAGGAGGCCGCCGACGAACTCGACTGGCGACAGCAGGCCGCCGTCCGCGAGATCCGGCGCAACTACGACCGGACCGCCGACGTGCCCGGCGACCTCGTCGAGGAACTCTCCGAGACGACCACGGAGAACCAGGAGATCTGGCAGCAGGCCAAAGCCCAGAACGACTTCGAGGCGTTCGCCCCCCGACTCGAGAAGCTGCGTGACCTCTCCATCGAGCGGGCCGAGCACATCAACCCGGACCAGCGCCCCTACGACGTGCTCTACGAGGACGGCCTGCCCTACATCTCGCGTGAGCGCACCAACGAGATCTTCGACCGCCTGAAGGAGGAACTCGTCCCGCTGATCGACGAGATCACCGAGAACGGCGACGAACTCGCCTCGCCCTACGAGGGCGGCGACTACCCCGAGGAGGCCCAGGAGGCGCTTTCCGAGGCCGCCCTCGACGCCATCGGCTACGACCGCAACCACGGCCGACTGGACATCTCGGCCCACCCGTTCACCTCGGGCACGCAGTTCGACGCCCGCGTGACGACGCGGTACAAGCCCGAGAACCCGATGGACGCCCTGACGGCGACCATCCACGAGTACGGCCACGCGAGCTACATGCTCGGCCTCCCGAAGGAGGAGTACGGCACGCCGCTCGGCCAGTCGCTCTCCTCGGGCGTCCACGAGTCCCAGAGCCGCTTCTGGGAGAACCACGTCGGCCGCACGAAGCCGTTCTGGGACTTCTTCCTGCCGCAGGTCAAAGAGCACCTCGACGGCGTCGACGACCTGACCGCACAGGAGGCCTACGAGGCGGTCAACCGCATCTACCCGAACAACCTCATCCGGGTCGAGGCGGACGAACTGACCTACCACATGCACATCATCCTCCGGTGTGAGATCGACAGCGCGTTCGTCGCCGGGGAGATCGAGGTCGACGAGATCCCGGAGCTGTGGAACCAGAAGATGGAGGAGTACCTCGGCGTCACGCCCGACGGCGTCGGCGAGGGCTGCCTGCAGGACATCCACTGGTCCTCCCGCTTCGCGGGGTTCCAGGGCTACACGATCGGCAGCGTGCTCGCAGCCCAACTCGACGCCGCGATGCGCGACGACATCTCGGACGTGGACGGCAAGATCCGCAACGGGAACTTCGAGCCGATGCGTGAGTGGATGAACGAGAACGTCCACAGCCACGGTCAGGCCTACAAATCCGACGACCTGATCGAGGAGGCGACCGGCGAACCGCTGACGGCCGACTACTTCCTCGACTACGTCAACGAGAAGTTCACCGATCTCTACGGGCTGTAAGTCGGTAGCCGCGGTTCCGGTGGATTCACGCGTTCTTCGTTTTTCGGGCGGTTTTGGTTCCTGACTCTTCAGCTAGCGACCGCGACAGCGTCTCGATCGGGCGCGAAGCGCGTGCGCCTCCGTGCGCGAGCCCAGCGCGAGGGAGGAGGGAGCGACGACGGAGCGACCGAGTCGGTTGGGGACGGTGGGCTGTGCGGGGCGGTGCGGTTACAAGGGGCCAAGCATCGAGACGTCGCCGTCGCTATCCCAGAACATCCCCGTAGAACCACCAACCACGAATACCGGGCGAAGGAGCAAAGAGTCGGCCCGCCCAATTCGCTTCCGTGAAGGAGTACGAGCGCAAGCAACTGCTCGAGCGGGTCGGCCGCGAGGCCGCCACCATCGGCGCCACGATCCCCGAGGAGATCGAGGTACAGGGGGAGACCCTCGAACTCAAGCAGTTCGTCTTCGAGATCAAGCGCCGCGACACCGTCCCGGCGGGCGAGCGCGAGCGCGTCGATCAGGCGAAACGGAACCTCCGCCGGGAGCGCATCGAGCGCCTCGAACTGATCGAGGAGGGCGAGATCAGCTTCGAGGAGGGCGAGGCACTCGCAAACAGCATCATCGGTATCGACCGCGCCCTCGACGCGCTCGAACAGCTCGGGCCGGCAGACGTGGAGGGCGAACGCGCCCGGAAGGAGGCCGTCGACCAGAAGCGCTGGCTCAACTTCCTCAAGCAGGCGCTCGGACAGGACGAGGGCGGCGGCCGGCGCGGGTCACTCTGAGACCAGTCCGACACCACGCCACCGACCTGCTACCGCGACGAAACCGATCTGACACCACTTCGACCCCATACGGACACCATGCCTACAAACGACGAACTCGCGAGCCTCCTCGAAGAGATGGCCGACCTGCTGGAGGCCACGGACGTGGAGTACAAACCGAGCGCCTACCGCCGCGCCGCCGAGAACGTACGTGAGTACCCCGAGCCGGTCGAGGGGCTGGCCGCCGAGGGCGAGGACGCCGTCTCCCGGATCAACCGCGTCGGCGACGCCATCGCCGCCAAACTCGTCGAGTACGTCGAAACCGGCGAGATCGAGGAACTCGAGGTCCTCCGGGATGAGCTACCCGTCGACATGGCCGCGCTCACGAGCGTCGAGGGCGTCGGCCCCAAGACCGTCGGCACCCTCTACGACGAACTGGGCATCACCGACCTCGACGACCTCGAAGCCGCCGCGGATGCCGGGGAGATTCAGGACGTCAAGGGGTTCGGTGCGAAGACCGAACAGAACATCCTCGACGGGATCCCGTTCGCCCGACAGGCCCACGAGCGCACGCTCTTGGGGAAGGGTCGCCCGCTCGGCGAGGCCGCTCGTGACTACCTCGCGAGCATCGACGCCGTCGAGGCGGCCGAACTCGCGGGCTCGAACCGGCGGTGGAAAGAGACCATCGGCGACGTGGACGTACTCGCCGCCAGCGACGACGGCGAGGCGGTCGTCGAGGCGTTCCTCGAGTGGGAGGACTCCGCGGACACCATCGAGGCCGGCACGACGAAGGCCAGCCTCCGAACCGGCGACGGCGTCCGGGTCGACCTCCGTGTCGTCGATCCCTCGGAGTTCGGCGCGGCGCTGCAGTACTTCACCGGCAGCCGCGACCACAACATCCACCTGCGCAACGTCGCCATCTCCCGGGACCTGAAGCTGAACGAGTACGGCTGCTTCGACGTGTCGGGCGTCGACGACCCCGACGCCGGCCAGCGCGTCGGCGAACGCGTCGCCGGTGAGACCGAGGCCGGGATGTACGAGGCGCTCGACCTGCCGCTCGTCCCCCCCGAGATCAGGGAGAACACCGGCGAGATCGAGGCCGCTCAGGAGGACCAGCTACCGGACCTGATCGAAGAGGACGAGATCCGGGGGGACCTCCACGCCCACACCGAGTGGTCCGACGCCGAAGCCACCATCGAGGAGATGGCGACCGCCGCCGCCGAACGGGGGTACGAGTACCTCGCCATCACCGACCACGCCGAGGGGCCGGGCGTGTTCGGCAACACCGGGCTCTCCCCCGAGGCGGTCCGCGAGCAGATGGCCGCCGTCGATGACGCCCGCGAGCGCCTCGCCGAGGCGGGCCACGACCTCGAACTGCTCCACGGCGTCGAGACCAACATCACCGCCGACGGCGAGCTCTCGACGCCCGACGACCTCCTGGCGGAACTGGACGTCGTCATCGCCTCGCCACACGCCGCGCTCGACCAGGGCCGCGAGGAAGCCACCGAGCGGCTCGTCACCGCCATCGAGCACCCGGAAACGGATATCCTGGGGCACCCGACCGGCCGGCTGATCAACCAACGGCCCGGGCTGTCGCCCGATTTCGAGCGGCTGGCCGAGGCGGCCGTCGACGCCGGCACCGCGCTCGAACTCAACGCGAACCCCAGCCGACTCGACCTCCCCGACGCGGCGGTCCGGATCGCCGTCGAAGCGGGAGCGACGGTCGCCATCGACACCGACGCCCACCGTCCCGGCGCGCTCTCGGAGATGCGCTACGGCGTCCACACCGCCCGACGGGGTTGGGCCGAGACCGCCGACGTGCTCACGGCTCGGGACCTCGACGGCGTGCGGGCGTTCCTCGACTCGTGAGCGACCGCGGCTCCGAACGCAGCGGCGGTGACGGTGGCGACGCCACCGACGCCGACGCCGCCGCCGCAAGCCCGCGGTTCCTGCTGGACGTGATGCTCGGGAAGCTGGCGACGTACCTCCGGATGTGTGGCTACGACACCGCCTACGCGCTGGATCACGGGATCGAGGCCGACGACGTGATCCACGACCTCGCAGGCGCTGAGGATCGGACGCTGCTGACCCGTGACGAACAGTTGGCCCAGCGGACCGACGGCGCGCTGTTGCTCACCGAACGCGAGGTCGAGGGGCAACTCCGCGAACTCCGCGACGCCGGGGTGGCGCTCTCGCTGCCCGAGCAACCAGCCCGATGTGCGGCCTGTAACGGCCGCGTCGGGGCCGTCGACGCCGGCGGTGAGCGCCCCGAACACGTCCCCGACGGCGTCCAGCCCTATCGCTGTCGGGACTGTGGACAGTGGTTCTGGAAAGGATCGCACTGGGCCGACGTACGGGAGACCCTCGCCGCGCTCTGAGCTACCGCCGCGGGGTGTAGTCGTCGCAGGCTTCCATGTCGTCCATCATCTCGTCGTGGGCGCCACAGTAGGGCTGCATCCCCTGTTCGGTCTGGATGTACTCGAAGTGCGTACAGGAGCCACAGTAGCTGTCCCGGTCGGGACCGCTCTCGGCTTGTTCGGGCGCGGCGCCGGTCGGGGTCCAGTCGTCCTCGCGCCGCGGCGAGCGACGACCGTTGTCGACGCCTTTCACGTCGCCGGCCGTGTCGGTGCTGCTGGTGCGGGCGGCACTCCCGTCGGCGTCGACACCTTTGACCTCGGTCGCGCCGCCGGAGCGATCCGAACGGCCGGCGGAACCGGACGACGTGGACCTCGATGGGCCGGGGTCCGACGGCCCGGCGGTCGAGGGGCCAGCCGATCCGGACTGTCCCGTGCCGGAGGGGTAACTCGTCCCGTCGGAACCGGTCGGGCCGGCGGGGCTGTCGTCGGTGTCGATGAACGCGCCGCCGACGTCCACGTCGTTGATGGTGTTCGTCGACGCGCCGCCGTCACTGACCGCGCCGTCGGTGCTCCCGCCGCCGGCGCCCGGCCGGTCGGGGGCCTCAACGTCGGGTGTGCCGCCGAGCACGCCCATACTGCCCGAGAACTTCGAGAGTTCGGAGGTCGGGACTTCGATCACCTTCGTCTCGCCCTGCGTGGTCACTTCGACGCGGGCGGTGCCGCCGGGGTTGTTCCGGGACTCGAAGTTGACGATCCCGGTGAACAGACACCAGAGCGTCGTGATCACGCCGGAGGAGTACAGCAGCGCCACGGGCAGGGTCAGCAGCGTCTTGTCGCCCAGGCAGTTGGTCCCGACCCACTGGCAGGGGAACGCGTGGACGAACAGCGCGACCCCGAGCAGCGAGAGCGCGGCGCCGATGATCGCGGCCACGCGAGTCCGTCGCCCCGAGGGGAGCACGGCGAAAATCCCGAGTATCGCGGCCGGGACGCCGATTCCGCCGAGGACCCCCGCCCACTCCCGGGCGACAGTCTGTGAGCCCACGATGCCGGTCGCCGCGACGAGGATGGCGACGACGACGAGCAGGCCGCCCAGCGCGAACAACCCCAGCCCCGCGTACAGTCGTCGGAGGCTGGTCTGGAACTCCGCGTCGGGCTTGTACACCTCCGAGAGACTGGTCATGTCGTGTGCAACAGGCTCCACCGACAAAAATCCGTACGTCAGACATATATACGCATGCCGACAGGTAGGGCTGTCGATGCCGCCCGCATCGAAAGCGTTACCGTTCGGACAGCCGATACGCCGGCTATGAGCGAAGAGGAGACCGAAGGCGAGGAGGAGCCGGCCGTCGAACTCGGCGAGGGGACCGCCGTCGATGGGGCGCCGCTCTCCCGCGTCGCCTCGCGACTCACGTGGCCACAGGAGCGCAGCCGCATCGTCGAGAAGGAGGGCGACGCGACCATCCGGACGCCCGAGGGGCCGAAACCCCTCGCAGACGTGCTCGAAGAAACCGACACGACCTACTTCGACTCCCGGCGGACGTTCGTCGACGCCGTCGAGGGTGTCGTCGGCCGCGGCCCGGTCGCCACCGAATAGTCAGAACTCCAGCAGGCTGGACTGGATCCCCGCCGCCATCGTCGATTTTCGCCGGAGCCGGCCCTGTCCGACCGGCAGGTGACGACCCACCTCCCCGACCGCCGCCGAGAGGCTCTCCGCGCTCCCGTGTTCGCCCTCGAAGGCGTGCCGGATCGCCTCCCGGACCTGCCAGACACCCACCGGCCCCCAGTAGTCGTCGGAGACGTGCCGGAGGACCAGCGCCTTCGCCTGCCGGCCCCGTTCGGAGAGATGCTCCAGTACGCCAAGCCGGGCGGCGTAGTAGGCGCCGGCGGTTTCGTCGACGTAGCCGGTGCGCCCCTCGAACCCCTCGTGGGCGCTGGCGAGGTAGGTGCCCGCCGCGGGGTCGGGGTTCCAGATGCTCCCGGGGGCCTTCATCTCGACCAGTTCGTACTCCCACTTGCCCGGCGCGAGTATCACCCAGAAGCTGTTGCCGAGGTACTCGTTGTGGTGGACCTCCACCTTGTCGACGCTCTGGTTCCCGCGGAGGGTGCCCCGGAGGTACTGGCCGACGGTGTCGTCGACGGCCGTGATCGACCAGCGGGTCGGAACCAGCTTGCGGTTCTTGGCCTGCCCCAGCGCGCCCGCCGAGAGGATCGTGTTGATGTCGTACACGTCGAACCCGCGGCGGTAGAGGTAGTTGATGGCTCCCTGAGCCTGCCAGTCGTCGTCTTCGAGCGTTTTCTCGACGGCCCGGGGCACGTGGGGGTTCTCGGTGAGGTCGGCCGACTGGGCGGTCGCACGCGGTCCTACCGGCGTCGCCACGTCGTCGCGGGACACGTCGTAGTCCACGTCCGGCCGGCCGTCGAGGCCGACTTCGACGCCGACGGGGCGGTCGGCGATGGCGATCTCCCGTTGGACGCCGGTGAAGCCGTCCCACGCGTCGTTCACGTCGACGCCGACGCCGGTGCGGTTGGAGTTCAGCAGGCTCGTCCGGCGTTCGAACACGTCGGCGATACCGACGCCCTCGTCGTACCACTGGCCGCTGGTCTCGAACCGGCCGGCGTCGTCCTCGTGGCCGACCGGCGAGAGGATCCCCGTCGATACCTTCGGGTAGTCCGACCGACCGACGAAGATGGAGGGCGAGACACTGCCGACGAGCGAGTCGCCGCTGACGTGTTCCTCGAAGCGGTTCTCGAAGGACTCCAGGTGGTCGAGTATCTCGTAGCTCTTCTCCTCGGCGAGGCGCCGCCGTTCGGCGGCCTCGTCGGCCTCGTACTCGAGATACTCGTCCAGTCGCATCACTCCCGACTCGGCGCTACACGGGCTTGAAAGTTCCCCGCGGCGCCCGACGGCGCCGCGGCCGGTCGTCGACGATGCCGTCGCTGTCGGCGTCGATGACGAACGGAGAAGCGGTCGGGAGTTCGTGGAACGCGCCGGGGCGGGTCGACTACCCGTGGATTCCCATCGCCTCGATCTGCTCCTGGTACCGGTTCCGGATGGTGACTTCGGTCACCTGGGCCACGTCGGCGACCTCGCGCTGGGTCTTCTTCTCGTTACAGAGCAGCGACGCCGCGTAGATGGCCGCGGCGGCGTAGCCCGTTGGGGACTTCCCCGAGAGCAGGCCCTGCTCGGCGGTCGTGTCGATGATCTCGCTGGCTTTCGCCTGCACCTCCTCGTTGAGGTCGAGGTCAGAACAGAACCGCGGGACGTACTTCTTCGGGTCGACCGGCCGCATCTCCAGTCCCAACTCCTGTGAGACGTAGCGGTAGGTGCGACCGATCTCCTTGCGTTCGACCCGGGAGACTTCCGAGATCTCTTCGAGGCTCCGCGGGATCCCCTCCTTCCGGCAGGCCGCGTAGAGCGCCGAGGTGGCGACGCCCTCGATGGAGCGCCCGCGGATCAGGTCGCCGTCGAGCGAGCGTCGGTAGATCATCGACGCCACCTCGCGGACCGACCGGGGGACGCCGAGGGCGGAGGCCATCCGATCGACCTCCGAGAGCGCGAACTGGAGGTTCCGCTCGCCGGCGTCCTTCGTCCGGATGCGCTCCTGCCACTTCCGCAGCCGGTGCATCTGGGAGCGCTTCTCCGAGGAGAGCGCCCGCCCGTAGGCGTCCTTGTCCTTCCAGTCGATGGTCGTCGTCAGCCCCTTGTCGTGCATCGTCTTCGTCGTCGGGGCGCCGACGCGGGACTTGCTCTGGCGCTCGGAGTGGTTGAACGCGCGCCACTCCGGGCCGGGGTCGATGTTGTCCTCCTCCAGGATCAGCCCCGTCGGTTCGTGGATCAGCTCCCCGTCGGACGTGCGCCGAAGTTCGTCGGGGTCGACCTCATCGGGGTCGATCTCCTCGGCGTCAGCCGTCTCGGCGTCCCCCGCTTCCTCGGTGTTCCCCCGAACACGCCCCCGCTCGGACTCCCGTTGTCGAGTTGGCCGCGACATCCTGTTCGTTGACGACGAAAGCAACTCGGGTAAAAGTTTGCCAAACCCCAGTTGTTCGGTCGCCGTCAAGCGATCGATCCCCCGAACGAACTGCCTATAGTGGCCCGGCGGGTAAGCCGGCCCATGCCGACCGTCACCGTCGACCCCGAGACGGCACGCGAGCGCCTGCAGGATGCGGGCGTCGAGACCACGCCCGGGAACACCGATCACGAACGCTGGCGCGCCCAACACGGCGACGCCGTGGCCGTCGCCTACGACGACAAGGTCGTCGTACAGGGTGCCACACCCACCGACCTCACCCTCCTGCTGAAGGAGGGTGGTGGCCGCGCCCACGTCTACTTCGACGGCGCGAGCCGTGGCAACCCCGGCCCCGCGGCCGTCGGCTGGGCCATCGTCACCAGCGACGGCATCGTCGCCGAGGGCGGCGAGCGGATCGGGCGCGCGACCAACAACCAAGCCGAGTACGAGGCGCTCCTCCGCGCGCTCCGGGCCGCACGCGACCTCGGTATCGACGAACTCGACATCCGCGGGGACTCACAGCTCGTGGTCAAACAGCTCCGCGGGGAGTGGAACACCAACGACCCCGATCTCAAGGAGAAGCGCGTCACGGCGCGGGAGCTACTCCGGCGGTTCGACCGGTGGGGGATCGAGCACGTTCCGCGGGAGATAAACGACCGCGCCGACGACTTGGCGAACGAGGCACTCGATGACCGATAGCGACACCGGAACGGCCGAAACGGACGCCGACGAGGCGGAGCGAATCCCTGACATCCCGGCCGACGCCGCCGACGAGGCCGAACGGCTCACGCGACTGGCTCGTGCGGCCGAGCGGCGGGCCGACGGCGAGGGCGCGATGGAAGAGGCGGCGGTCTACCGTGAGCGCCGTGACGACCTCCTCGCCGACCACGACTACGAGAGCCGCATCCGGGAGGAGGACGACACGCTCGTGCTCTACCCCGAGGAGTGGCTTGAGGAGGGCATCGTCCAGTTCGACCGCGTCGAGGACACCGAGCGGGCGGTCGAGATCACCCTCTCGGGCCCGGGCGACCCCGAGCACTGGCAGGAGATCGCCGAGCACAACGACGGCCTCGTCGACGCCGTCGCCGAGCAAGCGCCCGATCACGCGGGCAACGCTCGCGCGTTCGCCGACTTCGCCAGCAACCACTACGCCAAGCCTGCCGAGAAACTGACCACGGAGGAGGTCCGGGAGTTCCTCACCGAGTACTACCCGCGCAACGCGTGGCCCAGCGAGACGGAGGCGTCGCTGATCGGTGAGTCCGTTCGAAAAGTGTTCGTCGCGGCCGATACTGAACCGCCGGCGTCGGCGGTCGACGCTTAGGCCTGCTCGTCGAGGATCGCGCGAACCTCGTCGGCACGCTCCTCGTCGGTGACGAAGCGCGAGAGGGTCCACTCGATGCTGTCGAGGACGGCCTCGCGACCCTTCTCGGTCAGCGCGTACTGGTTCGTCCGCTTGTCGAGTTCGCTCTTCTCCACCAGTTCGAGCTCGACGAGGTCGTCGAGGTTGGGGTAGAGTCGACCGTGGTTGACCTCGGTCCCGTAGTACCCTTCGAGCTCCCGCTTGATCGCGAGCCCGTACATCGCCTCCTCGGAGAGGATGATGAGGATGTTCTGCTGGAACGCGGTGAGGTCTCGTGCGATACCCGATTCTTCGTTGACTGCTTCTGCCTCTGACATTGTTTTAGTGGCACCGTTCGGTCCCGCCGCCTCAACGCCGCCGCCCTCCTTCCCGGGGCGTCGTCGTCGAACTGCCACGACGGGTATCGTCTAGTGCTCGCGTTGAAAGGTACTCGTCCCAACCTAAAAGCGTTTTCGCCCGGACAGGAACATCCCGAAAGGCATTTGCCCGACTTGGCGGAACGTTCTGAGGCATGACGAACCTCTGGGAAGACCTCGAAACCGGGCCGGACGCGCCCGAGGAGATCTACGCAGTCGTGGAGTGTCTGAAGGGCGAGCGCAACAAGTACGAGTACGACAAGGACGTGCCCGGCGTCGTCCTCGACCGGGTGCTGCACTCGAACGTCCACTACCCCTACGACTACGGCTTCATCCCGCAGACCTACTACGACGACGAGGACCCCTTCGACGTGATGGTGATGGTCGAGGACGCCACCTTCCCCGGCTGCATCATCGAGGCTCGTCCCGTCGCGCTGATGAAGATGGACGACGACGGCGAGCAGGACGACAAAGTCATCGCCGTTCCCAGCGAGGACCCCCGCTTCGACCACATCGAGGACCTCGAGGACATCCCCCAACAGACCCTCGACGAGATCGACGAGTTCTTCGAGACCTACAAGAACCTCGAGGAGGGCAAGGAGGTCACTACCCTCGGCTGGGAGGACAAGGCCGCTGCCCTCGACGCTATCGAGCACGCACAGGAGCTCTACGACGAGACGTTCTGAGCGGTCCCGACCCCGTCTTTTCGCTGCCGTAGCGCGCCCGCGGTCGACACCGCTGGAGCGAGCCGCGTCGCGGCCGGCGCCGATGCGCCCCAGTTCTCCGAGCACGCCGGGACGATACCCCCGAGACATGGATATACCTCTCACGTATCTCCCCGGGACCCTGGATACGTTATGCGTATGGGTAATCTCTTAGGTGGCGAGACCCACACGTCTACCATGGCTACGAGACAACACTCGGTCGGCATCGACCACGTGACCGTCGTTCCCAAGCCGGCGACGCCGGCCGAGGAGACGGCGGACGATTGCGGCTGCGAGGCGTGTGGCTGTGCGACCGAGGACGACGCCTAACGGCTCTCGATCACGTCGCCGACCCGCTCCAGGCCCTCCTCCAGCTCTGCCGTCGGGAGCCCGAAGCCGATGCGGAAGCGGTCCTCGTAGGGCCCGAACAGGTGCCCCGGCGCGAGCACCACCGACGCCTCCTCGACGACGACGCGACAGAACTCCTCTGCGTCCTCGAACCCCTCCGGCACCGTCACGAAGCCGTTGACGCCGACCGGTTCGGTCCACGCCAGTCCGTGTTCGTCGAGCCAGTCGGCGACGATCCCACGGTGCTTCGTGGCGAGGTCGCGGTTCTCCCGCAGGATCTCCCGTTCCTGCTCACCCATGGCCTGCTTGGCGACGTGCTGGCCGAACAGCGTGGGCGAGATGGTGGTGTAGTCCTTCCAGCGCCAGGCACGCTCGACCACGTCGGCGTCGCCGACGACCCAGCCGAAACGCAGGCCCGCTAGCCCGTAGGCCTTGGTGAGGCTCGTCGTCGAGATGCCGTACTCGCCCATCGCCGCCGCGGGCGTGATCGGCTCCTCGGCGAGCAGTCGGTAGACCTCGTCACAGAGCAGGAACGTGTCGTTCTCGGCGGCGAGGTCGTACAGCTCCCGGACCGTCTCCTCGTCGTGGTACTTGCCCGTGGGGTTGTTGGGGTTGTTCAACACGACGACGGCGGTGTCGTCGCGGATCGCTTCTTCGACGCCCGCGAGGTCGACCGACCAGTCCTCGCGGTTCAAGGGCACCCGAGTGACTTCGCCGAACGCCTCCGGCACCGCGTGGAGCGCCTGATAGGTCGGCGTGACTACGACCGCGTGGTCGCCGTGTTCTGAGTTCAGCAGCGAGAGGAAGGTGAGGAAGTTCGCCTCCTGCGTGCCGACGGTGAACAGCACTTCGTCGGCGCTGCGGCCGTAGCGCTCGCCCACGTCGGCGCGGAACTCGGGATCGCCGTTCGTGGGGATCACGTAGCCGAGTTTTCCGGGGTCGAGGTCGAAGCGGTCGGCCGGCAGCGAGCGGATCCCGCTCTCGGCCAACATGATGTCTGCCTCGTGTTCGTACTCCGCGAACCAGCGTTCGAGCCCGAACGGTGATACGTCCATATCGGCTCTGGGTCGGGGCCTCGCAAAAGTGCCGTGGTGCCGGCGGCGTCAGTCCCCGTCGCGCTGGCGCATGCTCTGTCGGGTGAACTGCGGCGTCGCCCGGATCGCGCGCTTGCGTCGGAACGAGCGCCAGAGCGCCAGGACCAGCGGCGCCGTGACCGCGAGGATGCCGACCGACACCCGCCAGTCCTGCCCGAACGCGTAGATCAGCGCCGCCGAGAGCACGCCGGCGGCGACGAAGATCCCCAGGATCAGCCGCAACGCGAGGTCCCTGAACACGTCGTTGCCGTCCTCGACGTTGATGTTGACCGAGAGGTTCTCGCCCTCGATCCCCGTGAGGACCCGGTCGAGCTTTCCGGGCACCGTCACCAGCGCGCTCGCGGTCTCCTGTACCTGCTTGCCGGCCTCCTCGGCGATCCGTCGGGCGGTCTGCTCGCGGTAGCCCTCCTCACGGAGGTAGTCGGTCGCGACGCTGATGAAGTCGAAATCGGGGTCGAGCGTGACACAGACCCCCTCGACGACGGTGGCGACTCGGAGCACGAGCGCGAGGTTCCGCGGGAGCCGCAGCGGGAACTCGTAGATGGTCCCCTCGACCTGCTCGATGATCTGCTGGACGCGGTACTGCTCGATGTCTTCGCCGCGGGCGTCCTCGATGGCCAACTCCATCACTTGGCCCATCACCTGCCGGTCGGCTTCCGGCGAGAGGGTGCCCATCTCCGTGAGGGCGTCGAGGATGGCGTCGGTGTCCTGCTCGGCGATGGCCACGTAGAAGTCGACGATCTTCTCCTGAATGAACGGGTCGACCCGGCCGCTCATCCCGAAGTCGTAGAAGATGATCGCTCCCTCGTCGTCGACCGCGAGGTTCCCCGGATGGGGGTCGGCGTGGAACACGCCGTCGTCGATGATCATCTGGAGGTAGATGCGTTGGAGGCGGGTCGCCAGTTCGGTTCGGTCGATCCCCTTCGCGTCGAGTTCGTCGATGTCGTTGATCTTCGTCCCCGGGAGGTACTCCATCGTCAGCACGGCGTCCCCGGAGGCGTCGATGTGGGCGTCGGGGATCCGGATGTTGGGGTTGTCGTCGAAGTTCGTCCTGATCTCCTCGAGCATCGCCCGCTCGCGCCCGTAGTCCATCTCCTGGCGCATCGTCTGGGAGAACTCCTCGGCGAGGTTCGACAGCGAGAACGAACTCGACTGGTCGACGAAGTAGACGATGATCGGTAGCGACCAGCGGATCACCCGGAGGTCGGCGTTGACCAGGGGCACGATTCCCGGACGGCGGACCTTCACGGCGACCTGCTCGCCGTCGTGGACCGCACGGTACACCTGCCCGAGACTCGCGCCGCTGATAGCCTCGGTGTCGAAGGACTCGAACGTCTCCTCGACGGGGCCCAGTTCCCCTTCGAGGACCTCCTTGGCCTCGGCCCAGTCGGCCGGGGGGACCTCGTCTTGCAGACTCGAGAGCACGTCGACGTACTCCGGCGGGACGATGTCCGGCCGGGTCGACAGTAGCTGTCCGAGCTTGATGAACGTCGGTCCGAGCGTCAGCAGCGTCTCGAGCAGCGTCTCGGCGCGCTCCACTCGGGTCTCGCTGTCGACGCTTCGGCTCCGACCGAACAGCAGGAAGCGGTTACGGTCCCGCGTCCACGCGAACAGCAGCGGGAAGAACCCCTTCAGGACGACGAGGAAGCGCCAGTAGGCACGGAGTGACGCCAGGCCGAATCACCCCCCTCGTCGCGGCGGCTCGGTGGCGGCGGCGACTCGACGGAGCATCAGGCCTCGCGGATCTCGATCGACTCGGCGGGGTCGGCCGAGCGCTTGGGGACCGTCACCGTGAGCACGCCACGGCTCATCGACGCTTCGGCCTCGGTGCCGGCGTCCGGGGGCAGCGGGATCTCGGCGTCGAGGAAGAGCGGGCGGTCCTCCCGGACGTAGTCGAACGCCCCGTCGAAGGACTTCTCGCGGCGTGCCTCGATGTGGAGTCGGCCGCCCTCCGTCCGCAGGTCGGTGGTGTCGGCGGTCGCTCCGGGGAGGTCGATCACGAGTCGGTAGGCCGACTCGCTCTCGAGCAGATCGGCGAAGATCGCTTCCGGAAGCTCTCGGAGCGCCTCACGGACTGTGTCCATAGCCGGGCTATGGGGCGGAGTATCGAAAAAGCCGGCGGTGGTGGCCCGACTGCGCGGCGACGGTCAGGCGCGATGGTGGACGACGGCGCGGCGACGGTCAGGCGCGTGACTGACCGAGAACGCACGCCGTAGCGGGACCGACGAACACGGGAAACGGGGAAAACGGGAGCGTCTACGAACTCGACGGCGTCATCTCGATGTTCATCGCCTTCTGGATGATCTGGATCGAGGCCGTCGAGCAGAGGAAGTACCAGAAGATCCACGGGCGGATCGGCCCGAGCATCGGCTCGGTCCACTCGAGGGCGCCCCAGATCGGGAAGACGACGGTGCCCAGGTCGTAGTGGCTGACCGCCCCGCGGGCGCCGATGGCCCAGTACATCCACAGGAACACCGGGATGGTGAGGAACATGATCCACGCCATCGGGCGGAACTGCTCTTTGAACATGCCGAGCTGGTCGCCCATGGCCTCCATCTGCTCCTCCTGGATCTTCTGCATCGCGGCGTCGTCACCGCGCTCCTTGGCCTCCTTCCGGCGCTCCTGAATGTCCTTCATCCGGTCCTGATACGCGCCCATCTTGTCCATGTCCATCAGCACACCCCGGAGGGCGGTGGAGTAGAGCCCGGTGGTCATGGCCAGCAGGAGTACGACGGCGTAGAACGGCAACACGTCGAGCAGCGGACCCAACGCGAGGTCGAGGGTCTGCCCGACCGCCTGCCGGATCGGGTTGTACGCGTACCCCACCATGAACAGCAGGGTGCCCACGCCGGCCATCTTGTCCCAGCGCGACCACGACGTGCTCTCGACGTCGTCGAGGTCGGCCGACGAGCCGGAGCTCCCGTCGCCGTCGGCTTCCAGCCCCTGGCGGGCGGCCTCGGGGTCCTCGATCCGGAAGCCGGTCTCGCCCTCGACCAGCACCTCCTTCTGGATCAGGCGGCCCCACTGCCCGCTCTCGATTTCGCCTTTCACGTCCGCCCACCCGACTTCGCCGTCGTCGGCGTGCTCGAGCACCGTCTCGACGACCTCCCGCATGGCGGGGTCCTCCGAGACGAGTTCGCGGACGCGTTTCTCGGTCCGTACCATTGAGTCTCACTTTGCTATCGGGCGTTATGAAGCTTTTACTTGTCGCTGCTCACCTTCGCCGTCGATCCGGGCCAAAAACGATCGGCCGGGCCGCTCAGTCGTCGCCTTCGACGGCGTCGCTCAGGCGTTCGAACACGTCATCGGGCGTCCCCTCGCCGTCGATCTCGACCAGTTCGCCGGTCTCACGGTAGTGCTCGATCACGGGCTCGGTGTTCTCCTCGTACACTTCGAGGCGGTCGCGAACCACGTCCTCCTCGTCGTCGTCGCGCTGGACGAGTCGCTCGCGGATCTCCTCGTCGTCGGGCATGTCGAACTCGACGTGGTAGTTGTCGCCGGTCTCGGGGTCGACGCGGCGGCCGGTCAGGCGCTCGACCAGCACGTCGCGGTCCACGTCGAGGAAGAAGACGTAGTCCAACTCCGTCGCGTCGTCGAGGAACTCGACCTGGTCGAGGTTCCGCGGGTAGCCGTCGAGCACGTAGCCGTCGGCGTCGGTGAGCGCGGCCTCGAGCACTTCGTTGACGACCTCGTCGGGGACGAGTTCGCCGGCCTCCATGAAGCTGCGGGGCGTGCCGTACTCCGTCTCCATGTCCTTGTTCGCTCGCAGGGCGTCGCCAGTCGAGACGTGGTCGAGGTCGTACGTCTCGCAGAGTCGCTTCGCCTGCGTGCCTTTGCCGGCGCCGGGCGGACCCAGCAGTAGGATGTGGTAGTCGGCCATACCGAGTCCGACTGGGTCAGGGCATAAAGGCTTGAAGAAAGCGGCCGAGGCCGGGACTGATTAGTCGGCGGCCCGCAGAGCACCGGTATGACCCGCTTCGACGCCGACACGCCGACCGAGCGCCGGAAGCTGTTCGCCGACGCCGTCACCGCCCACCGGACCCGCGGGAGCGCGTTCCTCACGATCGAGGCCGCACCTCCCGAAACGCCGGCGTTCGACCCCGACGGCGACGACGAGGACGAGGAGGACGAACCTCAGCCGTGGCTCCAGTTCGCCGAGAAGACGTTCAACCTCGACACCACCGACGACGAACTCGACCGCGTCAAGGGCCTCGTCGACGAGTTCCCGGAGTTCCGCATCGAGGACCTGGAGTCGCCAGACACCGCCGAGGGGACGAACGTCCGGATCTCCGCGCGCTCCGACGCGAACCGCCTCGCGGATTTCGCCGACCGCGTCTTCCAAGAGGTGTACGAGCGCGAGGCGGACTACCGCGCGTGGGTCGTCGCGGTCTGAGCGGCACCGTTTTCCCGTTCCCGGCGGAGTTCCAGCCGTGACCGCCGAAGACGACGTCGTCCGCCGGGAACTCCTGTTCGCTGTCGTCGGCCTCGGGCCGGCGGCACTCGTGCTCATCGGCGCGACGGACCCGTTCACAGCGTGGCCCGTCGGCGTCGCCGCCGCCCTCCTCACCTGCCTGACAGTCGCCGCCGCGGACCGACTCCCGGGCTGGCGTGTCGTGCTCCCGCTCGCCACCTTCGCCGTCGTCTCTGTCGGCTTCCTCGTGTTTCGCTACCCACTCCCCGCCGGCGTCGTCGGCGTCGCGATGATCGGCCTGAACGCCGGCTGGGCGCTCAACAGACTCGTGTTCGGCGTCGTCCGGCCCGTTCCGGCGCCACGGCTCGCCCGCGAGTCGGCCTGATCACCACGACGTATCGGGGCGGGATCGAACTTCGAGCATCACCACACCCGCCACGTAGCTCAAAACGCCCGCGGCGATCATCCACGGGGCGGCGTTGCCGGTCCCCCGGAGTGTGCCGTCGAGCACCGCGAGAAGCAGGCCGACCCCGGTCAGGATCGCGCCGAGCACCGCCACGGCGGCGCCCGCCCGCAGCGACCACGTCGGCGGCGGCCCGGGCAGGAAGTAGGCGTTCGCGACGAGCAGCCCGAGCATCCCGGCGGAGACGCCGCCGCCGAACAGCACCACGAGCGCGAGCAGCACCGTCCGGTCGGTCAGCAGCCCCGAGAGCGGCGCGCTCACCGTGTGCCCTCCGCCCCGACGGAACAACCGTTCCGGCCGACGGCTAACTGCGCGGAGGCCGGCGTCGGAAGCATACGGGACTCTCGCAGCCGAGAACGGTAAAACCGCGACCTAGCGCTCCCACTGGCGCCGAGTGAGGTCGGCAGCCATCACGAAGTCGGGTTCGTCGCCGATGTCGACGCCGGCGGCGGCGGTGTCGCTGACCCAGCGCACGTCCTCGGGGACGAGCACTCGCGTCCGGTCGGCGCCCGCGGCAGCGGCGTCCCGCGAGATCGCCGCGAACAGCGCTTCGGCGGCGTCGGGGTCGGCCCACGCCGCGACGCCGTACTCGGCGCGGGTGATCTCCTCGCCGTCCTCCTCGCGCTCGGTCGTTCGGGCGCGGTAGCTCACGCCGCCGATCCCACCGTCGGCCGCCGAGACGACCTGTAGCCGATCGTCCGCGGCGGCGTCGCGAAGCCGTTCGCGGGTGAGTTCCGAGAGCGACCACGACTCGTCGGTGTTGAGCGTCAGCCCGCGGAGGTCGTCCCGGGCGTCGCTGCCGGCCCAGAAGCTCCACGCCGCGTCGGGGTCGGCGTCGACGGCCGCCGCCTCGCCGGTGGCCTCCGGTGCGTCGGCGTCGGGCTCGGGCTCGACCCAGCGGAACTCCGTGCCGGCGTCGAAGCCACAGGCCCGCGAGGTTCCCAGTCCGCCGGTGTTCCACGAGAACACCATGTTCCGGGCGACCCGGCGGCCCGTCTCGTGGAGCCAGTGGAAGCCGGCGTCGTTCATCGCCACGGAGAGCCCGCGGCCGCGGTAGTCGGGGTCGACCCGCATCGCCTGCATCCAGCCCTCGTGGTCGGTCAGGCCGACCGCTTGGCAGATACCGACCGGCCGGTCGTCGGGCAGCTCGCCCACGTCGTCGGGGTCGACACCCTCGACCTCGTCGGCGGCGAGGGGATCGGCGGTCAGATCGGCGGCGACAAACGTCTTCGTGTTCGGGTCGTCGCTCGCCATCCAGCGCGGGAACGCGTCGGCGATGTAGTCGCCGCTCTCCCACGTGTCGGCAGTGAAGGCCGCGAGCGTCGGGAGGTCGCCCGGGACGGCCTCCCGGATCGCGATCTCCTCGTCGTCGGTGTACTCGCGGCTCAGACCCACGGCTTGGACTCCTCGGTGAGTTCACCGGCGAGGTCCCGGCCCATGGCGTCGTCGGGGTTCTTGCTGTTCGCGAGCGCCCACATCAGCTTCACTTTCGCCGTGCCGGGGAGCGTGTCGCCACACTCGACGACGCCGGCGTCGAGCAGGTCACGCCCGGTGTCGTAGACGCGGTCACAGACCCGGCCTTCGAGACACTGGGAGGTCATCGCGACCGTCGTGCCGTCCTCGACCAGTTCCTCCAGCCGCGGGATCAGGTCCGTGTGCACGTGGCCGAGGCCGGTCCCCTCGACGATCACGCCGTCCTTGCCGGTGAGGTACTCCCACGCTGCCGGGTCCATGCCCGGCGTCGGCTTGACCAGTTCCACGTCGGTGGTGAGGTCGTCGTTCAGCGCGAGGTCGGTCCCGCCGCGCTCGGCGTACTCGTCGGCGAACTCGACGCCCGCCGCGTCGCCCTGGCCGTCCTTGGCCGCCTCGTAGTCGACGACGCCCATCGGCTGCGCGCCGACGGTCTCGAAGGCGTCCCGGCGGGAGGTGTGGTTCTTCCGCACGCGCGTGCCGCGGTGGAGCGCACAGTGGTCGTCGGAGGGGGTCCCGTGCATGCAGACCATCACCTCGGCGGCGTCGGCTGTCGCCGCCTCGACGGCACAGACGGCGTTCATCACGTTGTCCGAGGAGGGTCGATCGGCAGAGCGCTGGCTCCCGGTGAACACGATCGGGACCGGCGTGTCGAGCATGTACGACAGCGCGGCCGCGGAGAACTGCATCGTGTCGGTGCCGTGCATCACGACGACGCCGTCGGCGCCGTTCTCGATCTCCTCGTGGACGGCCGCGGCGAGGTCCTGCCAGATCGCGGGCTCCATGTTCTCGCTGAGGATGTCCGCGACCACGCGGCCGCGGTAGTTCGCGCGGCCGGCGAGTTCGGGCACGGCCCGCAGGACGTCCTCGGCGTCGAAGCGTGCGGTCACGGCGCCGGTGCGGTAGTCGACGGTCGAGGCGATGGTGCCGCCGGTCGAGACGAGCGCGACCGTCGGGAGGTCCTCGTCGAACTCGACTTCGGAGGCGTCATCGTCGCCGGCGTCGCCCTCCTCGATGTCGTACACGTCGGACTCCAGTACCTCAACGTCGGCGCCTTCGCGGTCGATCCCGACGTTGTAGCCGCCGTCGAGTTTGAGCACGAGGTGCTCCTCGTCGGTGGTGGGCATCAGCACACCCTCGTCGGTGGCGTCGTCGTGATCGACGCGAACGCGGTCCCCGGGATTCATACGCCGTGGTTCCGGTCGGTCGGACTTGAAACTGCCTTCTTCCCGTGGTCCGCGCGTCGCGTGCTCCCGATCACACACCGGCCCGGCGCAAGAACCATACCTTCAGCCGCCCCAGTTCCGGTATGCAGTTGTCACGAGAGCGCGACGGCGAGGCGGAGGGCGTCGACGCCCTCGACGCCGACGACACCGACGAGACGAGCGACGGCGGTGGCCGGCTCGCGGACGTCCGCGGGCGCGTCGGGAGCGTCTTCTCGATCCGCGGGTTCCTGCTCGCGCTCTTGGTCACTGGCGCGGGCGTCGTCGCCGGCGGCGCCATCGGCGGGATGATCCCCTTCCTCGGGACGGTCGGCCGGATCGTCGGCCTGTTCGCGGCGACGTTCCTGCTGGGCCTCGTTCGCTCACACAGGCAGTACCTCGAAGTCGGCGCAGCCGGCGCGGCGCTTGCGGCGCTGCTCGCGATCACGTCGGTGTTTCAGGGGGTGTTCCTCCCGATCGGCGTCGAGTGGCTCCAACAGTACGGGCTCGCGCTGGGCGCGATCGGCGCCGGCAGCGGGGCGGTGGCGGCGGTCCTCGGCTACTACTTCGGCCGGGACCTCCGTGACGGCCTGACGAAATCGATCTAACCGAGCGTCCAGCCGCCGTCGTCGCGCCGTTCCAACAGCCCCCGTTCGGTAAGCTGTTCGAGCGCGTCCTCGACGGCCGCCGTGTCGGCGTCGATATCGTCGGAAATCGCCCGGAGCGTGCCGTCGGTGGTCACGACCGCCGAGAGGACCGCGGCGTAGAACCGCGAGTCCGCCTCAGCACCGATGTGGCCGTTGAGCCGGTCGAGAACCTCGTTCAGCCGGCCGTCGACCCAACGTTGGGCCAGCGAGAGTTCGCGTTCGAGGTGCTGGAGTCGGTCGAACTCCTCGGCCAGCCCCTCCAACCCGTCGGCCTCGGGCCGGTCGTCGATGTCGATGGTGAGGTGGCTGCACCGCCCGGCCATGTCCAGACTCCGGCTGGCCGGGTAAGCGCTCTTGGCCCCGAAACTGTGGGGCGAGACGCTGACTTCGAGCCGCACCGAGCGCGCGATGTGGAAGTACTTCCGGCGCTGGTCGTCGGTGTGGCTCTCGACCAGCCCCGCCTCCTCGAGCTTACGTAGGTGGTCGATGACGGCTTTGGGACTCACCCCGAGGTACTCGCTGATCTCCGTGACGTAGCAGGACTTATGCGAGAGTAGCCGGAGGATCCGCCGGCGGTTCTCGTTGCCGAGGAGGTTCAGCAGTACCGCCGAGTCCATACCCGCGCTTGGCGATAGGGAGCAAAAAGGCTGTCTCACTGCGGGACCGCTCTCGCCCCCGTCCCCGCTTGCGTTTCCGGGGGGCAAAGGGCTAACCCCACGGAGCCACCACCCCCGAGCGTGTACCGACGCGACCTGCGGGACACCAGCTACGACGGCTTGCTCGCCGACATGGCGAGTGCCGACAGCGCCGTCGTCGCCGCGCCCGCACCCGACGACGGCCGGATCGCCTACGCGCTGAACCGTGAGGACCAGACCGACCTCTGGCTTCACGAGGACGGGACCGACGCCCGCCTCACCAGCGAGGGCGTCTCCGCCATGCGGCGTGGCCGCGGCGACACCCAGTGGGTCGCGTGGAACCCTGCGGGCGACCGCATCGCCTTCATCGACGCCGCCGGCACCCTCTCGGCCGTCGACGCCGCCACCGGCGAGGTCGAGGCACTCACCCACGGCGACGGCCCGGTGATCGGCCTCGCGTGGGGCGAACACGGCGTCGCCGCCGTCACCAACGAGGTCTCCCGGGCCGCGCTGGTCCTCATCGACCCGGACACCGGGGGCCAGCAGATCCTGGCGGACGACGACTACCTCTACAGCGACCCGCGCTGGGGCGACGACGGACTCTACGCCGTCCGGGCTCCCCACCGTAGCCTGTTCGACTTCGAGGCCGAACTGGTTCGCTTCCCGATTCGGGGTGGCGAGATCGTGGCCGACGCCGAGGTGGTGTTCAGCGAGGATGCCGTCCGCGTACAGACGCCCCGACCCCACCCCCACGGCGAGGGTGTCGCGTTCGTCCACGACGCGAGCGGCTTCGACGCCATCCACTACGCCGACGCGGACGCCGTCGATGCGGCGGCAGGAACCGGAGCCGAGGAGTCGGCCGAGACGACGACGGTCCACGCCGCGGACGGCGTCGAAGTCGGCGCGCCCGCGTGGCACCCCGGCGGCGACCGGCTCGCGTTCACCGCCACCGGACAGGGCCGGAGTAGCCCCGGAACCGTCCCCCTCGACGACGATGCCGACGCCGACCTGCTGAGCACGGACGACGCGTTCCACACCGGCCCGGTCTGGTCCGACGGCGACCTGCTCACGGTTCGTGGCGACCCCACGACGCCGCCGCAGGTCTGGAACGCCGACGCGGGCGCAGCCGTGGTCGAGACCGGCTCCGTCGGCTTCGCGGAGCGTCTCGCCTCCCCCACCGAGTTCACCTTCCGTTCGGGCGCTACCGAGATCCACACCCTCGTCTACCCGCCGGTCGGCGGCTTCCCCGACGAGCCCGATTCGGTGCCCGTGCTCGTCCACCCCCACGGCGGGCCGACGGCGTTCGACGACTTCGGATGGGACTACCGCTCGCAGTACTTCGCGGCGCTGGGCTACGCGGTGGCCATGCCGAACTACCGCGGCTCGGACGGCTACGGCCGCGCCCACCGGATGGCGAACGACGACGACTGGGGCGGCGGCGACCTCGACGACGTGGTCGACGCCGCCGAGGCCGCGGGCGATGCGTTCCCCGCCGTCGACGCCGATCGCGCGGGGGTCTTCGGCGGCTCCGGCGGCGGCCTGATGACGGTGAACGCGCTCGGGAACTCCGACGCCTTCGCCGCCGGCGCGGCGTTCTACGGCGTCTACGACTACGAGACGTTCGTCGACGACACCGACGACATCGGGTGGCAGCTGATGAAGCGCGAACTCGGCGACCTCGCCACCGATCTCGACAACTACCGCGAGGCCAGCCCGATCCGGACGGTCCCCGACATCGAGGACCCCGTCCTCGTCCTCCACGGCGAGGAGGACACTCGCGTGCCGATCAGCCAGTCCGAACAGCTCTGTGCGGAGTTGGAGAAACACGGCAAGCGCCACGAACTGCAGGCTTACCCGGAGGAGCCCCACGGCTTCAGCCAGCGGGAGAACGTCCTCGACGCCTACACGCGGGTCGCGGACCTGTTCGCCAAGTACCTCCGGATCGATCCGGACGCGGGAAGCAGCCGACCGCACCGACCGGACGAGTAGCCGTCGAGCCGCGGCTCTCAGGGGTCGGCGTCGAGTGCGGCCTCGACCCGCGGGAGCATGCGTTCGGCACGCTTGGCCGCGAGCGAGCCGAGCCCCGGTGGGAGCCCCTCACTGCGTTCGACGACCCTGCTGACGGCCTCCAGTCGGTTCCGGAGCGACCCGAGTCGCCGGTCGGCGTTGTCGGCCCGTCCGTTCCGGGACGCGTCCCGCGCCGCGGCAGCCACCAGCAGCGCGGCGTCGACGCTGCGCAGCACGCCCGAGAATCCTGTTTCGGCCGGGGGACCCCGGTCGCCGTCGTCACCGTCGCCGTCGTCACTGTCGCCGTCTTCGTCGTCGCTGTCGTTGCTCCCCAGCTCGTTCGCCGCCGGCTCGAACTGGTCCTCGAAGAGCCCGTCGCCCCAGCCATCGACGGCGTCGGGTCCGTCGTCCGGCCCCCCCAGCACGTCGGGGCTGTTAGTCGGTTCCGGTGTGTCGGTCGTGTTCTCGACGCCATCCGTGGTGTCGTCGATCACCGTCTCGACGGTCTCGCCCACGGCGTCGACCACGTCGCCGGCGTTCTCGTTCGCGCGTTCGACCGCGTCGGCGACCACGTCGTCGGTGACGTTCTGCCCCGTCGGCACGTCGTCGATGCCGTCGGCGTCGCCGTCCTCGAACACCGCGGCCTGCTGGCGCGTCTCCGCGAGGAAGCGCACGAGGTAGTCCGCGAGCGCCGTCTTCCCGGTCCCGACCCCGCCGAGCGAGAGCGTCTCGTCGTCGGCGTTGGGGTTGACCCGGAGCGCGCCCCGCTGGCCCGCGTCGTCGCGGACCTCCGCGGTGTAGGCGCCGTCCCGGTGGGCGTAGATCCCGAACGTTCCGTCCTCGCCCGGCGGGCGCCCGTCGTACAGCGTCCCGGCGAAGTCGTCCTCGAGGCCGATAGCGGTCAGCGTCGTTCCCTCGTCGGACTCCCCTTCGACTTTGACGGCGTCCTCGTTCGCGCTCATCGGGATGGCCCCCTCGACGCCGGCCCGAGTGGTCCCTCCCTCGTGGGTGAGCCGTTCGCTGTAGGGCGACATCCCCGCCCCGTTGACGGTCAGTCGGTGCTCACCCTCGGGGGGGTCGTCGACAGCCAGCACACCCGAGAACGACGGTACCGCCTCGGGGTCGCTCTCCAGCAGCGCGACCGTCTCGATGGAGGGAGCGACGAGCGCGACGCCGTTGCTCCCGGGAGCGTCGTCGGCACCGGTTGCCTCCCGGACCGCGCCGAGGATACGGCTCGCGCTCCCGCCGGCTTGGACCGGCTCGTAGCGGTCGGCGAGCGCGGCGCGGTGCTGGGGTTCGCTGATGTCCGCGGTGGGGGCGTCGAAGCGTGGCTGGTCCCACGGCACCCCCGGCGTATTGAGGTGGCTGGCGATGGCGTCCTCGGCGAACTGTGGGACGGTGAAGCTGAAGCTGAGTTGCGGGCCGGTGAAGTCGGTGATGTGGCTCACCGCCGCGATGTCGATCAGTTCGTAGCGTTCGTCGCCGTCGGCGTCGTCGCGGGCGTCGGGGACGAACGTGATCTCCCCCTCGCGCTTGGGAATGTCCGCGGGCGGGTTCGCCAGTTCGTCGTAGGTCGCCACGGTGAGGTCGTCGGCGAGCAGGTCTTCGGGCCGGACGTTCGGCAGCCGCTCGTGTTCGTGGAGCCGCTCGCCGTCGTACTCGGGGATGGCGTACGGCAGCGTCAGCCCCTCGTCCCGCGGGAGCCCGTAGGCCAGCGGGAACGCGGCCTCCCCGGAGATGACCTCCACGGGGTCGTTGCTGATGTCGGCCGAGAGTTCGCCGAGGTCCGTCCGCTGGAACGACGTGGGTCGGGCGTTGACCCCGAGCGTGCTGGAGTGAGAGCCGACCTCGCTGATGATCGAGGCCCGTTCGACGCTCGGGTCGAGGTACTCGTTGTTTGGCACCGTCCGGGAGTGGGCGGAGGCGACGAACAACACCGGCTGGCCCACGTCGGTCGTCGCAGACGCGTTCGCGGAGGCATCGGCTTCGGTCGGCGATTCGGTCCCGGCGCCGTCGTCGGCCGAGCGGTCGACGAACACGTGCAGCACCTCCCAGTCGTGCCAGTGGAAGTTCGTCGAGAACTGGTCGAACGCCGAGTACATCCAGAACTGGACGCAGGCCAGCGGCGAGTCCGGGTACTCGACGACGTGGTAGAACACCGTCGGGTGGGGGTAGCTCTCCTCCCGGGCGTCAGCCGAGTAGCCGTCGAAGGCGTCGAAGCCGTCGACGACGGTCTCGCCGTCGCGCTCGCTCTCGTACTCGCGTGGGTCCGTGGGGAACCACTGCTCGCGGGCGCCGTAGTAGAGCGTCGGCGCGTGGGCCTCGGCGAGCCGCCGGGACTCCTCGCCCTCGACGAGTCTGGTCTCGGCGGCTTCGGGCTCCCCCCCGAGGGCGAACGCCCCCGCCCCGGCTGCGACTGCGCCGCTGCCGGCCAGCAGCCCGAGCATCTGCCGCCTATCGAGGCTGTCGAGGTCCATACCGATCTGTGGACCGTTTCCCGACGCGCGCGTATGTGTCTGTTGGCCCTCACCGAAGCCGTGATACCGCGGCCAGCCCATCGCTCGAGCATGGACGCAGCACTCGTGATTCTCGACGGCTGGGGGCTCGCTCCGGCCGACCAGCCGGGACGGGACGCGGTCGGGACGGCGTCGACGCCCACCTTCGACGCGCTCCGACAGGACGGCGCGTTCGGCACCATGACCGCCCACGGGCGCCGGGTCGGCCTCCCCGAGGGCCAGATGGGCAACAGCGAAGTCGGCCACGTCCACCTGGGCGCCGGGCGCGTGGTCAAACAGCCCTACACCCGGATCAACGACGCCGTCGCCGCCGGCGAACTGGGGGCGATCGACGCCATCGACGACGCCCTCGCTCACGCCGAGGACAACGACGGCCGAGTCCACTTCATGGGACTCGTGAGCGACGGGGGGGTTCACTCGGACCAGGCTCACCTGCACGCGCTGATCGAACTCGCCGCCGAGCGCGGCGTCGACGCCGTCACCCACGCCTTCACCGACGGACGGGACACGGCGCCCAAGAGCGGCGCCGGCTACCTCACCGACCTCCAACAGGTGATCGACCACCACGAGACCGGCCACGTCGCCACCGTTACGGGCCGGTACTACGCGATGGACCGGGACCACAACTGGGAGCGCACCCGGGACACCTACGACGCGATCGTAAACCGCAGAGCACGATACGAAAGCGCCACCGCGGTGGCTGCAGTCGAGGAGAGCTACGAGCGCGGCGAGACCGACGAGTTCGTCGAGCCGACGCTGATCACTGGCAGGCCGGCGCTCGCCGACGGCGATTCGGTGGTCACGTTCAACTTCAGGGCCGACCGGACCCGCCAACTCTGTCGGCTGCTGAGCGGCGTCGGCGCCGACGAGTGGCCGTTCGACCTCGACCGGCCCGACGTCGAACTGGCAACGATGACCCGGTACGAGGAGACCTACCCGTTCCCGGTGGCGTTCCCGCCGAACGACCCCGAGGGGACCCTCGGGGAACTGTGGGCCGACGCGGGCATGCGACAGCTCCGAGTCGCCGAGAGCGAGAAAGCGCCCCACGTCACCTACTTCTTCAGCGGCGGTCGGGAGTCACCGTTCGAGGGCGAGGAGCGACGCATCGTCGCCTCGCCGGACGTGCCGACCTACGACCAGCAGCCGGAGATGTCCGCCCCGGAGGTCACCGACGCCGCGGTGGCGGCCATCGGCGACGAGGAGCGCGAACCCGACGCGCTCGTCCTCAACTACGCCAACGCCGACATGGTCGGCCACACCGGCGACTTCGACGCCGCCGTCGAAGCCGTCGAGGCGGTCGATCGGGAACTCGGCCGACTCGCCGACGCCGTCGCCGACGCGGGCGGGCACCTCCTCGTGACTGCCGACCACGGCAACGCCGACGACATGGGGACGCCCGAGTCGCCCCACACGGCCCACACGTTCAACCCAGTCCCCGTGATCTACCGCTCGCCGGTGGGTGACTCGGGCGCCCGATCGATCCGCGAGGGGGGGTCGCTCCCCGACGTGGCGCCGACGCTCCTCTCGCTGATGGGAATGGATCAGCCCGAGGTCATGACCGGCGAGTCGCTGTTCGACTGACGGCGACCCGGCGTACCGACACATGGCGTCCGTCGGTCAGTCGAGTCCGGCGGGCCGATCACGGACGTGGCGGTACGCCGGCCCGGCGAGGAGGAGGAGTGCCGCGAGGCCCGCGGCGGCGATCAGTTCCGGCTGGATCACCGAACCCAGACCCTCCCGCAACACGCGGTCGATCGACCGGCCGGCGACGACGCCGGCGACGGCCCACGGCAGTTCACCGATCGCGGTGCCGACCACGAACGCCCGGAGCGGCACGCCCGAGAGGCCGGCCCCGACCGATACAACGTCAGATGGTGCCGGCAGCAGGCGGCTGACGATCACGCCACGGAGGTCGCCGGTGGCGTCGACGGCCCGCGCGCCGGCGGTCGCCAAGCGCCCGCCGTCGGCCGACCGCCGAGCGAGCAGGAACGGCGGGACGCTGGTGAGTGCGATCAGCGCCAGCGCCACCGGCAGCCCCCGGAACCCCCAGCCGTAGCCGGCGACGACGGCCAGCAGCGTGGTTGGCCACGCCAGGAACGGTCGGACGAGCGCCAGCGCGACCAGCGCCGCGCCGAACCGGAGCGGGTCCGCCGCCAGCCAGTCCAGCCGGGAGAGCAGCCACTGGGGGGAGGTCAGGAACGCGCCGACGGCGACGACGAGCAGCAGACCGACCCCGACGAGGAGACGCGAACGTCGCTGCACGGGTACTCTCCTCACCGAAGGGCGATGGGGCTTGTGGTCGGTGGGACGTCCGACCGGGCGGTGACGAAACCATTTACGGTCACACCAACAGCTATTTGCAACCAAAGTCACTTATCACGAACATGCACAGACGAGCGTTGCTCCGGACAGCCGGTCTCGGCGGGTTGCTCGGACTCGCCGGCTGTTCGGCCACCGCCGGGAGCGGCGGTGACGACACCGCGAGTGACCGCGGTCCCTTGACGCTCGCGACGGCGACGACTGCCTACGACAGCGGGCTCCTCGACGCCGTGATTCCCGGGTTCGAGGCACGCTTCGGTGCCGCGGTCCAGACGCTCCCACGCGGGACCGGCGGGTCACTCGAAACGGCTCGGAACGGCGACTGTGACGCCGTGTTGGTCCACGCCCGCCCGCTGGAGGACCAGTTCATCCGCGAGGGCCACGGGATCAACCGGCGGAGCGTGATGGTCAACGACTTCCTCGTCGTCGGCCCGCCCGACGACCCTGCCGGCGTTGCGGGCCTCGACCCCGCCCCGGCGTTCCGAGCCATCGCCGATGCCGGGTCGACGTTCCTCTCCCGGGGGGACCGCTCGGGCACCCACATCCGCGAACAGCGCATCTGGGAGGAAGCCGGCCTCGACCCCGGCGGCGACTGGTACCAGGAGACCGGACAGGGGATGGGCAACACGCTCACCGTCGCCGAACAGATGGGCGCCTACACCCTCACCGACCGCGGGACGTTCCTCACCGTCCGGGAGGGGTCGCTGACGGCTCACGTCGACCGCGGCATCGACGACCCGCCGGCGCTGCTCCGGAACGAGTACGGGATCATCCCGACCAACCCCGCGCGCCACGAGGCCGCCTACCCGCTGGCGATGGCGTTCGTCGGCCACCTCACCGGCCCGGCCCGCTCGACCATCGCCGAGTTCCGCGTCGACGACCAGCGGGCGTTCCGGCCCCTCGGGGGCGGCGAGGGGCCCGACTTCGATCAGTACGTCCCCACCGAGTGGGAGGACTGAGCCAGTCGGACCGAGAGACACACAAGTCCTCGCGCCCGAACCCGGATAATGACCGAAATCGACGTGGAGCCGGTGGACTCCGTCGACGACGACACTGACACCGTCGACGTGTCGGGCCACGACGACCACGACGCCCCCGAGACGCTCGCCGCGGACACGCCCCTCCCGACCGATATCGACGCCCCGGAGTACGTGCTCTACGGCGGCAAAGGCGGCGTCGGCAAGACGACCTGCGCGGCCGCCACCGCACTCGCTTCGGCCGCCGACGGCACGAAGACGCTGGTCGTCTCGACCGATCCGGCTCACTCCCTTTCGGACACACTCGACACCGACATCCCCGCCCACCCGAGTCGACTCCGCGAGGACGTGCCGCTCTGGGGCGTCGAGATCGACCCCGACGCCGCGATGGAGGAGGGCTTCTTCGCCGCCCAGCAGGAGGAGGGGCCCGTCGGCGACCTCGCGGGGCTGCTCGGCGGCGAGGGCGGCGGGATGGAGTCGCTTCTCGGCGGCACCATGCCCGGCGCCGACGAGGCGGCGGCGATGCAGAAACTGATCGAGCACATGGACGACCCCCGCTTCGACCGCGTCGTCGTCGACACCGCGCCGACGGGTCACACGCTGCGCCTGCTCCAACTGCCCGAGATGCTGGACACGATGGTCGGCCGGATGGTCAAACTCCGCCAGCAGTTCTCCGGGATGATGGACGGCATTAAGGGGGTGTTCGGCGGCGGCGCCGGCGACGACGCCGGGAGTCAGGACCTCGACGAACTCAAAGCCCGCATCGAGCGGCTCCGAACGCTCCTTCGGGACCCCAACCGGACGGACTTCCGGGTCGTGATGGTGCCCGAGACGATGAGCGTCGTCGAGTCCGAACGCCTCGTCGGACGGCTGGAGGAGTTCGAGATCCCCGTCAGCACGCTGGTCGTCAACCGCGTGATGGAGAACCCGGCCGACGTGGCCGACCTCGCCGACCTGGACGACGACTGGGTGGTCACGCCGAACCTCAAGGACTGTGCGTTCTGCCAGCGCCGGTGGTCGGTCCAGCAGGACGCTCTGAGCCGCGCGAGCGACCTCTACCGCGGCCGCGAGGTCAAGCGCGTGCCGCTGCTGGCCGACGACGTGCGCGGCGAGGCGGCGCTGCGCGTGGTCGCGGCCTGTCTGAACTGAGGAGAGAGCGGCCGACTACGCGAGTCGGTTGCGCGCGAACCGAATCGCGGCGTCGACCAGCGAGTCCGGCAGGAACCGTGCCTTCACGAGCAGCCCCGCGCCCGTACCGACGGGCATCCGCGCGGGCGGGTCGGTGAGGTTCGCGGCGTCGAGGATGCAGTCGGCGACGACGTCGGGTTGGATCGCCCCGGGGCCGCCGCCAGCCAGCGTGTCGCTGTCCTCGAAGAGACTCCAAAACCAGTCGTAGGCGCCGGTACGCTCCCGGCCGTCGGCCTCCTCGTTCGCGCGCTCGGTGAACTTCGTCTCCACCGGGCCGGGCTCGACCAGCACGGCGTCGATGCCGTGGCCCTCGACCTCCCAGCGGAGCGCGTCGGTCATCGCCTCCAGCGCGAACTTCGACCCCGAGTAGGCGCCGCCGCCGGGCATCGAGATCCGGCCGGCGACCGAGGAGAGGTTCACGACCGTCCCCTCGCCGGCCTCGCGCATGTGCGGGAGGACCGCCTTGGTGAGTCGGTGGGGACCGTAGACGTTCACCTCGAACTGCTGTTCGAGTTCCTCGGTTTCGAGTTCCTCCGTCGGCGCGAACTGGGCGTAGCCCGCGTTGTTGACCAGACAGTCGATCCGGTCGTCCTGCCTGAGCATCCGGTTGACGACGTTCCGTACGTCGCTGTCGTCGGTCACGTCGAGCGCGTTGATCCTACAGTCCTCGCGCTCGCCGAGGTCGGCGATGTCGTCGGTGTCGCGCGCCGTCGCGTACACCGTCCAGCCGTCATCGAGGAACGCCTCCGCGGTGGCGCGGCCGATGCCGGACGAGCAGCCAGTGATGAGCACCGTCTCCGGTCGCATAGCTCACCGCTGGACCGGCCGAGGGTTAAGTGTGAGCAAAGCGGGACGCGGGAACGCGGTGGTTCGGGGACGCGGCGACGCGGCGGCCGGGGCTACTCGTACCCTGCCTTCACTTCGTCGGCGTAGGCGTCAGCCAGACGCGTGGGTTCGGGGAGTTTGTAGCCCGCACAGAGCGCGTCCACGAGCTTCACCGTCGTCGCCGCCGAGACGCGGTGGCCCGGCGAGACGTACAGCGGGTTGATCGACTGGCTGCGGTCCCACTGCCGGGACTGGTAAGCGTGCCCGATGACGGTGCCGTCCGGCGCCTCGACGTTCGGTCCCGCTTCGATCGGCGTCGACCAGCCCGCCGGGCGGTCGTCGACGGCCTCGCGGGGCTCGCCACAGAGGAGGCTCTTCGCGACGCCGATGCTCGGGAGGTCGAGGATGACGCCGACGTGGGTCGCGATGCCGGCCTCCCGGAAGTGGATCCGGCCGGAGCCGTCGAACACCGCGAGGTCGGGTTCGGCGCTCAGTTCCTCGAAGGCGGCGAGGATCGGGCCGCCCTCGCGGAACGCGAGCAACCCGGGGATGTACGGGATCGACAGCGGGCTGACCGCGTGGGCCCGTTCGATCACGGCGCCGTCCTGGATCGCGACGACCGCCGAGACCGCGCGGCCGTCGAGGAACGCCTGATCGACCCCCACGATGACGGGGGCGTCACTCGCGACGAGGCGCTCGTTCCCGCTCGCGTCGGCGTCGGCGGGGCCATCGAGGGACACGTCGTCGGGGTCGAAGTCGAGATCGTCCGTGAAGACGGCGGCCTCGGCGATATCGCGCTGGAGTTCCTCCATCTCCGCCCGGGAGAGCGCGGGGTCGGGCCGGAACTCGGGTCGGTCGGGGCGCACGTCAGAACCGGCCGCCGCCGCGGCGACCGGGGCCGCCCGGGCCGCCGCCGCCGAACTGGAGGCGCTGTGGCGGCTCGACTTTCCCTTGGACGTACGTGCCGTAGAGCAGGCCGACCGCCAGCCCGGCGAGGTGTGCCCAGTGGGCGACGTTGCCGCCACCCTCGGCGACCCCGAACCCCTGAAGCAGGCTGAACGCGGCGAAGCCGATGGTCAGCAGCCAGATCGGCACCGGCAGTAGGAAGTAGAGGTAGACCGTCAGCCCGGGGTTCAGGATCGTCAGCACGCCCATGATCGCCAGGAGCGCGCCGCTGGCGCCGACGACGCCGACGGAGACGTCGGGGCCGACCAGCAGGATCGTCGCCCCGATCTGGGCGAGGCCGGCGATGGCGCCGGAGGCGAGGAACAGCGCCGCGAAGCGCTTGCTTCCCAGCCGCCGCTCGACCACCTGGCCGAAGAAGAAGATCCCGATGCTGTTGGTGACGATGTGGACGATCCCCCCGTGGGCGAACACCGAGGTGAACCACGTCCAGACGTACTCGGGGTGACTGGATCGGAGGACGAACAGCGTCGCCTCGAGCTCCGGGGCCACCAGTCGCAGCGCGATCTGAGTCACCCACGTCACCCACATCGCCAGCAGGAACACGAACGTCGTGTTCCCGCGGAAGTAGCTCCGCCACGTCGAGGTCGCGCGGTCGCGCACGTTCCCGACGGCCCCGCCCGAGCGGCCGCCCCCGGTGTCGTCGTCGTACAGGCCGACGGGGTCGTCCCACTGTAGCCCCGGACAGTCGTGGTTCTCCGGGAGCCGGTGTTCCGAACAGAAGGTCCCCCCACAGCGCCGACACTCGTAGGGCATGTTCTCTTGCTTGCCACACACGTCACAGGTCGCCATTGGGGAGGGGTAGCAGGCGCCGGCTAATAGGTCTGGGGCTCTCTACCCGAGCAGCTTCCGGAGGTAGCGGTAGGGGGCGAACAGCGCCTCGCCCAGCCGTCCCCGCATCCCGCCGGCCGCCGCCGTCGCGTAGACGATCACCGGCACGTCCCGCTCCTCTGCCAGCGACACCGCGCGGTCGGTCGTCGACCCGAACACCCACTGCCGGAGGAGCCGCGTCCGGGTCGCGCCGATGGCGAGGACGGCGTCGTGTTTCGCCGCCTCGTCGATCAGCGCCCCGGCGATGTTGTCGCTCGTGACCTCGTGGACGTGCACGTCCTCGTCGTCGTCGAACACCGACAGGGTCGGCTCCACGTCCTCGGCGACGCCGCTCTCGCCCTCGGGGTCGACGCTGACCACGTCGATCCGGCTCCCTTCGTCGCCCAACCGCTCGGCGAGGTCGAGCAGCGCGTTGTGGTGCGGCCCACCGCCGGCGCCGATGGTGAGCCGTGCGAGGTCGGCCGGTCGATCCCCGCCGCCGACGAACAGCGTGTCACACGGCGCCTCGTACTCCACCTGCTCGGTGATGTGGGGGTTCTCCTCGGGAATCCCCATCAGAATGCGGTCGACGCCGTCGTCCCGAGCCGTCTGGAGGATGTCGAACGCCACGTCCCGCGAGACGTGCCCCTCTGCGAGCAGGTCCGCGGCGACCTCCCCTTCGATCCCGGCGAGTTCGTCCTCCAGCCGATCCATACGCTCCTCGGCGGTGTCGAGGAACGCCGTCGAGTCGGCCTGATCGGGGACGTTGACGATGTTGAGCACCTTCACGACCGGCGTCCCCTCGTAGAGTGCGCCGATCCGGGAGGCCAGCCGCGCGTGGTCGGTCGCCCGTTCGAGGCGGTTGATCGGCACCAGCACGGTGAACCGGTCCTCGTCGCCCGCCGGCCGGACCTCGCCGCCGCCGATGGAGCTGACCACCTGCCGCTCGCCGGCGGCCCGCTGGACCAGTTCCTCGGCCTCGGGCGCGCCGCCCCAGAGGACGTAGGCGCCGACGACCAGCAGCGTCAGGCCGACGCCGATGATCACGCCGAGCGTCGGGAGCTGGGTCACCAGCGCGACGTTTGCCAGCACGCCGACGACCGGGAGGTAGGGGACGAGCGGCATCTCGAAGCCGCGGGTGAGGTTCGGCTCGTTCCGCCGGGAGTAGATCAGCGTGACGTTGACGACCGACAGCGGCACGAGGAGGTTGAACGTCGCGAAGCCGGTCAGCGGGTCGAGACCGAGTTCGGGGACCGCCTCGATCGCACCCAGCACGCCGTTGTGGCCGAACAGCGTCATGAACACGAGGATGAGGCCGGCGATCACGGCAGTCGCGCTCCCGACCGAGTAGAACGGCGTCCCGTAATCGGGGTGGATGCGGGAGAACTTCCGCGGGGCGTGACCCTGTCGGCCCATCAGGGAGCCGATCCCGGAGGCCGCGAGGATCGACGCGTTCGACGCCGACACCATCGAGAACACCGCGCCGGCGACGATCAGCAGTTGGCCGACCGGGCCGAGGAAGGCCGCGGCGACCTCGCCCATCGCCGTCTCGCCGGCCTGTAGCACCTCCGCGCGCGGTCGGCCGGCGATGGTCGCGGGGGTGTTGACCATCGCGATGATGACGAACGTGTAGAGGACGGTGACGGTGACGATCGAGGCCGCGATCGCTTTCGGCACCGTGTTCTTCGGGTCGATGATCTCGCCGGCGGAGGCCGCGATGGCCGAGAACCCGAAGAAGGTGATGAACGCCAGCGCCGCCACCGAGAGGATATCGGTCGACTGGCCGGTCAGGCTGCCGAAGTCGCCGGTGAACGTCGTCGTCGCCTCGGCGGGGCCGGCGAAGTTGATCGCGCCGCCGATGAACACCAGTAGCACCGCCACCTTCGCCCCCGTGACGATCACTTGGAAGGTACCTGACTCCTCGGTCCCGCGGGCGTTCAGCGTGCCCAGCAGGACGGCCGCGGTGATCCCGACGGTCCCGTGAGGGAGCGCCGACCCCACCCACTCGGGGAGGATGAACAGGAAGAACCACTCGTCCATCGTCGCGAGGTAGAACGCGGTCGTCCCGGTGTAGCCGAGGAACAGCGAGGCGCCGATAGCGTAGGTCAGCAGGTCCTGCTCCTCGAAGGTGCGGGAGGTGAAGAGGTAGCCGCCGCCGTTCTCGGAGTAGATCGAGGCGAACTCCGAGTAGGCCGCGGCGGTGATGCTGGCCACCAGCGCCGCGATGACGAAGGCGATGACGGCGCTCGACCCGATCAGGTGGACCGCCTTCCCCGACAGCGAGAAGATCCCCGCCGCGATCATCGTCCCCAGCCCCAGTGCGAACGCCACACGGAAGCCGAGTGTTCGGGTTCGCTCTACCACGTCAGACCACCCGTCGCCGGCCGGCGGGCGACGGAACGACCCACGTGCAGCGGCGTCACAGACATGGCCCGAGACTGCTCAGTGGGCACGAAAAAAGGCATCGGGTGGCGGACGGTTTGTTGGCTGTCTGACCCGCCTTCGCCATCGTCGGCGATCGAGGTGGCGCTCGCCGCGTTACTGGTACTCCGTGACCGTCACCGTGTAGCTCCCCGACCCGCTGTAGGAGTCCACGTCGATCTGGAGGTCGGTCGAGTCGTCGGGCGCGTCGACCACGATGGTCTCCTGACTGTCGGCGGTGTAGGAGGCGTAGTCGTAGTCGCCCGGCGACGCGTTCGCGGTGGTGCCGGTGTTGAGGTAGAGGTCGAAGTCCGCGTCGGCGGGCCCGTCGAGTTCGACCACGACCTGCGAGGGCGCGTCGTAGGTCCACCCGTAGCTGTAGTCGTCGTAGTCGGCGTAGCTCGAGAGGCTCCCGTTGACCGACGTGGTGGTGGAGTCGCCGGTGCCGCCGTCATCGCCGCCGTCGCCACCGTCCCCCCCGCCGCTTCCGGGTTCGGTCGTCACCGCCGCCGCGGCGTCGACCTGCCCGCTCCCCTGCTGAGTGCTCGGGAGGCCGATGTCGCCGGCCGTCGACTTGAGGTGGTTCCGGAGGTCGGCGTTCGAGAGGCTCCACTGGGCGAGCGTCAGGCCGGCGACGCCCGAGACGACCGGCGTCGCCATCGACGTGCCCGAAAGCTGTTCGTAGCTCCCGCGGGTTTCCGTCGTCGTCGAGAGCACGTCGACGCCCGGCGCGGCGAGTTCGACGGCGTCGCCGTACTGGGAGAACGACGCGAGGTTCTCGGCGTCGTCGACCGCCGAGACCGCCATCGACTCCGAGTACGCCGCCGGGTAGGAGACCGACGAAGAGCCGTTGTTCCCCGCGGCGGCCACGACGAGCGCGCCGTTGTTCGTCGCGTAGCTCACGGCGTTTTTCATCGTCTCCGTGTAGCCGCCGCCACCGAGGCTGAGGTTGACCACGTCGGCGCCCTGGTCGGCGGCCCACTGGATCGCGTCGGCGATGTCGGCGGTGGAGCCGCTGCCGTTCTCGTCCAGCGCGCGACCGTTGATCAGCGTGGAGTTCCCCTGCCCGGCGACGCCGGTGCCGTTGTCGACGACGGCCGCCGCACAGCCCGAAACGTGCGTGCCGTGGTACTCGTCGGCCGGCACGTCCGGGTACGGGTCCGCGTCGCTGTCGACGAAGTCACGCCCGGGGTCGCTGGCGTAGTTGTCCGCGAGGTCCGGGTGGTCGTACTGGGCGCCCGTGTCGACGACCGCGATGGTCACCGACGAGTCGCCGAAGGTCGTGTCCCACGCCGTCGGCGCGTTGACCTGCTCGGGGGCGTACTGGCTCCCGAACTGTGGGTCGTTCGGTGTCGCGAACGCCTCGTGGGTCGCGTTCGTCTCGGCGTACTTGACGTGGTCTTTGGCCGTAACCGCCTCGATGAAGTTCTCGCGTGCGGTGTCGGCGGCCTCGCTCGGGAACTGCACCGCGACGTAGCGAAGCGTCTCGTTCGTGTGGACGATCTCCGCGTTGCCCGGCACGTACTGTGCGACCGTCGAGGGCACGTCCTCCGCCGTCGCCGACACGCCGACGAGCACCTCGTCCGGCTTCGCCCCCGGCTGTCGGCCCGGGGTTGCGGTCCCCGTCCCGGCCAGCCCGGCAGTCAACCCAGCGATACCGACTCCTTTCAGGAAGCGACGCCTCGCCCAACTGTTGTCACCATCTGCCATGGTTCGAACACACAACGAACACGACAGTATTTATTATTTACTGTTAGTACTGTATCTATCTAGATATAGCGTTAAACGATCAACGAAAGTAGTTCATTCATCACGCTATCTAGTAGTTATCGATCGCTCCCGGAAGCGATTTAGAGGGGCGGCCGCAGGGACGGCTATGAGCTTGCTTCGGCGCCTCCTCGGTGGGCAACGCGAGGGCGTGGCGCTGTTCGTCGACGGGCCGAACGTGTTGCGCGAGGAGTTCGACGTGGACCTGGACGACGTCCGTGCGGCCGCGGCCGCGTCCGGCCGGGTCGTCGCCGCACGCCTCTACCTCAACGAGCAGGCACCCGGCAGCCTGATCCGGGCGGCCGAGGCCCACGGCTTCGAGGTGATCACGACCAGCGGCGACGTGGACGTGAAACTCGCCGTCGACGCCGCGGAGTTCGTGCTCCGGAACCGCGTCGAGACTATCGCCATCGCCTCCCGGGACACCGACTTCAAGCCCGCACTCGAGCTCGCGGGCCGGGAGGGCGTCCGCACGCTCGCCATCGCGCCGGGGAGCTACGGCCGCTCGGACGCGCTCCGGACGGCTGCCGACGAGAGCATCACCCTCGAGGAGTAGCACCGACACGCCTATCTCGGCGCCGTGCCGACCCGGGAACGTGAGCGAGAACGCAGAGCGTCGGCTCGCACGGCGCATCGCGGGCGAGGTGGTCCTCTCGGACGACCCCGGTGCGACGCTGCGGAAGTGGCGCACCGACTTCGAGGTGTCCCAGACGGCGCTGGCCGGAGAGATCGACGTCTCCTCCTCGGTGGTTTCGGACTACGAGAGCGGTCGCCGGGAGAGCCCCGGGATCGGCGTCGTCCGGCGGCTGGTGGAGGGGCTGCTGGCCATCGACGCCGCCCGGGGTGGCGCCCACATCCGACAGTACGCACGGGTCGTCAGCGCCGGCTTCGAGAGCGACATCGTCCTCGACCTGCGGGAGTACTCCCGGGCGGTCCCCATGGACGAGTTCTACGCGGCCACCGGTGCGACCGAACTCGCCGACAGCGGCGCCGAACACGTCAACGGCCACACCGTCATCGATAGCATCGAAGCGATCACCCGGCTCTCCAGCGAGGAGTTCTACCGGCTCTACGGCGAGAGCACCGATCGCGCACTCGTCTTCACGGAAGTCACGCGCGGGGAGTCGCCGCTGGTGGCGCTGCGCGTGCTGACGCCGACGCCGAACACGGTCGTCCTCCACGGGATCGAACCCGAGGACGTGTGGGACCACGCGCCCGCGCTGGCCAAGCGCGACGGGTTCTCGCTGGCTACCTCGACCAAGGACTTAGACGAGATGCTGGCGGACCTGCGGGCGCTGCCCTGAGCGGTCGGCGGCGCTCGACACTGGCCCTGTTCCCGCATCGCCCGTCGGCCCCACGCCCCGCCGTGTCACGGTTCCCCGCGAAAACGCGGGTTTAAACCGCCCCAACGGCAATCGGGCGTATGAGCGAGTCCGCAGAGCGTCTGCCGCTTCCCTGCCCGTCGTGTTCGCCGGGCGAGGAGACGGTCCACGAGGTGCTGTCCCCCGGCGGTCAGACCACGGTTCGGTGTACGGAGTGTGGCCACGTCCACAAGGAGAAGATCGAGACCCCTGACGAGGTCACCGTCGACGTCGTCGTCTCGCAGGACGGCGACTCCTACAAGGCGACCCTGAACGCCGTCGCCGAGGAGGAGATCGAAGCCGGCGACGAGTTCGTCGTCGAGACCCCCGAGGCGATCCAGCAGGTCCGAGTCACGAGCCTCGAAATCGGTCCGGAGCGACGCACCGAACACGCCGAGATGAGCGAGGTCGACACCGTCTGGAGCCGCGTCGTCGACAACGTCGGCGTCAACGTCACCATCCACCCGAAGGAGGGTGACAGCCGCTCGGAGAAGTCCCGAAGCACCAAGGCGTTCCTGCCCGGCGACTTCGAGTTCAGCGTGGGCGAGACCTACGAGTTCGGCGACGACGAGTTCGAGGTCGAGAGCATCCAACTCCGCGACGACGTGGCCGACGACTACCGACACAAGAAACTCGACCACGAGGGCGACACCGCCTTCGGCAAGGACATCAAGCGCGTCTTCGGCCGCGACACGAAGACCAGCGCCTGGTCGGCCTGGTAGTCCGGAAAGCCTCTTTTCACCCGGCGCCCGATCGCTCCCGTGAGCGACCCCGCCGCACGCTTCGAGTCGACTGCCGAACAGTACGCCGTCTACCGCCCGGAGTACGACGACCGGGCTCTCGACTACCTCCGCGAGCGATTCGACCTCGACGGCACGGGTCGCCTGCTCGATCTCGGCTGCGGGACCGGCCGCCTCGGCGTCGCGCTCGCGCCCGACGTGGGTGAGGTCGTCGGCGTCGACCCAAACGAGGCGATGATCGAACACGCCCGCGAGCGCGCGAACGTCGTCGGCGAGACGAACACCGACTGGCGGGTGGGTAGTGACGCCGACCTCGCCGGGATGGCCGACGACCTCGACCCGCTCGGGCTGACAGTCGTGGGGCGGTCGTTCCACTGGATGGATCAGGGGCGCACGCTCGAGACGCTCCACGAGATCACCGAGTCCGGCGGCGGCGTCGCCCTCCTCAGCGACACGGAGTGGCTCGCCCGTGGCACTGCGGACTGGCAGGACGCGGTGTACGACGCCGTCGCCGAGTACCTCGACGACCCACCCGAGCGGACTGGCCCGGTCGAGTACGACGGGTCGTGGATTCGGGCAGTCGCCGACCACGGGTTCGACGACGTCGAACGGCACAGCTTCGAGGTCGAACGCGAGTGGGACGACCGGAGCGTGATCGGCTACCTCCTCTCGCTCTCGTTCTGTTCGCCCGCGGTTCTCGGCGACGACCGCGAGGCGTTCGAACACGCAGTGCGGGAGCGACTGTCGGCGTTCGAGGCGCCGTACGAGGAGGCGGCGACCGTCGAACTCATCGCCGGTCGGCGGTAGGGCGGCTACTCCCGACCCAGCACTTTCCGCACGCACGACGGCCCGAACGGACCCAACTCCCCGCTCTCGAACTGCACGAAGTGACCCGTCGAGATGCTCGCGCCACAGCGCCGGCAGTCGTAGTCGCCGTCGCGCTGGACTACGTCGCTACCCATCCGCACGAACGTCCCCCCCGTGCGAGTGCGCAGTCGACCGTCCTCGCGCTCGATCAGCCCGCGCTTCTCGGCGGCGTCGAGGATCTCCCGAGTGAGCGAGGGGCTGGTGGTCACCGCCTCCAGCCGGTCGATCGTCTCCGCCAGCGAGAGCTCCTCGTCCTCCAGATGGGCGAGCAGTTCGAGGCCGAGCTCCTTTTTCGCCTCGCGGGTCGACACGGGCGGGCGTTCTCGGCCGGGGCGCTTGAGCGTTGCGTGGTCACTCCTCGTTGAGTTCGTACTTCATGATCTCGGCGTGGCGGCCGCCGGGTTCCCGTTCGAGGCCGTAGACCTCGCCCGGCACGTCCCGCAGGTCGTCAGTGGCCGCTTCGAGGCGCGCCACGTCCTCGGTGTCGAGGGAAACCTCGGGCGTCCGGACGGTGTCCTCGAGGTGGTCGGTGTTCCGGGCGCCCACGATGGCGGCGCGGACGGCGGGTCGGTCGAGGACGAAGGCCGTGGCGACGTTGGCGACCGAGGCGTCGTGTTTCGCTGCGACCTCCCCCACGGTGTCGAGCAGGGACTGGTAGCGCTCCCAGCCGCCGGCCTCCTCGATGATGAGTTCGTACTTCGTCAGCGAGCGGTTCTCCATCTCCCCCGTCGGCTCGGGGGCGCCGCGGTAGGCGTCGGTGAGGAAGCCGCCGGCCAGCGAGCCGTAACAGAGCAGGCCGATGTCGTTGGCTCGGCAGTAGTCAGCCAGCCTGCGCTCGGGGCGGCGGTCGAGCAGCGAGTACTGCACCTGGTTGCTGACGACGGGGACCCCGGCGTCGACGAGTTCGGCGAGGTGGTCCCGGTCGAAGTTCGTCACGCCGACGTGGGCGATCTTCCCCCGCTCGCGCAGGTCCGCGAGCGTCCGGGCCGCGTCGACGTAGCCCGGCGTGTCGAAGTCCCACCAGTGGAACTGGACCAGATCGAGCGTCTCGACGCCGAGGCGCTCCCGCGAGCGGTCGATGATCCGTTCGACGTACTCGGGGGTAACCTCGTCCAGCCGGCTCCGGTCCGGGACGAACTTCGTGTGGACGTTGATCGGTGCCGGCTCGCCGCGGCGCTCCTCGTAGGTCGCGCGGAACTCCCCGATGAGGGCCTCGACGCCGGTGTAGATGTCCGCGCAGTCGAACGTGGTGATCCCCCGGTCGACGAAGGCGAACATGTCCTCGACCGGCGTCGCGCTCCGGTCGTCGCTGTGGTCGGTCGCGAGCTGCCAGCCGCCCTTGATGATCGGCGAGACCTCGTACCCCTCGACCAGTTGGCGTGACTCCATCGAACGTCCCGTTTGTCGCGTCGCGCTTAACGTTACGCCCCGCGGGTCAGCGGTCGGTGTCGAGGGCCTCCCCCGACACCTCGTCGTGGTCGAAGCGGCGTTTCTCCGTTCGCGTGATCCGGAACACGCCCTGTACGTTCGGGTCCGGCCCAGAGACGCGGGTGTCCGTGGTCATCCAGTCGTTGGGGTGAGTCTCGCGCTGCTTCGCGGGCAGCAGCGGCAACAGCGCCGACAGCGCGTACATCGAGAACGTCTGGCCCTCCGGGAACACCAGTTCCTCGCCGTGAACTTCGAAGTAGTCGCCCACTTCGTAGCTCGCTACCGGTTCGCCTTCGATATCGACACACTCCACTCGCAGGTCGTACAGTTCGAACGCACCCTCGTCGTCGGTCATCGGCGCTTCTCGGGCCGGTGGGGGAGAAAAGCTATCGGCGCAATAGGGAATTCCCTATCGCAGCATGAGGTGTATTCTTCCCTATTCGGCGCCGGGCTCCCCCGCGAAGAACTCCGCTAACCGGTCGGCAGCCTCCTCGACGCGCGGGGTGACGAGCGCGAAGCGGAGCCAGTCGTCGTAGGCGTCGCCGAACCCCTCGCCGGGCATCCCGGCGACGCCGGCCTCGTCGATGAGGCGTTCGACGTTCTCCATCGTTCCGGGGTACCCTTCGAAGCGAGCCATCACGTAGAACGCGCCGTCCGGTCGGGTGTACTCCGCACCGGCGGCGTCGAGCGCGTCGGTGAACGTGTCCACGCGCTCGCGGATCAGCTCACGGGCGGCCTCGTAGTAGGCGGCGTCGGCGCCGTCGAGTCCCCGGAGAACGGCGTGTTGGCCGGGCCGGGTGGTAGCGACGTTGACGAGCATGTGCCGAGCCTTCGCGTTCTCGACGAGCCACTCCGGGAATATCGCGTAGCCCACGCGGAAGCCGGTGATCGCCAGCGACTTCGAGAAGCCGGAGGTGACGATCCGGTGGTCTGAGTCGATGGTGAGTGCGGACTCGAACTCCCCGGAGAGGTCGAAGTGGTCGTACACCTCGTCGACGACCGCCAGCGCGTCGTACTCCTCACAGAGGCGGATGATCGCTTCGACCTTGCTGTGGTCGTAGACGGCGCCGGTGGGGTTGTTGGGCGTGTTGAGCACCACGAGCGCGGTCTCCTCGCTCATCGCCTCACGGTAGGCGTCGACGTTCAGGCTGCCGTCGCGGTTCGCCGGGACGAACGTCGCGTCGCCGCCAAGTATCTTCGTCTTCCCGGGGTAGTAGGGGTAGACCGGATCGGTGAGCAGCACCTCGTCGCCGGCCTCGCGCTCCAGCGCAGCGGCCATCCCGAGGTAGTTCGCCTCGCCGGTGCCGTTGGTGATCACCACTCGCTCGGGGTCGACGCCGCGTCGCTCGGCGATTTCGGCGATCAGTTCGGGCGTCCCCTGGCTCGGCGGGTACTGGAAGCGGTCCGGCTCGAACTCGGCGTACTCTCTCAGCCCGTCCCGGAGCGCCTGCGGTGGCTCCCAGTCGGGGTTGCCGCTGACCATGTCGATCACGTCGCCCTCGGCGTCGCCGACGTAGCCCATCACGTGGAAGAACTTGGGCTCCTCGTACTCCATACCCGGTGCTGCGGCGGGGAGGGGTATGCCGCTTTCGGCGTCGCGGGAGAAACTCGGGTCGCGGTCGCCTCAGTTCCGGACGAGGCTGGCACCGTCGAACTCGGTGCGGGAGAACTCCATCTCCATCAGGTCGAGGATCGTCGGCGCGATGTCGAGTAGGTCGCTGTCCTCGATGTCGGCGTCGGGGGTGTCGATGAACAGCGAGGCGTTGTCGAAGCTGTGCATCCCGTTCCGGGGACCGTCGGCGAACACGTCGCTGCCGCCGGTGAAGCCGGCCTTCAGGTCGAAGCCGTGGTTCGGGATCGCCACCAGGTCCGGCGCGATGTCGTCGTGGTCGCCGCGGAACGCCTCCTCCTTGACGACGACGCGTTCACAGACCTTCCGGCCGTCGGGGCCTTCGAGCGCCTCGAGTTCGGCCTTGAGTTCCTCGCGGACCTCCTCGTAGTCGTCCTTGGGGACGCTACCGCGGGGTTCGCGGTCCTCGAGATTGATGTAGAACCGGCCGGGGATCAGCGAGTACGCCGTCGTGTCGTCGGCGATGTCGCCGAGTTCCTCGTGGCCGTCGTCCTCGTAGGAGAGCCAGCCCTCCTGTTCCAGCCACTCGTTGAAGTGGACCTCGTAGTCGAGGCTCGTGAACCCGTGGTCGGAGGCGACGATCAGGGTGGTGTCCTCCGCGAGGCTCTCGCGGATCTCGCCGATGTACTCGTCGAGTTGGCGGTAGAACTCCATGAACGCCTCCTTGTCCGGGCCGTCGCGCTCGTAGTCCTCGAACAGGAAGTGGTTGACTCGGTCGGTCGTCATGAACACGCCGAAAAAGAGGTCCCAGTCGTCCTGATCGAGGTAGTGGGTGAACGCCTCGTAGCGCTTGTCCAGCGTCTTGTGGGCGTCGGCCATGAACGGCGACTTGTCGTCGTCGTGGCCCTGCTTCACGTCGGCGTCGATCTTGTAGTCGATCGACTCGAGGTACTCGCGGAGTTCGTCGGGGTAGGCGGCCTTCTCGACGCTGGGCGAGAGGAAGCCCGACACCATGCGCTGGACGTTGCGCTGGGGCGGGAACGTCACGGGGACGTTCATCACCGTGGCGTCGCGGCCGTCGTTGGCGACGCGGTCCCAGAGGCGGGTCGCCTGCACGTCACGACCCATCGGCACGTACGTGTCGTAGGTGCCGATCTCGCGGTCCTGGAAGCCGTAAACGCCGGTTTCGCCGGGGTTGACGCCGGTGGTGAGGGAGGGCCAGCAGGCGCTCGATTCCGGGGGTACGATGCTGTCGATCGGACCGGCACTTCCTTCCTCGGCGAGGGCGGCGAAGTTGGGGAACTCGTCCGGGTGGTCGTCGAGGAGGCTGAACGGCACGCCGTCGATACCGAGAAAGACGACCCGAGGCGCGCTGTCGCCCCGGAGTCGGTCGAACAGTCCCATGCCCCGAATTACCGCCGAACACCTTAAGAAGCTTCCCTCTACGGAGTGCCGGGCCGACCCGGTCCCGCGGTGACGGCCGGCCGTAGGCGAGGAGTGTCTGCGGCCCGGACCACCGCCAATTAACTCCGCGCCGGCCAACCGTCGGCTATGGCACGCAGAAGCCTGCTGTTCTCACCCGGCGACCGTCCGGAACTGATGCGGAAGGCGCCCGGCTCCGGCGCCGACACGGTCTGTTTCGACTTGGAGGACGCCGTTGCCCCGGGCCGGATGGCCGAGGCCCGCGAGGCCGTCCACGGCGTGCTCGCCGACCCCGAGTTCGACCCGGACTGTGAGGTGACCGTGCGCGTGAGCACGGCCGCGGCCGCCGACCTCGACGCCGTGCTCGGCGACGACCCCGAGGCCGTCCGGCTGGACGGCGTGATGGTGCCCAAAGTCACCGACGGCGACGACGTGAGTTGGATCGCGGACCTCCTCGACGAACACGACGTCGACGCGGCCGTGATCGCGCTGATCGAAACCGCCCGCGGCGTGCTGAACGCCGAGGAGATCACCGACGAGCGCGCGACCGACGCCATCGCGTTCGGCGGCGAGGACCTCGCGGCGGACATCGGTGCCACCCGAACCGAGGAGGGAACCGAGATCCTCCACGCCCGCCAGCAGGTGCTGCTCGCGGCGAGCGCGGCGGGCGTCGACGCCATCGACACGGTGTACACTGACTACGAGGACAGCGACGGCCTGCGGGCGGAGACGGAGTTCGCCCTCGAACTCGGCTACGACGGCAAACTCGCGATCCACCCGGCACAGGTGCCGGTCATCAACGAGGCGTTCACGCCGGCCCCCGAGCGCGTCGAGTGGGCAGAACGCGTGGTCGCCGCCCGCGACGAGGCCGACGCCGCGGACCGCGGGGTGTTCAGCGTCGACGGCGAGATGATCGACGCCCCACTGATCGCCCAGGCCGAACGGGTGCTTGAACGGGCCGAGGCGGACGAGCAGTAGTCTGTCACGGTCTTTCCCACCACTACTTCGGCAGGCTTATTCGGGGAACCGCCAATATCCTCCCCAGAATGTCAGACGAGGCAAACCCGTTCGAGAGTCTGCAGGAGCAGATCGACGACGCTGCTGCGTACCTCGACGTCGACGACGACGTCATTACTCGGCTCAAGTACCCCGAGCGGGTGCTCGAGACGAACCTCACTGTGGACATGGACGACGGGTCGATCGAGCGCTTCAAGGCGTTCCGATCGGAGTTCAACGGCGACCGCGGCCCCTACAAGGGGGGGATCCGCTACCACCCGGGCGTCGACCGTGACGAGGTCAAGGCCCTCTCGGGCTGGATGGTGTACAAGTGCGCCGTCGCCGGCATCCCCTACGGCGGCGGGAAGGGCGGCATCGTCATCGACCCCGCGGAGTACTCCGCCAACGAGATCGAGAACGTCACCCGCGCGTTCGCCGAGGAGCTTCGACCGTTCATCGGCGAGGACAAGGACATCCCCGCACCGGACGTGAACACCGGCCAGCGGGAGATGAACTGGATCAAGGACACCTACGAGACGCTGGAGAACACCACCGAACCCGGCGTCGTCACCGGCAAGTCAATCGAGGCCGGCGGGAGCGAGGGCCGCGTCGAGGCGACCGGCCGCTCGACGATGTTCACCGCCCGCGAGGCGTTCGACTACCTCGACAAGGAGATGGAGGGCGCCAGCGTCGCCGTCCAGGGCTACGGCAACGCCGGCTGGATCGCCGCCAAGCTGACCGACGAACTCGGCGCCGACATCGTCGCCGTCTCGGACTCCTCGGGCGCAATCCACGACGCCGGCGGCTTCGACCCCGTCGCCGTCAAGGAGTTCAAGAACGAGACCGGCTCCGTCAGCGGCTACGAGGGTGCCGAGTCCATGAGCAACGCCGACCTGCTCACGATGGACGTCGACCTCTTGATCCCCGCGGCACTCGAGAACGCCATCGACGGCGACCTGGCAGAGGACGTCGAGGCCGACGTGATCGTCGAGGCCGCGAACGGCCCGCTCACGCCCGACGCCGACGACGTGCTGACCGGGAAGGGTGTCCACGTCTTCCCGGACATCCTCGCCAACGCCGGCGGTGTGACCGTCTCCTACTTCGAGTGGGTCCAGAACCGCCAGCGCTTCTACTGGGACGAGGAGCGTGTCAACGACGAACTGGAGTCGGTCATCACCAGCGCCTTCGACGACCTCACGACCGCCTACGAGAGCTTCGACCTGCCGAACTTCCGGACCGCGGCGTACGTCGTCGCCATCCAGCGCGTCGTCGACGCCTTCACCGACAACGGCAACTGGCCCTGAGCGCGAACCGAACCGCGATCGCCCGTTACGGCTTTTCCCGTTCGTTAAGTGACACGGAACGCCCCGTATCGCCCGCTTCGGTAGTTCTTTCATCGCCGACGCCGAGGATCGCGTATGACCAATCTCGGACTCGTGGTGGCGCAGTTCAACGCCTCTGTCACCGAACAGATGGCGGACGCGGCGGCCGACGCCGCAGCCGATCGGGGGGTCGATCTGACCGAGACCGTCGACGTGCCGGGCGCCTACGACAGCCCGCTCGCGGCCGACCGACTGGCCCGCCGTGACGACATCGACGCCGTCGCCGTCGTCGGCGCCGTCGTCACCGGCGACACCGACCACGATCAGGTGATCAGTGACGCGACCGCACAGTCGCTCCAGTCTGTGGGGCTGGACCGGGACACGCCGATCACGTTCGGCATCTCCGGGCCGGGACAGAGCGGCGCGGAGGCCCGCGAACGGGTGGAGAAGGGTGCGGCGGCCGTCGATGCCGCGGTCGACCTCGTGGAGGCCCTGCCATGAGCCGCGAGTGGGAGTTCGCCGAGCGCGTCGGCCGCGTCGAGCCGTCGGCGACCATCGCCATCGGCAACAAGGCCAGCGAACTGGAAGAGCAGGGCGTCGACGTGGTCGACCTCTCGGTCGGCGAACCCGACTTCCCGACGCCCGAGCGCGTCCGCGAGGCCGGCCAGGAAGCGATCGCTGACGGCCACACCGGCTACACGCCGTCGAGCGGGATCCCGGAGCTCCGCGAGGCGATCTCGATGGACCTGAAGGGGAAAGGAATCCCCGCCGGCCCCGAGAACGTCGTCGTCACGCCCGGCGCCAAGCAGGCGCTGTACGAGACCGCACAGGCGCTGGTCGACGAGGGCGACGAGGTCGTCCTGCTGGACCCGGCGTGGGTCTCCTACGAGGCGATCATCAAGCTCGCGGGCGGCGACCTCACCCGCGTCGATCTGGGCCAGCACGACTTCGAACTGGAGCCCGCGCTGGACGATCTGGCCGCGGCGATCTCCGACGAGACGACGATGCTGATCGTGAACTCACCGTCGAACCCTACCGGCGCCGTCTTCTCCGACGCCGCACTGGAGGGAGTCCGTGATCTGGCGGTCGAACACGACGTGACCGTCGTCGCCGACGAGATCTACGACCAGATCACCTTCGACGCCGACCCGACCTCGCTGGCCTCCCTCGATGGCATGGCCGAGCGGACGGTGACGGTCAACGGCTTCTCGAAGGCCTACTCGATGACCGGCTGGCGGCTGGGCTACCTCGCGGCGCCCGAGCCGATGATCGATCAGGTCTCGAAGATCCACAGCCACTCGGTGACGTGTGCGGCCAACTTCGTCCAGCGCGCCGGCGTCGAGGCGCTGCAGAGCGTCGAGACCGAGGTGGCGACGATGGTCGAGGCCTTCGAGAAGCGCCGCGACCTCGTCGTCGACCTGCTCGCCGACCGCGGGAAGGTGATCCCGCGCCCACAGGGGGCGTTCTACGCGATGATCCCGACCGATGAGGGGCCGACCGACGACGTGGCGTGGTGTGACGCCGCGATCGAGGACGCCCACGTCGCGACCGTTCCCGGAAGCGCGTTCAACGCGCCGGGCTACGCCCGCATCTCCTACGCCGCCAGCGAGGAGCGCCTCAAGGAGGGCTTCTCGCGGCTGGCCGAGGAAGGCCTGATCTGACCCCCCGGCCGACTCGTTTCTAGCGGTTCCCGTGGTTCCCCGGTTTCCGCGGTTTCAGTAGATCGACGCGCCCGCGTAGAGCGCGGCGACGAGGAAGAGCCAGACCACGTCGACGAAGTGCCAGTACAGCGAGACCAGCGCGACCGAGAGGTCACGCTCCTCGTCGAACTGGCCCTGTTTCCCGCGAACGTAGGTGATCACCAGCAGGAGCGTCCCGAAGGCGACGTGCAGGCCGTGGAGCCCCGTCAGCCCGAAGAAGGCCGAGAAGAACACGCCGCTGGTCCAGTCGACCCCCTCGAAGACGATGAACTCGTTGTACTCGACGATCTGGCCGGCGAGGAACAGTCCGCCGAGGCCGATGGTGATCCCCAGTAGCCGGTGGAACCGCTCCCGGTTCCCCGAAGCCAGCGAGTGGTGAGCGAAGTGAAGCGTGACAGAGGAGAGCACCAACACGGCCGTGTTGCTCACGACGAGGACGTTCAGGAGGTCGATCTCCGGCAACAGCGAGTCCGCTGGCGGCCACGGCCCCGCGCGGATGTCGAAGTAGTAGGCGAACAGGGCGCCGAAGGTAGCGATCTCCGAGGCGATGAAGCCGAGCATCCCCCAGCGCAGCGAGCGGGCGCTCCGGCGGTCGGTCCCACGGGTCCAGAAGTGCGCGATGAAGCCGTGATAGAGCCAACCGTAGACGCCGATCAGCGTGATCCCGACGGCGCCGACGAACGCGATCGGTCCGATCTCGGGCGCGACGATCGAGTTCCGGCCGCGGCCCAGCAGGAACAGCGCGGCGCTGACGTAGACCGCCGCGGCGCCGATGGCGGTGAGGATCGGCCACCACGACGCCTCGCCGACGCCCCGGGGCCAGTCCTCGACGACCGGGTGGTGCTCGTGGTCGTCGTGGACGGCATGAGCGTCGTCGCTCTCGACCGGCTCGGGCTCCTCGGCTGTCTCGAACTGGAAGCCGCTCTCGGCCTCCTGCCAGTCGTCGCCGTCGCTGGTGGCGTCGTCGGTCGACCCGGCGTCGCCGAGGAACTCGAACCCCTCGCCGTCGCCGTCGGCGTCACGACCCATTCGTCCGAAACCCACAGGCCGCGCCAATAAATGCGTCCACGGCCGGAGTCACCGGACCGTGCCGGCTCAGCGGTGGCCCGAGACTTCGACCGGCTCGTAGGGTGCTTCGAGATACTCCATCTCGGAGGACGAGAGCGACACGTCGAGGGCTTCGACGGCGTCCTCCAGGTGTTCGACGCTGGTGGTGCCGACGATGGGGGCGTCGACGGCGTCCTTGTGGAGCAGCCACGCGAGCGCGATCTGGGCCATCTTGAGCCCCTTCTCGTCGGCCAGCTCCTCGACGCGTTCGTTCACTTCGCGGCCGCCGTTGTCGAGATACGGGTGGCGGTCGGCGTCGGACTCGCTCTGCCCGCGCGCGGTCGCCTCAAGCTCCTCGTGGGGCCGAGCGAGGAACCCCCGGGCCAGCGGCGACCACGGGATGACGCCGACGTTCTCCTGCTGGGTGAGCGGGAGCATCTCGCGTTCCTCCTCGCGGTAGAGGAGGTTGTAGTGGTTCTGCATGGTCGCGTAGCGTTCGAGGTTCTCGCGTTCGCTGGTGTGGAGCGCGTCGGCGAACTGGTGGGCCCACATCGAGGAGGCGCCGACGTAACGGGCCTTTCCGCGGCGGACAGCATCGTCGAGTGCCGACATCGTCGTCTGGATCGGGGTGTCGTAGTCCCAGCGGTGGGTCTGGTAGAGGTCGATGGTGTCCATCCCCAACCGGTCGAGGGAGGCGTCGAGCTCCTGTTCCAGCGCCTTTCGCGAGAGTCCGCCGGAGTTCGGATCGTCCTCGCGCATCTGGAAGAAGCCCTTGGTGGCGACGACCATCTCGTCGCGGTCGTACTCCGCGAGCGCGTCGCCGAGGATGCGCTCGGACTCGCCCCGCGAGTACATGTTTGCCGTATCGAAGAAGTTGATCCCGAGTTCGACCGCGCGGTCGATCAGTTCCCGGCCGTCCTCCTCGCCGAGCACCCAGTCGCGCCAGTCGGGGTCGCCGAAGCTCATGCAGCCGAGCGCGATCCGCGATACCTTCATGCCCGTGTCGCCGAGGGTGGTGTACTCCATGCGGGTGGGTTGCACGCAGCGGGCAAAAAGCCACCCACGCCGGCGAACCCCTTAGTCCCGGAAACTCGCGGCGTAGACGAGGAACGCCCCCGTCAACAACACGAACGCGAGAAACGTCACCAGCGAGAGGACGATCACGATCGGTCCTAACACGTCGAGGTAAGCGTCGCCGCCGGCCGTCGCCGACAGCGCGATGGCTGCGAGCAGCGCGGCGATCAGTCCCAGCAGCCAGTCTCTCAGCAGGTCTTCGTACTCCATGGTCTCCACTCCGCCCGTGTAGGGTAAACTCCACCGGCCGGACGAACTTTACCCCGAGCGCTCGAGGTCCCCGCCATGGAACCGCCCCGCTACGCCCCACGTCCCGACCGACGACGACGATGACGCTGTGGCTGCTCGGTACCCACCTCGACCGGACCGCCGACTACCTCGCCGAACACGACCGCGTTCTCCTCGTCGAGGCGACGGCGTTCGCCGACCGCCGACCGTACCACCCGCACAAGCTGACGCTCGTGTTCGCGGCGATGCGCCAGTTCCGCGACGACCTGCGCGAGCGCGGCCTGACAGTCGACTACCGGCAGGCCGAGACGTTCGCTGAGGGGCTCGACGCTCACTTCGACGACCACCCCGAGGACGACCTGACGATACCTCGGCCGGCCGCGCACGGCGCCGAAGACCGGCTTCGCGGGCTCGTCGACGCCCGCGGTGGGAGCCTCTCGTTCGTCGCCAATCCGACGTTCCTGCTCACTCCCGACGAGTTCGACGAGTGGGCCGACGGCCGAACCACGAACGACCCCGACACCTACCGCCTCGAAGGGTTCTACCGCCACCTGCGCCGCGAGACGGGCGTGTTGATGGACGGCGACGAACCCGTCGGCGGGGAGTGGAACTACGACGAGGAGAACCGTGAGACGCCACCCGACGACTGGGAGCCGCCGGAGCCACCGCTGTTCGAACCTGACGAGACCACCCGCGAGGTAGGCTCGTGGGTCGACGCCGAGTTCGAGACGTTCGTCGACGGCGACACAGAGGCCGCACCGTTCCGCTGGCCGGTCACCCGTGAGGAGTCGCTGTCGGCGCTGGAGACGTTCGTCGACGCCCGGTTCGCCGAGTTCGGCCGGTACCAGGACGCGATGGTCGCGGGCGAATGGGCGATGAGCCACTCGCTGCTCTCGGCGTCGATAAACCTCGGGCTTCTCCGCCCGATGGAAGTGGTCGAACGGGCCGAGCAGGCCTACGAGGACGGTGACGCACCGATCAACAGCGTCGAGGGGTTCGTCCGACAGCTACTGGGCTGGCGGGAGTTCATGCGTCACGTCTACCGACGCTCCATGCCGGAGATGGCCGAGGCGAACCAACTCGACCAGCGCGAGGAACTCCCGCCCGCGTACTGGACCGGCGAGACCGACATGACTTGCCTCTCGGAGGCCGTTAACCACGTCCGGGAGCGTGGCTACGCCCACCACATCGAGCGCCTGATGGTGCTCTCGAACTTCGCGCTGGTCTACGGTGCCGACCCCGGAGCACTCAACGAGTGGTTCCACCAGGGGTTCGTCGACGCGTTCCACTGGGTCACGACGCCCAACGTCGTCGGGATGGGCTCGTTCGCCACCGACGCACTCTCCTCGAAACCCTACGCCTCCTCGGGGAGCTACGTCAATCGCATGAGCGACTACTGCAAATCGTGTCCCTACGCCGTCTCGCGGGACACCGGCGAAGGGGCGTGTCCGTTCAACAGCCTCTACTGGACGTTCCTCCGGGACAACGAGGAGACCCTGCGCGGGACCGGGCGGATGGGCCTGATGTACTCCCACGTCGACGACAAGGACGACGAGGAGTGGGAGGCCCTCGAAGCGCGCGCCGAGACGGTCAGGGAGAAGGCCCGGAACGGGACGCTCTGAGCCGGCCCCGCGGTGGCGAACAGGTGGCCCGACGGCTCCGCGAGCCGGTGGGTCACGCTCCCGCCATGTTCGGCCCGCGGCGGCGTTCACCGCACGGCGAGGATGGTCGCGCTATCGCTGAAAAACTCCGGGCGGCGTCGACGGCCCTTGCGGCGCCGACGGCGCAGTCGCTGACGGCCGGTGAAAAACGGGTGAGAAGTGTGGGCGGCGTTAGTGCTGGTGCCCCATCGCCTCGCTAAGCGAGAGCCCGAAGCGCTCCTCGAAGAGCTCCTCGAGCGTGTCGTTGGCTTCCTGGATCTCGTCGCTCGTGCCACCGTCGGCGTGGTGGACGCGGGCGTGGGCCTGCTGGGCGAACGCCTGCAGCACGATGTCGCCGATGATCTGGGAGCCCTGCTCGTTCTTGTCTCGAAGCAGATCGAGCATCGCGGGGGGCACTTCGACCGTGTCAGTCTGTCCGCCGGGACCTTCGATGGTGTAGGTTTCCGTCTCGGCCATACCCGTCGATGGAGTCTCGGACGTAAGGCTCTGTGGGTCTCGGTCGAACGTTCACCTTCCGGAATGGACGCCGGCGGCCCCTTCGTCTCGGGCCGCCAGCGGCGAAAACCCCTCAGTCGTCGCCGATCATCCGCAGCGGCGACACCTTCAGTCGTCCCCGGTTGCCGCCTCGGGCGCGGCCTCGACGCCGAGTTCGCCGGCGCGCTCGCGCTCTTCCAGCCAGTCGTCGGCGTCGAGTGCCGCCTCGCTCCCCATGCCGGCGGCGGTCACCGCCTGCTGGTAGTGGTGGTCGACGACGTCGCCGGCGCCGAAGATACCGGGCACGTCCGTCGCCGTCTGCCCGCCGTCGCGGCCGCCCTGCGTGATGATGTAGCCCTCGTCGTCGCGCTGGACGCCGGTCCCTTCGAGGTAGTCCGCGTTCGGCGTGTGGCCGATGGCGTAGAACACCGCGCCCACGTCCATCTCGAAGGTCTCGACGCTCTCGTCGCCGGCGTCGAGTTTCTCCTTGGGGTGGCCCTCGGGGTGGCGCACCAGCGACGCGGTGTCGATGCCGTCCTCGGGGGTCCCGTTGATCTCGGTCAGTTCGGTGTTCCAGAGGATCTCGACGTCGCCGCTCTCGACTTTCTCCATGATGCGGTCGATCCAGTAGTCCTCGGCGCGGAACTCGTCGCGCCGGTGGGCGATGTAGACGGTGTCGGCGAACTTGGTGAGGAAGTTCGCCTCCTCCATGGCGGCGTCGCCGCCGCCGACGACGAGCATGTCCTCGCCGCGGAAGAACGCGCCGTCACAGGTCGCACACGTCGAGAGCCCGTAGCCCATCAGTTCGTCCTCGCCGGGGACGCCGAGCGTCCGCGCGGAGGCGCCGGAGGCGGCGATGAAGGCGTCGCAGGTGTAGACGGTGCCGTCGCGCATCTCGACGCGGAACGGCGGCGCGGCGGTGTCGTCGTCGCTCTCGCCGAGGCCGGTCACGTCGGCGACGATGCCGTGGTCGGTCTCGGCGCCGAAGCGCTTGGCCTGCTCTTTCATGTTGTTGACCAACTCCGGACCGGAGATGCCCTCGGGGAAGCCCGGGTAGTTGTCGACTTCGGTGGTGAGGGTAAGCTGACCGCCCGGCTCGTCGCCCTCGAACACCAGCGGCTCGTTGTTCGACCGCCCGGCGTAGATGGCCGCGGTGAGCCCGGCGATACCCGTCCCGGCGACGATCAGGCGACGGTGCTCGACCGCCTCCTCGACGTGTTGAGTCATGGATCAGGCTACGGTACTGTCGGGTATGTACGTTATGCTGTTGGTGTACCGTGCGTGCAAGACCGTGGCCGCGAGGGGCCGGCGCTCCGACAGCCTTACCGACCGAGCGCCGGACCTCGGAGTATGCCCGCCGACCTGGAGGAGAAGACCGACCGCTACGGCGAGATGTTGGCCGACGCCCTCGAGGCCGCCGAACCGGCGGCGCCGCCGGGGACGCCGCTGGGCGAGGCTGCCGCCGAGACCTACGAGATGGCCGACTCCTACCTCGACGACGGCCGGCACTTCCGCGCGGCCGACGACCCGGTGAACGCGCTGGCCTCGTTCTCCTACGGCTACGGCTGGCTCGACGCGGGCGTTCGGTTCGGGCTGTTCGAGGTTCCCGCGGACACGGAGCTGTTCACGACCGACACCCAGCAGTAGGCTACGACCGGGCGTCGTCGATCATCTGGGCGAGCCGATCGTCGTAGAACGCCGCCTCGGCGTCTGAGAACGCCCCGATTTCGAGCATGCCGGCGACCGGCGCCACCAGACTCTCGACACGGTAGAGCGACTCGACGCGGCCGAACCCCTCCGGAAAGGGTCGTACCGACCGATAGCCGTCGTAGAACGACTCCCGAACCGACCACTCCGTCACGGGGTCGTGCATCCACGAGGCGTTCACGGCCTTCACCAGGTCCCGGGCGTCGTGGCCGGCGTAGGCTCGGTCGAAGTCGATCACGCCGGTCAGCTCGTCGCCCTCGAACAGGACGTTGTCCGGGCTGAAGTCGTCGTGACAGAGCACCGGCTCGAAGTCGGTCGGTATTCGGTCGCCCGCGTCCTCGAACAGCGCCGCGATCGCGTCGACGGCGTCGAATCCTGCCTCACGGAGTGTGTCGAGGTTGTCCTTGAGTTCAGCGAGCAGCCACGCTCGGTGATCCGACTCGAACACCGGGTCGACCACCGGCTCGTCGCTCTCGAACCGGAGTCGCCCGGGAACGTCGAAATCGGGGCCGTAGGCGTGGATCCGCGCGAGTTCGCGGCCGGCCGCTCGCATCCGTGCCGCCGAGATGTCCAGCTTCGCCGGCTCGCCCGGCAGTCGCTCGACGACGACGTACTCCCGTCCTGCGTGCGTTTCGACGCCGTCGCTCAGCACCTCGGGCACCGGAACCGGGGTGTCGCGGAACAGCCGGTAGCAGCTCGTCCCCAGTCTGAGGGAGTCGACGCCACCGCCCCGATCGGAGGCGAACTGGACGACGACTGCCCGTCCTGCCACGTCGACGAAGTAGGTTTCGTGGAGGCGCCCGACCTCGGCACGCTCGACGTGGTCCGGCGCGGCCCCGAACGTCCGCTCGGCGATCACCGTGACGGCTGGGTCCATGCTCAGTCGAACCGGTAGCTCGGGCCGTCGTCGCTGTCCTCGACTTCCACGCCGAGGGCTTCGAGACGGTCCCGGAGGTCGTCGGCGCGTTCGTAGTTGCCTGCCTCGCGTTCCTCCTCGCGGAGGTCGAGGACCAGTTCCACGAGGTCCTCGGCGATCTCGGCCTCGCCCTCGGTGGCATCGCCGAACTGGAGGCCGAAGACGCCCTCGCCGTACTCCTCGAAGAACTCGATCGCCTCCCGGAGCGCCCGGTAGTCGTAGGGGGCCCCGCTCTCGACGTGGCGGTTGATCGCGCCGGCGACTTCCAGCAGTTCGGCCATCGCCTCGCGGGCGTTGAGGTCGTCGTTCATCGCCGCCTCGAACTCGGTCCGGGCCGCCGCGAGCGTGTCACGGAACGCGGCGTCCTCGGTCTTGGTCAGGGCGTCGGCGCTGTCGGCGTGTTCGGTCGCGGTCTCGTAAGCCCGTTCGAGTCGCTCCCAGCGCCGGCGGGCCTCCTCGATGGTATCCTCGGTGTAGGCCTGCTGGGAGCGGTACTCCGCGGAGGCGTAGAACGTGCGCAGGACGTTCGGGCCGAACTCCCGGACGGCGTCGCCGACGGTGAAGAAGTTCCCCAACGAGGAGGACATCTTCTCGCTGCCGGCCTGCATGAAGCCGACGTGGAGCCAGTAGTTGGCGAACGGCTGGTCGGTCGCGGCCTCGCTCTGGGCGATCTCGTTCTCGTGGTGGGGGAAGACGAGGTCCTGCCCACCCATGTGGATGTCCAGCGTCTCGCCGAGGTGCGTCATCGACATCGCCGAGCACTCGACGTGCCAGCCCGGGCGGCCCTCGCCCCACGGCGACTCCCACGTCTCGCCCGTCGGGAGCGGCCCCTCGTGGTCGTGCTTCCGGTGTTCCTCGACCGCGTCGGCACCGACGCCGTCGGCCTTCCAGAGCGCGAAGTCCGCTGGGTTGCGCTTCTCTCCCCGCTCGTCGGGGTCGCCCTGCTCCTCGACCTCGTCGACCTCCTGGTTCGAGAGTTTGCCGTACTCCGGGAACGCGGTCACGTCGAAGTAGACCGAGCCGTTAGCCTCGTAGGCGTAGCCCTTCTCGACGAGCGTCTCGATCAGGTCGACGATCTCGGGGACGTGCTCGGAGACGCGGGGGTAGACCTCCGCGCGCAGGAGGTTCAGGTCGCGCATTCGTTGGAGCACCTCGTTGGTGTAGTGGCGGGCCACGTCGGCCTCGGTGTCCCAACCCTCACGCTCGCCGACGCGGGCGGTGATCTTCTCGTTCACGTCGGTGACGTTCTCGACGTGGCGCACGTCGTAGCCCTCGTGGGCCAGCCAGCGGTGGAGGATGTCGGCCTGCGCCCAGAGTCGGGCGTGGCCGAGGTGGGGGTCGTCCGAGACCGTCAGCCCGCAGACGTAGAGCAGGACCGAATCGCCGCTCGCTTCGAACGGTTCGCGCACACCCGAGAGGGTGTCGGTCAGCGAGAGAGTCATGGGCGAGCGTTCTCCGGCCGGCGGTTTGAAGCCGTCGGAAACGCCGCTCGCGGGTGCCTCGACGACTCAGACCGGAACCCGGTCGAGAGCGTTCTCGACCGCCCGGAGCGCCGCGACGCCGTCCCGGCGCGGAACGACGACGAGCAGGGTCCCGTCGGCGACGGCGGCGGCCTCGGTGTCGATGTCCTCGGCGTCGAGTCGGCCACAGACCGACGCGAGCGCAGCCACGTCGACCTCGCCGGCGGCGATTACGGCCGTCGACGACCCGGCGTCGGGGGCGACAGCGGCGCCGCCGACCGAGAGGAGCGGGTCGGCGTCGGCTTCAGCGCTGCCGGCCTCGACGAGGCCGACGCCGCTCTCCATCCGGACCCGAGCGTCGACATCGGCAGTCTCGAACGGCGGGAGGTCGTCGGCGAACCGCCGGAGCGCCGTGGCAACGGCGTCGGTCTCCCCGGCGCTGTCGTCCAGGAACTCGGCGGCGGCGGTGTAGTTAACAACGCCGGCCCGGAGCGCGTACAGGAGGAACGGCTGTTCGCGGACCGCCTCGCGGGTCGCTGCTGCGGTGGACATGCGCGAGAATCGCCGGGGGGACGGCAAAAGTCCATCCACCCACGGTCGTTCCGTCGGACCTACTGGGGGCGACCGGTCAGGCCAGCGCGAGCACGACCCCGACGACGGTGATCAGCGCCACGAAGGCGGCGGCGGCGACGACGACGGTGCTCCCGACGCTCACCGCGACGGCGGCCGCCGCCAGGAGCGCCACGCCGGCGAGCGAGAGCAGCGCCACCGTCTCGGCGTCGGGCGGTTCGCGTTGTTCGATCTGTGGGGTCCCGAGGTCGTCGTCCACGTCGATGCCGTAGCCCGACTCCCGCGAGGGCTCGACCCGGACCTCGACCGTCGCCGTCTCCGCGCCGTAGCCGACCGAAATCGTGAGCGTCCCCGTCACCGGCGTCTCGATCGAGCGGGTGTCCACGCGGAGGTGGCCGATCCCGTCGCCCCCGACGTACTGGCTCCCGTCCCGGAGTCGTGCCACCCGAGAGAGCGTCTCGTCCAACCTCACGTGTACGTGTGACCCGCCCCCGTGGTTCTCCACGGCCACGTCGAACGGCCCGTCGGCGACGAACGACGCCGGCGCGTCGATGTCGCGGGGGCGTTCACGGTTCAGGTGGACGGAGAGCGCCGACACGTTTGGCGGGTGAGTATCGAGGGGGCAAAAAGCTTCACCCCGAAGACCGGCCGTGAGGCGGGCGCTGCTCCCGATTTCGGGGTAACGCTTATGCTGACTGCGCCGAATGTTTGGTGTATGGGTGCAAGTAGCACACCGCCCGTCGTTCGCGACGAACCGTCCCGCAACCACGGTCCGGACCTCACGGCCGTCGGTACCGACCTCGTCATCTGTGACGGCGAGGCGATGACCTACGGGGCGTACCGACGGGACCGAGGGGAGTAGACTCCCCGGTTAGAAGGCGCCGCCGTCGAACGTCGTTTCTGCGTGAAGGTCCGTCTTGAGCGCGTCGTGGACCTTACAGAGTTCGAACGCGCGGTCGATGGCCGGCTGGGCGTCGGCCTCGCTCACGTCGGCCTCCGCGGAGATGTCGAACTGGATCGCCGCCAGCTTGTCGTCGTCGTTGAGGTCGCCGGTGATCGAGAGTTCGAGCTTCCCGAGGTCGCCCACGTCGCGCTGTTTGGCCCCGACGCGGAGCGCGGGGACGTAGCAGGCGCCGTAAGCGGCGAGCAGCGACTCCAGCGTGTCGGGGGCGGACTCCCCGCCGGGGTCGATGTCGACGGAGAAGTCGCCGATGTCTGTCGTGGACTCGTAGCCTTCCTCGGAGACGGTGGTGACCTGTTTGCTCATTTGCGAGCAGAAGTTGGGGTGGTCGGGGCCTAAATCTTGCTGCCCCGGCCCCGACGCGAACGGGGCAACCTACTCCGCGAGGGTGTAGGACTCGTCGCCGTCGAGGACGACGACCTCCGCGTCGCTCCCGGTCGCCTTGACCTCGCGGACGAAGTCGTCGGTCTCGATCTCGATCGGCGGGAACGTGTCGTAGTGCATCGGGAACGCGGTGTCCACGTCGAGCCAGTCGACCGCGATGGCGGCCTGTGCCGGCCCCATCGTGAAGTGGTCGCCGACCGGTACCGCGGCGGCGTCGGGTTCGAGGAACGGCCCGATCACGTCCTTCATCTCGGTGTGCAGCGAGGTGTCGCCGGCGTGGTAGAACGTGGTGGCGTCGGCGTCGGACTCCTGTGTCGGTTTCTTGTCGCTGATGACGAAGCCGGCGGGCATCCCCCCCGAGGCGCCGTAGCCCGTGTCGAGTCCGTTCGAGTGGTCGGCCCGGACCATCGTGACGAACGCGTCGCCGAGTTCGACGGTGCCGCCGAGGTTCATCCCGGTGGAGTCGTCGATGTCGTAGTTGTCCGCCAGATAGCCCGTGATCTCCGGCGTGGCGACGAAGTGGGTCCCCTCGAAGCGGTCAGCGTCGCCGATGTGGTCGGCGTGGCCGTGCGTGATCAGGACGTGGTCCGGGTCGACCTCCTCGGGGTCGATCTCCGTGAAGGGGTTGTCGAAGAACGGGTCGATCAGGAACTCGGTGTCGTCGACGGTAACCGTCCAGGTCGAGTGGCCGTGCCAGGTGACTTCGAAGGACATGCGACCGACAGTAGGGTCGGACCCATCCTGAATGTTGCCCCCGATGTGGTAATTCGCCACCGCCGATAGCTCGGCGTCGGCGTCGTCGCCGACGTGCGACATCCATAAGTCCCGAGAGCGGCGAGACCGGGTAATGGGAGTCCACCGACGAGCGGCCGAACTCACCGATGCCGGTGAGACGGTCGCCATCGCGACGGTTACCGAGGTCGAGGGGAGCGCTCCGCGCGAACCCGGGGCGACGATGCTGGTTCGGGAGAACGGGGACATCGAGGGCACCATCGGCGGGGGCACCGTCGAGGCGCTCACACAGGAGGCCGCACTCGAAGCGATCGAGGAACGCGAGCCACGGAACGAGCGCTGGGAGCTGACCCGCGACGGCAACACGGGGATGGTCTGTGGCGGCTCGATGTCGGTGTTCATCAACGTCTTCGTCGGCGCGCCGGAACTCATCGTCGCCGGCGCGGGCCACATCGCGGTGCCGCTCTCGCGGATGGCCGACGAGATGGGCTACGACGTGTCGGTCGTCGACGACCGCGAGGGGTACGCCGATCCGGAGCGGTTCCCCGAGGCGACCGTCTACACCGGCGACTACGACGAGGGCATCGCGGAGTTCGGCATCGGCTCGAACACCGCCGTCGCCATCGCCAGCCGGAGCGGCACGTTCGACCGTATCGCCGCCGCGGAGGCGCTGCAGCGGGGAGCCTACTACGTCGGCCTCGTCGCTTCTGACACGAAGGCCGATCACGTCCGCGAAGGGCTCCGTGAGGACGGCGTCGACGACGAGGCGATGGAGCGACTGCACGCCCCCGTCGGCATCGACGTCGGCGGCGGCGCACCCGAGGACGTGGCCCTCTCGATCTTGGCTCAGCTTAACCGCGTTCGGCACGGCCTACCGGCGACACCGGAAACCAGCGAATAGGAGGCTTAGGCGGGCCTAAAACCGAAGTTCCGAGGTCCGAACATTAAAGACCGTTCAGGACCGCTAATCAGGGTATGTCGACAGACAGCACCGATCCTGACGATACCCCATCCCTCGGCGGGGATGACGACGGCGGGTTCGACGACCCGTCACGCCGACAGGTAATCAAGGGCGCCATCGGGGGCACGCTGGTCGCCGCAAACGCGTACCTGTTCAACAACGTCCGGCAAGTCGCCGCCGACGACGGGAGCAGCGACCCCGGCCTACGGGAGCAGGTCACGGGTCAGGTCATGCTCAACGTCAACGGTCGCCAGCGGACGGCGACGATCGCCGACCAAGAGCGACTCACTGAAACGCTACGTAACCAACTCGGTCTCACCGGTTCGAAGTTCGGCTGTGACCGAGCGATGTGTGGTGCCTGTACCGTCGAGGTCGACGGCAACCCCGTGTACGGCTGCACCTACTTCACCCGTGACGCCGTGGGCACGGAGATCACCACGATCGAGGGCCTGGAGTCCGACGGCGAACTCCACCCGCTGCAGGAATCGTTCGTCGAGGGACTCGGCGGCCAGTGTGGCTTCTGTACTCCCGGTATGATCATGAGCGCGAAGTCGCTGCTCGAGGAGAACCCCGATCCGAGCCGCGAGGAAGTGAAGGAAGCGCTCGCGGGCAACCTCTGTCGGTGCGGTAACTACGAGAACGAGATCGACAGCGTGCTCGCCGCGGCGGAGGAGATGTAACCATGTCTGAGGACTTCAAACACGTCGGCGAGGACTTCGAGGTACCGGACGGCCGACCGAAAGTGACCGGTGAGGCGCGCTACGTCGACGACTACCAGTTCAACAACCTGCTGCACGCCAAGACGGTCAAGTCGCCGTACGCCCACGCCCGTGTCGTCAACATCGACACGTCCGCCGCCGAGGCGATGGACGCGGTGAAGGCAGTCGCGACCTACGAGGACGCCCCCGAACCGGGTCTCGGTCAGCCGGTGCTCGCGGAGGAACCGATGGTCTACGGCTACCCCGTCGCTGCCGTCGCCGCCGACAACGAGTACGCCGCCGCCGCGGCCGTCGAAGCGATCGAGGTCGAGTACGAGGTGCTGGATCAGGTAACCGACCCGATCGAGACGCTCAAGCCGGGCAGCCCGAACGCCCGCCCCGAAGGGAACGTCCCGACCGGCGAGGCTGGCGGCGAGAGCGCCGAAGGGCAAGGCGGCGCCAGCAACCAGGTCGGTACCGTCAAACTCGACAGTGCGGAGTTCACTGACGAGGACGGCAACGATCTGGTGATGCCGCGGAACATCCCCGACGAGGCGTGGAACCTCAAGTGGTCGTGGGGCGACGTGAGCGAGGGGTTCGAGAAGGCGACGGAGATCGTCGAGAACACCGTCAAAGCACAGCCGATCCCGACCAACCCCCTCGAGCCGCGATCGACCGTCATCGACTGGGGGGCCGATGGGCGAGTGAAGGCGTGGGTCTCCAGTCAGAGTATGAGCCTGACCCACACCGGTCTCGCGGGGATGCTCGGCATCAGCCCGGCGAACCTCACCATCATCAACAACTTCACCGGCGGCGGGTTCGGCTCGAAGGGGACCAGTTACCCCCAGATGGGCGTCCCGGCCCTGCTCTCGAAGCAGGTCAACCGCCCCGTGAAAATCCGCGGCAGCCGAAAGGAGGAGTTCCACTGGGGTAACGGCCGTGCGACGATGATCCTTCGATCGAAGATCGGCGTCGACGACGACGGGAAGATCGTCGCCATGGACCTCGAATCGATCGGTGACGCCGGCGCCTACGGCGCCGACGCTCTCTCCACGATCAGTTCCGGCTACAACTGCCTCTCGCAGATCTACCAGCCCGAGACCCTCCGTGTGCGTGGGCTCGGGGTGTTCACCAATACGCCCAAGCGTTGGCCACAGCGTGGCCCCGGGCAGAACCAGGCGGGCATGGCGATCGCGCAAGTGATCGACGAGGCCGCCGAGGCCATCGGGATGGACCCGTACGAGATCAAGCGGATCAACGCCGCACAGCAGGACGCCCCCGACGGCGAGTTCGATCCGGAGAACGCCCCGGTCGCCAACGCCTCGCGAGCGCCGATGTCGAGTGCACACCTCGGTCGGGCCTACGAAGAGGCTGCCGAGGCGATCAACTACGAGGAGAAGCGCGAGCGCTCCGGAACGATGGAGGGCTCGAAAGTGTACGGTGTCGGCTCCGGTGGCGCCTCTCACCACTGTGGGTACATCGGCTTCGACGGCCTCGTCGGCGTCCACACCGACGGCACCGTCGAGGTCCGACAGGGTGCCGGGAACCTCGGGACCGAGTCCTTCGCCGCGGTCGGCCGGATGGTCGCCGAGACGATGGGCGTCCCGTGGGACCAGGTAGAAGTCTCGTGGGGCCGCAGCGACGAGGCCTCCTTCTCGCTCGGGCAGTTCTCCTCGAACACGACGTTCACCGAGGGGCTGGCCAACGTGAAGGCCGCCGAGACTGCGATCCAGTACCTCACGGAGCTCGCTGCCGACGAACTCGGCGGCGCACCCGAGGACTACGAAGTCACCGAAGGCGAAGTCGTCAACGGCGACACGGGCGAGAGCCTCACCCTCGGCGAGACGGCACAGCTCGCCGTCGACGCCGGCGGCAAGTACGACGGGAGCGAGATCCCCCAGAAGTACCAGGAGAGCCTGGTGCCGCTGACCATCGGCGCCGCCCGTGGACTGACCGGGAACGCGCTCGTCGCGTTCGGGAAGTCCACCGGCGAGGACATGGGCGGGTACGTCACCGCCATGGCCGGCGCCATCGCCGAGGTTTCCGTCGACGTTCAGACCGGCGAGGTCAACGTCGAGGAGATGGCCAACTGGAACGACTCCGGCCGCGTCATCCACCCCGAGAGCTTCTCGGCACAGGTGGAAGGCGGGACGATCCAGGGAACCGGCTACGCGCTTATGGAGCAGTACCGCCACGACGAGGACACCGGTATCCCGCTCAACACTGACTTCTACAAGAACAAGGCGCCGGGGATCCTCGACTACTCCGAGACCCCGCTGAAAGTCGGCGCCGTCGGCGCGCCCGACCCGTTCGGGCCCCACGGCGCGAAAGGTGTCGGGGAGCCGCCGTACGGCTCCGCGGCTGCCGCAATCGCGAGTGCCGTGCGTGACGCGCTCGGCGTGACGTTCACGGACTTCCCGATCGACCCGAGTTCGGTACTCGAGAAGATCCGGAACGGTGAGACGGCGATCGACCCGGAGGACATCTAACAATGCAACAGGACATGATTCCGCCGCTCGAACACATCGACGCCACCAGCGTCGATGAGGCGGTGCGAACACTACGTGAGCACGGCACCGACGCCGCGACCATCGCGGGAAACACCGACGAGATCAACTGGATGAAAAACCGGATGCGCACGCCGGAGGTCCTCGTCGACATCAAGGGGATCGAGGAGCTCCACGGCGTCGAGACCACCGGTGACGGTGGCCTGCGAATCGGCGCGCTCACGACGCTCACCGAGGTCGTCGAGAGCGACGCCGTCAACGACGGCTTCTCCGTGATCGCCGAGGCCGCCGAGCAGGTGGCCACTCCCCAGATCCGGAACCAGGGCACCATCGGCGGGAACCTCTCACAGGACTCCCGCTGCTGGTACTACCGGAACGGGTTCGACTGCTACCGTGCGGGCGGGAACACCTGCTACGCCATCACCGGCGAGTCCCGTGACCATGCGGTCACGGACTACTCCCGGTGTATCACGGCTCACCCCTCCGACGGCGCCGTCGCGCTGATGGCGCTCGACGCGGAGGTCGTGATCGAGGGCGCCCGCGGCGAACGCCGCGAGAAGCTCTCGGAGTTCTTCGTGGGTCCCGAGGAGAACATCACCGTGATGAACGACCTCGCCCACAACGAGATCCTGAAGTACATCGAGGTGCCCGCGACGTACAAGGGCGCGAACTTCTACTACGAGAAGGTGACCGACCGCGACTCGTGGGACTTCCCCATCGTCAACATCGCGGCCGCCATCCAGACCGACGGCAACAGCGTCTCCGACGCACGCCTGGTCAGCAACGGGCTGGCGCCGACGCCCAAGCGACTCCGCCGCGCGGAGAGCGCCATCCAGGGCCAGTCGCTGAGTGACGGCAACATCGCCGACGCGAGCGACTCCGTGCTGCCCAACGCGGCGCCCCAACCGGACAACGCCTTCAAGGTCGACCTCGCGGACAACCTCGTGAGCCGCGCGCTGTCGAGCGCACAGTAACGGCTCGCTTCCGTCTCCCGGCCCCGGATTTTTTTCGACGCCCATCGCCGACGAGCGGCGGCGTTGTCCCGGTCGTCGCGCTATCGAACCTGCCCGCTTCAAAACATAACTAAACAGTAAGTTGTTACAGAAACCCACTCACGTACTGCGTTTCCTATGTGTCTCGTTCACGAACCACTATGACTCGGTTTTATTGTTGTCTCCTCGAAAGTCGGTGGTACATGTCTGACCCTCACGGACGACGTAGTGACGAGTCACGATCGACCAGCCGCCGTCGGTGGCTACAGGCCGTCGGCGTCGCCGGCGCCGCCGGGCTGGCCGGCTGTACGGGCGGCAGCGGCGACGACGGGACCGGGTCGCCGAGCGAGACCGAGACGGACGGCGACGCGCTCGGTACCGCGACCGAGCAGTCAACGCCCCCGGCGGAGCTCCCCGAGGTCACGGGGACGTACAACACCGTGCTCTCCAGCCCCGTCGACACGCTCAACCCCCTGTACAACAACGCGAACAGCGCGGGGACCATCATCAGCTACGCCCTCGAGATGGGCTATGGCTTCCAGCCCGGCAACCGACAGCTCCCCCAACTCTACGAGCTGACCACCGAGGACGGCGGGAAGACCTGGACGGGCAAGGTCCGGGAGAACCTTCAGTTCAGCGAGCCCTACGGGCAGGTGACTGCCGAGGACTTCGTCTATCAGGTCCAGGAGCTTCACCAGGCCGACTGGGCGTCGACGGCGAGTTCCAGCCGCTGGCCTGCCGAAGTCACGATCGAGCAGACCAGCGAGTTCGAGTTCGAGATCACGCTGCCCAGCGCGAACCTCCTCTACCCCCAGACGTACGAACCGCTGCTCTACCCGATCCCGAAGGGACTCCTCGAGCCGTACGTGGCCGAGGAGGACGACCAAGGGCTCCAGCAGGACGAAGAGCTACTCAACCTCGAGTTCACGGGGAACCTCGGCGCGTACACGTTGGAGGAGTGGAACCGATCCAGCGGCATGACGTTCACCCGCAACGAGGATTACTACCTGCGCGACGCCACGGACCAGAACGCGCTGTTCGAGGAAGCCCCGTACTTCGAGGGGCTCGAGGTCACCATCGTGCAGGAGCAGGCCTCCCGCCTCGCGGCCCTCGAAACGGGCGAAACGGACACTGCCTCCGTCCCCCCCGAGCGCGTCGAGCGCTTCGACGGCCTCGACAACGTCGACGTGAAGGTCGTCCCGCAGCCGTACAACGAGGTCTGTGTGTACAACATGCGGGAGAACGGATGGAACGCCGGTCCGGGCAACCTCTTCCGCGAGAAGAAGTTCCGTCAGGGGCTCGGCTGTGCGGTCGACAAGCGCACCCTCGTCGAGGGCGTGTTCCGCGATTACGCGAACGTCGAGTACACGTGGCAGCCCCGCTGGTCCCAGTGGTACCCCAGCGAGGCCGACATGATGGAGTTCGGGACCGGCGACCTCTACGGCGCCGAGGCAGCCCAGAGCCGCATCGAGGAAGCCATTGACAACGTCGAGTACGACTACAGCTACGACAGCAACGGCCGACTGCTCAACCCCTCGGGCCAGCAGTGTACGATCACGCTGTACCACAGCGCGGGGCAGAACACCGAACGGTCGATGGCGGAGTTCATCGCCCAGGAGTTCGAGGACAACGCCGGGATCGCTGTCGAGGTCAACGCGATTCAGGGCGCGCAGTTCGCTCGTGAGTACTGGCAGCAGGAGATCCCGGAGAACGCCGACGAACTCGAGTGGTCCAACGGCGCCTACAACGCCGGCCCCCGGGACGTGGCAACGAGCCCGAACGCGTGGGACATGACCGTCGTGTTCGGGCTGAACACCTACCCGCTGAACCCGCTCGCGGGTGAGGTGTTCTTCCAGAAGGACTCGTTCTACAACCCCTACGGCTACTACCCCTCCTGGGACGCCAAGAGCCTCTTCGAGGAGGCAAACGCCGCGGAGAGCCAGGAAGAACTCGAGGAAATCTTCGGCGAGATCTTCGTGAACATCGCCGAGGACCAGCCGATGGGGATGCTCGCGTTCCCCGCCGACACCGTCGGCTACGCTGCTGACCTCGACGGCCCCGTCGAGAACTTCTTCAACGGCTGGGACTTCTCGGCCTGGCACCGCGACGAGTAACGACGACGCTCACGGGCCGCCCCGTGGCCGTGACTACTCCACTTCTTCGCCGGCGATGGCGACCCGGAAGCTGGCGAACTCGCGAGCGTAGCTCGGGACGTCGCCCAGCGTCCGGAACGAGATCCCGACGGTGACCGACTCGCCCGGTTGGATCTGCCGGCCCGGCCGCGTCGACCGGGCGCCGATTGCCGCGCCGTTCTCGTCGTAGAACGTCGCCACCACGTCCGTGAGTTCGCGCGGGCTGTCGCCGCGGTTGGTGATCGTCGCGGAGACGTCGATCTGGTCCTGTGACTGTCTGAGGACTCGCTGTTCGGTTACCTCCAGCCCCGAGACGACCTCGCCGCCCCGGTCGTAGCTCACCGAGGTCTCGACCTCGTCGATCTCGGCCGCCTCGCGCATGTGGACGTTGAACGGCACGACCTCACCAGAAGGGATCGTCTCGATGAGGGTCCGGCCCGTCCGCTCCTCGATCACGTCCCCGTCACGCAGGAACTGGACCGTGACGGTGACGTTGGTGATCGGCCCGTCGTAGCGGTTCGACACCTCACCGACGGCGGTCGGGCGACCCGACCGGTCGAGGTGCGTCGTCGTCTCCTGGACGAACGCCTCGTCGGCCGTGGGTTCGGTGTCGCCCATCAGCAGCGCCTCGCCGCCGACGAGTCCGCCGTAGGTGAGGACTCCGGCCACGATGGCCACGATGAGGACGACGACGTTGCCCTTCATCGGTCACCCTCCGTTGTCCGGGTGCGGTGGGTTCTTCCCGACAGGCCTCCCTGTTCCGGCCGATGACGACGATCCACGTCTACGCGGACCCGCTGGACCCCCGCGGCTGGGGGTCCGAGCCGGCGCTGCGGCGCCTCCGGCTGACGCTGCCCGACGCCGACTGGCAGCTCCGACCGGTGGAGATGGTCCCGGATTGGGACTCCTACACCGGTCCCGAACTCCCGGGTCGTGAGGCCGCTGCGGCCACCTGTGCCCGGGTCAGCGAGGAGAGCGGGATGCCCATCGACGAGTTCCTCTGGTTCCAGAACCCGCCCGAGCGCTCCGGCCCGGCCACGCGCGGCGTGGCTGCGGCGCTGGAGCAGGGCGAGACGGCCGGCTGGCGCTTCCTCCGGGCCGCACGGGAGGCGACGTACATCCGCCGCACCAACCTCGACACGGATGCGGCCGTCGTCGACCTGGCGGCGTCGGTCCCGGACCTCGACACCGAGGCGTTCGAGACGGCTCTCGATGCCGGCCCCGAACTGCCCGACTGTTCGGCTGCGACGGAGGTCCACGGCGTCGGCGACGCCGGCGGGCGCCCCGAGCTCCCGACGATCACCGTCCGTGGCGACGCCGACGAACGCGGGCTCTCCGGGTTCGCCGACGCCGCCTCGCTGGACCACGTCGTGCAGACGGCCACTGGCTCCACCCCCGAACCGGCACGCGTGGGCGCCGTCGAGGCCGTCGAACGGTTCTCCGCGGAGGGATGGCTCGCGCCGATCGAACTCGCCGCCCTCGCCGGCGTCAGCTACGACGACGCCGTCGACACCGTGGCCGACGCCGAGGGGATCGTCGAACGCGGGTTCGCCTCCGAACGGTTCTTCCGGAGCGCCGAGTACGTCGCCGACGCCGGCGAGGCAGAAGACGCCGACACCGACGAATGACGGTCCGCGTGTTCGAACTCCGTGGCGTCTACGTCTTCGAGTACGACGGCGAGGTGCCCCCGTCGATCGAAGGCGCGTACAACGAGTTCGAGGGGCGCTACGAACTGGCGTCGAAAACGGAGTTGGACGGGCTCCCGGAGTCGTACGAACTCGTCGAGGACCCCGACCCGTACCGCGTCGAGTTCCGGGGCGACCCGCCGGACTCGGTGACCGCCGCGGCACTGTTCGTCGAAGACGGTCCGATGTCGACGACCGTACTTTGCCCGGACGAAGACAGTGTCGAGCGTGCGATCGACGCCGGCGGACGACGAGTCGACTGAGCACCGGCGTTAGGCCGCTCGGTCGGCCACGGCGGCGCCGAGGTAGCCGAAGACGGTCCAGGAGATCATCGTCCCCATCAGCGTCGCGAACACGACCGGCCAGAGCGAGACGCCCACGTTCGAGGTGACGAAGCCGGGCCACGCGCCGACGTAGCCGGTCAACAGCACGAGGACGGTGACGGTAAGCGACGCGAACACGCCGGCGACGGCGCCGTCGACGGACCGCGCTTCGGACCGTGCGGAGAAGAACGCGGCGGTCGCCCCGCCGACCAACGGCCACACGACCAGCAGTGCGCCGAACGCGAGCAGGCCACTACCCCCCAGCACGAGCGTCTGGAGCAGCGTGAGCAGCACGATCGTTCCGCCGCCCGCGACGTCCGACGGGATCGGCAGCATCGGCGATGTCGATTTCGAAGTAGCCATGGCAAACACTGTGATTGCGAGTAGGATAAACGTACCGCAGACGACGGGCTACGCGAACCGTTTGACCGCGTCCCAGTACTCCTCCGGGGTGTCGATATCGACGAAGATCCGCTCGTCGTCGACGGCGACTTCCCGGGTGTCGGTGTCGTCGGCGTACACCACCGCACGCGCGCCCTCGGTCTCGGTCGCCGGGTCGTGCAACAGGGCGTCGAACGTCGAAGCGGCGAACAGCGGCGGGTGGCCGCGCCCGCCGTCGGTCGTCGGCTGGATCACGTCGGCAGCAGGCTGCTCGCTGAAGGCGTCGATGACCGCGCTGATCGCGTGGGTCGGGATCAGCGGGTAGTCCACCGGCGAAAGCAGGAGCCCGTCAGCATCCCGGTCCTGTGCTTCGCGCACGCCCTCGCGGACGGAGGAGAGCATCCCATCCTCGTAGCGCTCGTTCTCGACCACCGTCGCCCCCGAGAGGTCGGCACGCTTGCGAACCTCGGCAGCTTCGTGGCCGAGGACGACGACGATGTCCTCGACGCCCGCCCGGTCGTACTGGGCGATCAGGCGCTCGACGAAGCGGTCGCGTTCGACGGTCAGCAGCGGCTTGGGGAACCCGCCCATCCGGGTCGACTTCCCGGCCGCGGTGATGAGGCCGATCAGCGAGGGCTCACTCATCCTCGTCGCCGGAGTTGCGTTCGAGGTGGTCGGTGAGCTCGTCGAGGAAGAAGAGCTTCATCACGACCGACTGGAACACCGACATCCCGTTCATGTTGTCGACCTGTGCGGAGGTGATGCGGTCCTGCTGACCCAGCAGCACCAGCACGTTTCGTGCTTCCTCGACTTCCGCGCTCAGGTCCTCGACGAAGGTCAGATAGGCCTCGGTGTCGAGTTCGTCGTGCTCCTCGGGGACGGCGAGGGCGGCATCGACGGCGGCGTCGAGGGACTCCTCGAAGCCGGTGACGAACTCCCGGATCTGGTCGGTAGAGGACTGCACGGCCTCGCGGCCGACGCCCTGTCCCGCAAAGGAGATCAGGAACTCGTAGGAACTCTCCATCTCTTCGATCTGTGCGCGTAGCTCAGTAACCGGCTGGTCCATACCCCGTTGATGGGAAAGAAGTGGGTTTAGTCCTCCCGGTTCGGCGTCGGTCGCCAGCCGCCGGACGGCCCGCGCTCGGCGCCGCCGGCCGCCCCGAGTTGGCGAAGCGCGATCCGGCAGGTGTCGGGGTCGAGCGTCGAACAGGCCGCCACGTCGGCGACGAACGACTCGCCGACGGCGTCGAGCACCCGTCGGGACTTCTCCGAGAAGTCCTCGCCGCTGAGGTTCTCGGCGGTCCGCTGACCGAGCCCGTAGGCCTGGATCACCTTCCGGCCGTACCGTCCCTCCCGCCAGAGGTCCCGGCCCATGTCCGGGTCGTACCGGCCGAGTACGTCGGCGAACTCCTGGAACCCCTGGGAAAGGTCGATCACGACGGTGTACCGCCCCGCCGTGAGCCGAACGACCGGCGGTGCCGGGACGGATGCCGGCTCCGGTGTATCCGACGTGTCGTCGGCTGTCTCCCCGTCGCCGTTCTCACCCTCCGCATCGTCGTCAGTATTGTCGGCTTCCGCCTCGTCTCCATCCGGGGCCGACGCCCCGTCACCGAGCAGGCGGGCGTCCAGCCGCAAGCGCCCGGGCGTCCCCCGGACCTCGTGTTCGTCGAGCCTGTCGAACATCGCCTCACCGATGGCCAGATCCCGCCCTAATCCCGCCGTCGTACGACGGCTCCCGATGGCCGCACGGATCTCGTCGGCGTCGAGGCCGTCGATTTCGGTACCCACGTCGGCGACGGCGTCGGCGCTGCTCGGGGGCGAGCCGCCGGCGAACGAGGCGGCGTTGAGTCGGTGGTAGAGCTCCATCGCCCCCGCCGGGTCCATCGCGCGCGCCGCGACGAGCGCCTCGCAGGCGACCCACGACGCCGGGACGCCCGCTTTGAGTGGTTCGGCTTCGACCGGGAGGCCGGCGGCGTCGGCGGCCCGTCGGGCGTCGGCGGCGTACGTCGCCGCGGCCTCCCCTTCGAGCGGGTCGGGAAACGCGACGGTCGGGCGCAGCGTCCACGTCAACTCCGGGTACGTGTACGCGACACGTTTCAACGTCGACCGGTGGCGCCAGCCCGCGACCGAAAGCGGGTCACAGAACAGTTCCGCGTGAAGCTCGGCCATGAGCCCTCAGTCGTCGGATTCGGGCTCGCCGCCGTCGGCCGCTCGTTCCGCGCCGACCTGCCAGCTCGCCGGCGAGTACTTCTCGGCGTACTCCTCGACGGTGACCTTGCCGGTGATCATGCTCTTGGTGATCTCCCACTCGTTGGGGCGCAGCGCGAAGTAGACGTGCCCCATCACGAGCGCGAGCATCCCGACCGCGAAGAAGTCGTGTAGTACGAAGCTCCACGAGATCAGACCCAGCGAGTCGGCGGTCCCGAGGCCGAACTCGACGCCGAGGAACGTGAACTCACGGGTCGGCTCCCAGAACAGCGAGAGAACCTCGACGCGTCGCCAGAGAACGAACCCGGTGAAGATGATCCCGAAGGTCGCACCCGTGACCCCCCAGTGGAGCAGCTTCTGGGCGCTCGGGTACTCGAACTGTCGCGGGTACTCCTCTTTGAGACCGATCAGGTTCTGGAACCGCGCGATCAGGTCCTTGACTTCCTTCGTGCCGACCCACATCTTGTCCCACGTACCCTTGTACGCGACGTGGCCGACGTGGAACAGGACGTAGGCGATCAGCACTATCGCGGAGACGATGTGGATGGTGAGCCACGAGATCCCCCCGACCGCCTTCACGGTCACGTCGTTGTTCATGATCAGGAACCCGGAGAGCATCATCGCGAAGATAGAGATCGCCATGACCCAGTGTGACGCGCGCTGTGCGAAGGTGAACCGGCCGATCTCCTCGACGCCCTGTGACTCGAGGGACTGTTCGACCTCACGCTTGGACGGCCCGTCGCTATCAGAGTGCTCCGTAGGGTTCAGTATCTCCCGTAGGACGTAGTGTCCGAGGAAAGTAAGCGTCGCAACGAAGGCCAGAACGAGGAGGACGTCCCAACTGAGGCCGACAACGACCTCGCGTCCTGCCCGCTGTGTGAAACGGAATACGTCGATACCAAATGGCATAGCTTCGGTTATGCGGAGGGAAGGACTTAAACCCACGGACCGCAGCCGTTGCTCGCCGAATATCCCCCCTGTAAGCATCGTTCTACAACGACCAACGGGAGCCCCTCACGGGGTGTGTGTTTGTAGATGGTATCCATGGGTACAGAGACCATGTTACTAAACAACAGGTTTATTAAGGGCATCGGACAATTGGCGAGTCACATGTCTGACCCGTTTGGACGACGTGGAGACGATAAGAATTCGACCATCGACCGGCGTCGCTGGCTCCAAGCCATCGGCGTAGCCGGTGCCGCCGGTCTGGCCGGCTGTACCGGCGGCGACGGTACGGATACCCCCGCGTCGGACACCGATACGGACACCCCACAGAACGCGATGGGGACCTCCACCCCGACGCCCTCGGGCGAGCAGGAGATCCCCGAGGTCGGTGGCACCTACCGAACTGTCACCAGCAGCCCCGCCGAGACCCTCAACCCCCTCTACAACAACGAGGCGGGCGCCGGGACCCTGATCGGCTACGCGCTCGACCTCGGCTACACGTTCAAGCCGGGGAACACGCTCATGCCCCAGCTCTACGACCTGACCACCGACGACGGTGGGAAGACGTGGACGGGGAAAGTCCGAGAGAACCTGGAGTTCGGCGCCGGCTACGGGCAGGTCACTGCCGAGGACTTCGTCTACCAGGTTCAGGAGCTCCACCAGGCCGAGTGGGCGTCGACGGCCGACTCGAGCGCGTGGCCGGCGGAGGTCACCATCGAACAGACCAGCGAGTTCGAGTTCGAGATCACGCTGCCCAGCGCCAACCTGCTCTACCCGCAGACGTACGACCCGCTGCTCTACGCGATCCCGAAGGACCTGATCAAGCCGTACGTCGAGAACGAGGACGACAAGGGTCTCCAGGAGGACCAGGAGCTGCTGAACCTCGAGTTCACGGGGAACCTCGGCGCGTACACGCTCGAGGAGTGGAACCGATCCAGCGGACAGACATACACCCGTAACGACGACTACTACCTGCAGGAGGCGACCGACCAGAACGCGCTGTTCGAGAACGCCCCCTACTTCGAGAGCCTCGAGAACTCCGTCGTGCAGGAGCAGGCCTCCCGCCTCGCGGCCCTCGAGACGGGCGAGACCGACTCCGCGGCCGTCCCGCCCGAACGCGTCGAGGAGTTCGACAGCATGGACGGGGTCAACGTCTACCTCATCCCGCAGCCGTACAACGAGGTCTGTGTGTACAACATGCGGGAGAACGGATGGAACGCCGGTCCGGGCAACCTCTTCCGCGAGAAGAAGTTCCGCCAGGGGCTCGGCTGTGCGGTCGACAAGCAGACCCTCGTCGAGGGTGTGTTCCGTGGCTACGCGAACGTCGAGTACACGTGGCAGCCCCGCTGGTCCCAGTGGTACCCCAGCGAGGCCGACATGATGGAGTTCGGGACCGGCGACCTCTACGGCGCCGAGGCCGCCCAGAGCCGCATCGAGGAAGCCATCGCAAACACCGAGTACGACTACAGCTACGACAGCAACGGTCGTCTCCTGAACCCGTCCGGTGAGCAGTGTACGATCACGCTGTACCACAGCGCGGGGCAGAACACCGAACGGTCGATGGCGGAGTTCATCGCCCAGGAGTTCGAGGACAACGCCGGGATCGCTGTCGAGGTCAACGCGATTCAGGGCGCGCAGTTCGCTCGTGAGTACTGGCAGCAGGAGATCCCGGAGAACGCCGACGAACTCGAGTGGTCCAACGGCGCCTACAACGCTGGCCCCCGAGACGTGGCAACGAGCCCGAACGCGTGGGACATGACCGTCGTGTTCGGTCTCAACACGTACCCGCTGAACCCGCTCGCGGGTGAGGTGTTCTTCCAGAAGGACTCGTTCTACAACCCCTACGGCTACTACCCCTCCTGGGACGCCAAGTCCCTCTTCGAGGAGGCGAACTCTGCAACGAGCCAAGAGGAACTCAAGGAGATCTTCGGCGAGATCTTCGTGAACATCGCCGAGGACCAGCCGATGGGGATGCTCGCGTTCCCGAGCGGCCGTAGCGGCTACTCGGCGGACATCGACGGCCCTGCCGAGAACTTCTTCAACGGCTGGGACTTCGGCGCCTGGCACCGCGAGGAGTAACACCGGAGTCGGCGGGCGTTTTTTCGCGGCCTGGCGGGTCCGCCCATCGAAACACACATGGGGTAGTCATGTCGTACCGGTACACACCGGAGCGATAGTTTCCCACTCATACGCATACGATCCGGCGGCGGCGAAGTCGACAGAACTGACAGCCTAACAGACGGACGGAGTTTACAACATACACATGAGGCGATAAGCAATGGGAATGGAATGGTACATCGTCAGGCGGGTCGCGTGGGCGGCCATCGTGACGTTCATCATCGTGTCGATCACGTGGGGGCTGATGGCGGCGGCGCCGAACCCCGAAGTCCAAGCGGCCGCGACACAGGCGGCGATGGACGGCGACGACCCGACGGCGGCGGCCGAGCGTGCCGAGGCGCGACTCCAACTCGACCGACCGCTCCATGAGCGGTTCATGGACTACGTCGTCGGCGTCTACACGCTCAACTGGGGCTGGTCGAACACGCGGAACCAACCGGTGACACAGGCGATCCTCGAGTCGCTCTACTACACCGTCCAGTACTCGGTTCCGTGGACGATCCTGACCGTGTTGATCGGACCACTCGTGGGGCTGTACTCGGCCGCCAACCAGTACAGCTGGAAGGACCACGTAGCGACAGGCTTCGCGTTCTTCGGGTTCGCGATCCCGAACTTCTTCTTCGGGATCATCCTGTTGCTGTTGTTCGGCGTGACGTTACGCTGGATACCGATCGTCTATCAGACCGACGTACCGGTGTTCAGCGTCCAGAACGCCATCCAACTCGCGGTCCCGGTGTTCGTGCTGGTGACCGGTTCGATCGGGGCCATCATGCGCGTCTCGCGGAACGAGTCCGTCGAGTACACGAACGCGGACTTCGTCAAGACCGCGAGAGCGAAGGGTGTCTCGACCTACCGGATCTACTTCCGGCACGTCCTCCGCCCGACGATGGTGCCGCTGTCGACGACGATCGTCGGCTACCTGCTGGCGCTGTTCACGGGGTCGTCCCTGCTCGTGGAGGTCGTCTTCGGCATCCCCGGACTGGGTCGGACCCTCTACGACGCGGTGGTCGCACAGGACACCAGCCTCGTTCTCGGCTCGACGTTGTTCTTCACATTCGTCGCGACCATCGGGAACCTGATCCAGGACTTGGTGTACACACTGCTTGACCCGCGTATCAGCTTCGAGGATCGATAATGGCGACGGATAGACAAACCTTCGACGACGTCGACTGGGGACAGATCACCGAGGAGTCCGACCGTGAGCTCTCGCCGAACTTCCTGATCCTGGCCGGCGGGACGGCCCTGATGCTGCTGGTCGCCGCGTTCGACTACCTGTTCGTCACGGGTACCTACGACGACGCCATCGGGATGGACTTCGGGGACCAGTACACCCCGACGTTCGACTTCATCGGCTGGGGGTACGACGTGACACAGCTCGACTGGCTGTTCGCGTTCTCCATACTCCTGTTCGGGACGTACGTGATCCTCCCGCTCTACCAGAACCCGCGGATGAGCAAGTACTACTGGCGGGAGATGAAGCGCAATCGGCCGGCCATGGTCGGTCTCGGCTGGCTCGTCTTCATCTTCGTGATGGGCGTGCTCGGCCCGGTCGTCATCTCGCCCCCGCGTGCGGACCTGGCGGTGCAGTACCAGCCGCCGTTCCTGATGTCCATCGACAACCTGTATCCGATCCGCTGTGTCGGGCCCGTCGTCGACGGCGCCTGCCAGGGGACCCTGCAGTACCCGCTCGGGACCACTACCGACGGGAAGGACATCTTCACGATCATCGTCTACGGGATGCAGATCAGCATGAAGATCGGCTTCATCGCGACGCTGATCGTCATCACCATCGGGACCGCCGTCGGCAGCGTCGCCGCCTACGCCGGTGGGCTGGTCGACGAGGTGCTGATGCGGTACGTCGACATCCAGCAGTCGTTCCCGACGTTCATCCTCTACCTCCTGATCCTCTACATCTGGGGGGCGAGCCTGTTCCTGTTCGTGGTCCTGTTCGGGCTGTTCGCGTGGGAGGGAACCGCCCGGTACGTCCGGAGTAACGCCCTCGCGAAGACCGAAGAGGAGTACATCAAGGCCGTACAGCTCAGCGGCGCGAGCACCTACCGGATCGTCCGCGCACACATCATCCCGAACACCGCGAGCAGTATCGTGACCGACATCACGCTGCTCGTCCCCGGGTTCATCCTCGCGGAGGCGCAGTTCGCGTTCCTCGGGCTGGGTGACTCGACGATCCCGTCCTGGGGCGTCCTGATCGCGGCGGGCCGGTCCGACCTCGCGTTCGCGCCGTGGATCACGCTGGCGCCGGGGATGTTCCTCTTCCTGACCATCCTCGCGTTCAACTTCCTCGGAGACGCACTGCTCGACGCACTGAACCCCGAAGCCGACGCGGAGTCCGAATAATGTCAGAGGAACCACTACTCAAGGTCGAGGGACTCACCACCGAGTTCACGACCGACAACGGAACGTTGACCGCCGTCGACGGCATCGACTTCGAGATCAACCGCGGCGAGACGCTCTGTCTCGTCGGGGAGTCGGGGTCGGGAAAGACCGTCGCCAGCGAATCGATCACCCGCATCGTGCCGACGCCGCCGGGGGAAGTCTCCGGCAGCGTCGTCTTCGACGGGCAGGAGATCACCGCGATGAGCGAGTCCGAACTCCGGGGTATCCGCGGCGGGCGGGTCGCCCACGTGTTCCAGAACCCCCAGGACGCGCTCAACCACTGCTATACGGTCGGCTGGCAGATCGTGGAGGCCATTCAGACCCACGACCCCGACGTCACCAAGCAGGAAGCCCGCGAGCGCGCGATCGAACTGCTCAGCGACGTGGGCGTCGCCAACGCCGCCGCGCGGCTGGACGACTACCCCCACGAGTTCTCCGGCGGCCAGAAACAGCGCGTGATGATCGCGATGGCGCTGGTCACCAACCCCGACCTGCTCATCGCCGACGAGCCGACGACGGCCCTCGACGTGACCGTCCAGGCCCAGATCCTGAACCTGCTTGAGGACATCCAGGACAAGTACGACATGAGTATCCTCTTCGTCACCCACGACCTCGGCGTCGTGGCCGGCATCGCCGACGAAGTGGTCGTCATGTACGCCGGCAAGGTGATGGAGCGCGGTGGGGTCCACGAGATCTTCGACAACCCCTCACACCCGTACACGCGGGCACTGCTCGAGTGCCTGCCCGGCAAGGCCCGATCCGCGGAGGGGATCCCCGGATCGCTCCCCTCGCCGATCAACCCGCCGGACGGCTGCCGGTTCGCGCCGCGGTGTGACTACGCGGTCGAGGAGTGCCGTGCGGGCGACCAGCCCCCCGAGGAGCCGCTCTCGGAGAACCACGCGGTCTCCTGTGTCCACTACCAGCAGGGGTACGACCCGTCGGTAGTGCGCGGCGAGGCCACGCAGGGCGACGACGCGACCGCCGGAGGTGTTACCAGTGACTGACGACCCGATCGTCTCCGTTCGAAACCTGAAGAAGCACTACCCGATCACCGAGGGGATCCTCTCGCGGCAGGTCGGCGCCGCCAAGGCCGTCGACGGCATCAGCTTCGACATCGCCGAGGGTGAGACCCTCGGACTGGTCGGCGAGTCCGGCTGTGGGAAGTCCACTGCCGCCTCCTCGATCATCCGCCTCGAGGACCCTACCGACGGTGAGGTCATCTTCAACGGCGGCGGCCGGCAGGGCCGCACCCGCAACAGCGACGGGACCCACCCCAACGACATCACGAAGTTCCAGGACGAGGAGCTCAAGGCGTTCCGCCGTGACGCCCAGATGATCTTCCAGGACCCCTCCTCCAGCTTGGACCCGCGGATGACCGTCGGCAGCTCCGTCGCGGAGATGCTGCTGGTCCACGGGATGACCGACAAGCAGCGCCGCCGCGAGATCGTCGAGGACCTGCTCGAACGCGTCGGGCTGTCGGCGGACTACTACGACCGCTACCCCCACGAGTTCTCCGGCGGCCAGAAACAGCGTATCGCGATGGCGCGGGCGCTCGTGCTCAACCCCGAGTTCATCGTGGCCGACGAGCCGGTTTCCGCGCTCGACGTCTCGATCCGCGCGGAGATCCTCTCGCTGCTGAACGACATCCAGGAGGAGTTCGGCCTCTCGATGCTGTTCATCAGCCACGACATGAGCGTGATCCGGGAGGTCTGTGACCGGGTCGCGGTGATGTACCTCGGCGAGATCGTCGAGATCGGCGACACCGAGGACGTGTTCTCGGACCCCCAGCACCCCTACACCGAGGCGCTGCTGTCGGCGATCCCCACGCCGGACCCGACGGTCGACCGGAAGAACATCGAACTCAAGGGGACTGTCCCGAGCCCGATCAGCCCGCCCTCGGGCTGCCGGTTCCACACGCGCTGTCACCGGGTGATCCAGTCCGACGAGTACGACCTCGAACAGGAGCACTGGCGCGCGTTGTTGACGTTCCGCGACCGAGTCCGGGGCGGCGAGGTCGACCCAGACAGCATCCGGACCGCGCTCTCGGGTGAGGAGCGGGACCCCTCCGACGTGACCGACGAGACGGTCAAGTCCGAACTCAGAACCGAGTTCGACCTCCCCGAGCGCATCTCCGACGCCGACGCCGAGTCGACGCTCGAGACCGCACTCGACGCGCTCGCCGAGGGTCGCTTCGACGACGCCACCGAGACGCTCTCGACGTTCTCCACGCCCTGCGAGAAGGAGGAACCGGGCGAGACCGACCACGGCGACGGGCACCTCTCCTCGTGCCTGCGGAACCAGTCGGAAGTTCGGGCCGAGCCGGCTCCCGCCGACGACTGACTCGTCGGTTCTTCGCGGCTTTTCGTCCCGGTCTCAGTTCTCAACCGCTCCCCGAACCGTCTCCGGGGTGAGTGGCATATCCAGGTGCTCGACGCCGAGCGCGTCGACGACGGCGTTGACCACCGCGGGCGGCGCCGCCACGGTGCCGCCCTCGCCGATCCCTTTCACGCCGAGTTCGTTGTGACTGGGTGTCTCCTGTGTCCGGACCTCGATGTCCGGCAGGTCGTTCGCCCGTGGCAGCGCGTAGTCGAGCATCGTCGCCGCCGCGAGGCCGCCGTCCTCGTCGTAGGTCGCCCGCTCGGTTCGGGCCTGACCGATGCCTTGGGCGACGCCGCCGTGGACCTGCCCGGCAACGATCTGGGGGTTCACCCGGACGCCGCAGTCGTCGACGGCCACGTACCGCTCGATGTCGAACTCGCCGGTCTCGGGGTCGACCGCCACCGCCACCGCGTGCGTGCCGAAGGTGTAGGCCGTGTCCGCCAGTTCGTAGAACGTCGTCGCTTCCAGTCCGGGCGAGAGGCCCTCCGGCAGCCCGCGGCCGTAGGCAGCTCCCGCTATCTCGGCGAAGGTACACTCTTCGGCCCCCTCGCTGGCGACGGCGAAGCCCGAGTCGGTCGGTTCCACCTCGGTCGGGTCGGCATCGAGTTCGGCCGCGGCGATGCGCCGAGCTTTGTCGAACACCGAGCGTGCACTCTCGGCGACGGCGTTGCCGCCGACGACGGTGCTCCGGGAGCCGAACGTCCCCGTCCCGGTCGGAACCTTGTCCGTGTCACCCTCGACGACTTCGATCTCTCCCGTGGGGACAGGGAGTTCCTCGGCGACGATCTGGGCGTAGATCGTTCCGTGACCCTGTCCGTGGTCGTGGGTTCCGGCGGAGACCGTGACGCCACCGTCGGGGTGAACCCGGACGACGCCGCTCTCGAAGCCGCCGCCGGTGCTCTCCACGTAGCTGGCGATCCCGACCCCACGCAGTCGGCCGTCGTCGTCGCGCTCACCGCCGCGGGGGGCACCCTCGACGGCGTCGACGGCGTCGTCGAGCGTCGGTTCGTAGTTCCCGCTGTCGTAGGTCGCGCCGACGGCAGTCTCGTGGGGGAAGTCGTCGGCGCCGACGAGGTTCTTCCGGCGGAGGTCGACGGGGTCGACGCCGAGTTCGTCGGCCGCCGCGTCGACCAGCCGCTCGGTGACGTAGATCGCTTCGGGCCGGCCCGCCCCGCGGTAGGAGTGGACCGGCGCCGTCGTCGTGAACACACAGCGCGAACGGCAGTAGACCGCCGGGATCTCGTACTGGCTGGCGAGCAGCCGACCGTACCAGCCCGGCATCGCGCCGCCGCCGCCCAGTGCGAAGCCACCGATCCCCGCGTGGGTGTCGACGCGCAGCCCCCGGAAGGTGCCGTCCCCGTCCAGCGCCAGTTCGGCCGTCGTCCGGTGATCCCGGCCGTGGGCACCCTCGCGGTAGTTCCCCGAGCGGGTCGCCGTCCACTTCACCGACGTGCCGAGGTCCCGGGCGGCCCAGGCGGCCATCGCCTCGCCGGGGTGGTGGTGGCCCTTGTGGCCGAAGCCGCCGCCCACGTCGGGAGAGATCACGCGGATCTGCCGCTCGGGAACCCCGAGCGTGTGTGAGAGTTTCCGCCGGTGGCCGTGGGGCGACTGGCTGCTCATCGTGACCGTGAACCCCTCGGTACGGTCGAACTCCGCGAGTGCCGCCCGCGGTTCGAGCGCGCTGGGGATCAGGCGGTTGTTCTCCAGTTCGACCGCCACGACGCGCTCGGCGCCGTCGAACGCCCGGTCGGTTTCCTCCCGGTCGCCGAGTTCACCGACCGCGGCGACGTTGTCCGGCGCGGCATCGAACAGCGTCGGCGCCCCCTCGTCGGTGGCTGCGACCGGGTCCGACTCCACTCCGAGCGGATCGTACGCCACCTCGACGGCATCGACGCCGTCGGCGGCGACGTACCGATCGGTCGCAACGACCGCGGCGACGGGCTGACCGTCGTAGCGCACGCGGTCACGGGCGAGCACCGGATGGCCCGGCACCTCGCAGTCGAGCGGCCCGGTCGAGACCGGTAGCTCCATCGGCGAGTCCCCGTCGGCGAGGTCCTCCCACGTGTAGACCGCGAGCACGCCGTCGATGGCCGCCGCGTTCTCGGTATCGATACTGTCTACGTGTGCGTGAGCGTGCGGACTCCGGACGAACGCGAGCGCCGCAGCCTCACGGCCGAAGTCGTCGGTGTAGGTCGTCTCGCCCCGCAGCGCGCGGGCGTCCTCCCGGCGGAGCGGACTGTCACCGATTGAGTCGCCCGCGCCGGACCCGCCCGACTCCGCGGTCGTCGGCACCGACCCCTCGGCTTCGAGGACGCTCTCCTCGCCGCTCATGCGACCACCCCCTCGCGCCCGACGGCACGAGCCAACGCCTCGGAGACCGCCTGCTCGGCGTATTTCGGGAGCAGCGCCCGGCGCTGGTCCGCGGAGACGATGTGGTCCTCCCGGACGGGGGCGTCGACGCCGTCGCCGGCCCGAGTGGTCGCGCTCTCGACGGCCTCGACGGGCGCGCCCGCGTCGGCGCCGGCGAGTCGGTCCTCGACCGCGGCGAGCCGCGTCGGCGCGTCACAGAGCCCGACTGCAGCCACCCGGGGACCGATCACGACGCCGTCGACGACGCGGAGCCGTGCGGCGACGCCGACCGCCGCGTAGCCCGTCGAAGGGTGGGTCTTCCGTGCGTAGGCGCTCCCAGCGTCGGGAGCGAGCGGGACCGAGATTCGGGTGAGCAGTTCGTCGGACGCCCGGACCGTCTCGTGGTCGCCCGTGGCGAACCCCTCGGCCGACACCTCTCGGTCGCCGTCCGGTCCGACGAGGTGGAGCGTCGCGTCGGCGGCGAGCGTCGCCGCGGGGATGTCACTCGCGGGGTGGGCGGCGGCGAGGTTCCCGCCGACTGTCCCGCGGTTCCTGATCTGGGCGTCGCCGACCGCGCGGGTCGCGTCGAGGAGTGCGTCGGCGCCAGTCGGGGCCGCATCGAGCAGGTCGGCGTCGGTCGTGAGCGCGCCGACCGAGAGCTGTTCGGTCGTCGTGTCCCCCTCGTCGGCGACGCGCTCGACACCGCGGAGTTCGTCGAGACCGCCGAGGTCGACGACGGTCCCGGGGCTCACAGATCTGGCTTTGAGCATCGGGATCAGGTCGTGCCCGCCGGCCAGGGGGACCGCGTCGGGCGGCGCGACCGCGTCGAGTGCGGCGTCGAGACTGGTGGGCCGTTCGTAGTCGAACTGTGGCGGGATCATCAGTCGTCGCCCCCGGTCGGTGCGCCCCCGTCGACCGTGTCGGCTTGGCCGGCCGTGCCGCCGTCCGTCTCGATCGGTTCCAGCTTTGCCGCGGCGGCTTCCACGGCGTCGACGACGTTCTCGTAGCCCGTACAGCGACAGACGTTCCCCTTCAGCCCCTCGCGGATCTCCTCGCGGGAGGGGTCGGGGATATCCGCGAGCAGGTCCCGCGCCCGGAGTACCATCCCCGGCGTACAGTAGCCACACTGCAGGCCGTGTTCCTCGTGGAAGCTCCGTTGAACGGGGCCGAACTCGTCGTTGTCCCCGGCCGGCGTGGCGCGGGGATCGCCCGCGTCGACTTCAGCGAGCCCTTCCGGCGCGCCGTCGACGCCGCCGACGGTCGTGACCTCGCTCCCGTCGGCCTGCACCGCCAGTACGCAGCAGGACTTGACGACGTCGCCGTCCATCTCGACCGTGCAGGCGCCACACTTCCCTGACTCACAGCCGACGTTGGGCTGGGTGTAGCCCCACTCCTCCCGGAGCGCGTGGACGAGCAGGCGTCTGGCCTCGACCGTCGCCCTCTCGGCAGAGCCGTCGACGGTCACCGTGACCTCGTGTTCCGACATACTGTCAGGTCCACGCGAGGGACCATATTGGTTGGTGCGGGGGAGCGTTGCCGGTGACCCCCAGCCAGCGCCGCCGACGGGTAAGGCGTATGTCCGAGGGGGCCCAACTCGCGCCGATGAGTGACAGCGCGCCCTGGCTCGTGCTCGGGGGGACACACGGGCAGGACCCGACGACGTTCGTGCTGCTCTCGGCGGCCGCGGTGTTGACGGCGGTCGTCGTCGGCGTCGCCGTCGCGGCGTTCGTCCGGCGGCGCTCGCGGCGCTACCTGCTGGTGGCGCTCGCGCTGTCGACGCTGCTCGCCCGCAGCGCCGTCGGGCTTGGCGCCTACGCGGGCACGATCGGTCCCGGGCTCCACCACACGCTCGAACACGGCCTCGACGTGGCGATGGCGGCGCTGGTGATCGCCGCGGTGTTCCTCGTGGGCCGCCTCGGTCCCACCACGGCCCAGGCCGATGGCGGCGTCGACGGGGGCGCCGGTGGGACCGACGCGCCGACGGCGGACGAGCACGACCGCCGGTGATCGACCTCCCGAGCGTTTCGACGGTCGCACCAGAATCCACTTTCCCGTGGATACCGTATCCAGACTATGAGCGACTCACACGGCATCGACCGTCGAGCGTTCGTGAAGGCGGCCGTCGCCATCGGCGGGGCGTCGGCGCTCTCGGCCTGCCTCGATCGCGGGCCCGAACTCGACGTAGCTCGGGGACCCGAAGACCCCGCGTCGGCGTTCCCCGAGCGCCAGCACGCGTGGAACGCCGCGCTGCCGACGGACGACGCTGGCAACAACCACCACCCGCGCCACCGGATCCTCCTCGCGCTCGACTACGACGGCGACGGGACGCCGACGGACGCCGAGCGTGAGGCCGTCGAAGCGGCGCTCACCGGCGTCGAACGCGCCTACGAGCGCTCGGCAGACGGTCTGCTTCTGACGATCAGCTACTCACCCTACTACTTCGCGCGTTTCGACGCCGACCTCCCCGGGAGCGTCGATCTCCCCGAGCCACGCGCGCTCTCTGACTTCGAGGATCCCGACGCCGACGACGTGGACGCCATCGTCCACCTCGCCAGCGACCACGGCGAAGTCGTGATGGGCGCCGAGGAGGCCCTCAAGGGCGAGGTCGAGGAACTCAACGGCGTCTCCCAGCCCGAATCTGCACTGACCGACGCCTTGTCCGTGCGCGAGCGCCGGACGGGGTTCATCGGTGACGGCCTCCCCGCGGAGAACCAGGACGTGAACGGCGTCCCCGACGACGGACCGGTGCCCGAGGACGCCCCGCTCTACATGGGGTTCGAGTCGGCCTTCGAGGGGAACCAGCCCGGCGAGGACCGCGTGACCATCGAGTCGGGTCCCTTCGCCGGCGGCACGACCCAACAGCTCTCGACGCTGACGCTCAACCTCAACCAGTGGTACGAACAGGACAGCCGCGACCAGCGTGTCTCCAAGATGTTCTGTCCCCACCACGCCAGCGAGGGCACCGTCGAGGGGACCGGCGAGAACCTCGGGAACGACCCACAGATGGACGACTGCGGCGACCCGACCGAGACCGCCCGGAGCGAGGGCGTCGTCGGCCACAGCCAGAAGATGGTCGACGTGCGAGAGGACGACAAGCCGATCATCCTGCGCCGGGACTTCGACTCGACCGACGGCGACCGGGCGAGCGTCCACTTCCTCTCGTTGCAGCGGACCATCGCCGACTTCGTGACCACCCGCGAGGCGATGAACGGCGACGCCGTTGCCGCCGACTCCGCGGTCGGTCAGCGCACCAACAACGGTATCCTCCAGTACATCAACACCGTCCGGCGGGGGAACTTCCTCGTGCCGCCGCGCTCGCTGCGCGCGCTCCCGCCTTCGAACCCAGACAGTGACGCCGCCGACACGGCGGAGGTGGCCCGTGCGTAAGCCCTCCCGCCGGTCGTTCCTCGCGGGCGTCGGCGCTGCCGGGATCGGTGGGCTGGCTGGCTGTGCCGGCTTCGAACTCCAGTCGGGGAACCAGGAGCCGCCGCTGGTGGAGAACCGCCCCGACGCGGTCTACGTCCCGACCCACACCGAGGGGATGGGGATGGCGGGGATGCAGAGCAACGGCGGCTACAGCTGTGCGCTGACCTACAGCTTCCCCCACCGATTCTGGACGGTCGACGGCGATGAGACCACGCAGGTCGAGGTCGGGGGGAGCGACGCGGTCCACCTCATGCCCATCGTCTGGCACAGCGAGACGGGGGTCGTCCCCTCGGACGTGAACCCCCGGATCAGCATCTCACGGGACGGCGAGTCGGTCGTCGACGGCCTCAGCCCGTGGCCGATGCTCTCCCAGCGGATGGGCTTTCACTTCGGCGACAACGTCGGCCTCCCCGAGCAGGGCGAGTACGACGTGACCGTCGCCGTCGGCGAGGGGGGCAGCCGCCGTACCGGCTCGTTGGCCGAGGCCGGCGCCGCCGAGTTCGAGTTCACCCTCGACTACCAGCTCTCGGACCTCAACGAGCTCCCCTTCGAGGACGTCCCGCCGGCGAGACAGGGGACGCTCGGCGCCGTCCAGCCGATGCAGATGGACATGGTCCCGCTGATGCAGGCCCCCACCGAGGGCGAACTCCCGGGCACGGTCCACGGGACCGCCGAGAGCGGCGACGCCGACCTGCTCGTGACGAGCCTCGACGACGCCGCGGCGTTCGGCGGCGAGTCGGGCCAGCAGTACCTCGGCATCTCCGCGCGGACGCCGTACAACCGCCTCCCGGTCCCGCTGATGTCGCTGTCGGCGACGCTGACGCGGGGCGGCGAGACGGTGTACGACGACTACCTCTACGAGTGGCTCGACGCGGACCTCGGCATCCACTACGGCGCGCCCGTCGACGGCGTCGAGAGCGGCGACGAACTGACGATCAGCGTCGACGCGCCCTCCCAGACCTCCCGACACGAGGGCTACGAGACGGCCTTCCTGGACATGCCCGACGCGACGCTCACCCTCTGAGCCGCGGTCAGCCCGACACCCGGGCTCACTCCCCGTCGGTCCGGAGGTGGAAGAAGACGTACGTCTGTGCGTAGCCCGCGTAGGCGTCGACGCCACCCTTGCCGAAGGGGTCCCCGTCGGCGGGCAGATCGGCGCCGAGCCGTTCGCGGATGGCCCGGGAGGTCTCGGCGTAGTTCCCGCCCTCACAGTCGGGGAAGTAGTCGCCGATGGCGGTCTGTATCCACGTGTCGAGCGGGATCGCCTGCAGGTAGCCAAGCGAGAACAGCAGCACGCAGTCGGCCACCTTGTCGCCGACGCCGACGAACTCCGTCATGTAGTCCCGAGCCTCCTCGTAGGGGAGGCCGATGGCGTCCTCGGGTCGGGCTTCCCCGCTCGCAACCATCTCGGCGGTGCGCTGGACGTACGGCGCGCGGTAGCCCAGACTCAGGTCCCGGAGTTCGTCCTCGGTCCGGGCCGCGAGCGCCTCGGGCGTCGGGTAGGCGTGCAGCGTCCGCTCGCCGACGGCGACCGGCGTGCCGTAGTGCTCCCGGAGCGCGTTCTGCATCCCGAAGATCCGGCTCACGCGCATCTGGGCCGAGCAGATGAACGAGATCAGACAGGGGAAGGGTGGGTCGCGGACGAGTCGCATCCCGCGGTAGCGGTCGTAGGCGCGGTCCAGCAGCGGCAGGTGATCGGTCGCGTCGTAGATGGCGTCGAGGTCGTCGTCCAGTCGGAGCAGGTGGGTGAGGATCGACTCGCCGTCGACCGGTTCGGTCGGTGCCCGGGCGTCAGCGGCGCCGTCGGGGACCGCGCCGTCGGCCACGAGCGGGATGCCGCCCGCTTCCCACTCGACCGTCCCGTCGTCGACGCCACCGGTCTGGCGGGCGCGGACGACCGTCGGTCGGTCGGTCAGGTCGGGCGTCGGCGGGAGCACCGTCTCGTACCACGCGTCGCCGCCGTGGGCGACCGCGTCGCTGTACTCCTCGCCGTCGGTGCGCTCCCAGAGGTACGTTTGGCCGCTCTCCAGCGTCGACTGCAGGTCGAACGGCCCGGAAAGGTCGGAAACGTCGATGCGGCCGGTCTCCATTACCCGGACCTGGACCGGCGACGGCTTCGGGGTTTCGGTAGTAGGCGTCGGCGCCTCAGCGGTTCCGGCCGAGCGGGAAGTCGATCCGCTCCGGTTCAGCCGCCGAACAGCTCGCGCCCCGTGCCGTCGGTGACGGCGCCTCGGGCAGTCTTCATCGTTTGGTGCATCTCGGCGAACGCGGCCGTCCGGCGTGTGGAGGAATTCATGTTACTCAACAACACACTCTACCCTTGAGTATCTTCGGGGGGTGTCACAACGGCTATGGGCCGGCCGGCCACAGCGTGGAACATGACCACGAGCGACTGGGGCGACTGGCTCCCGCGAGCGATCAACGCGGCCGATCCCGACGGTGTGGCGGTCTGGTACCTCGGCTGTAACGGCTTCGTGTTGAAGGGCAGCGAGGGAACGACGCTGTTCGTCGATCCGTACCTCGGAACGGGCGACCCGCCCCGAACCGTCCGGATGATCCCCGTCCCGTTCGACCCCGAAGACGTCGCCGCCGCCGACGCGGTGTTCGCCACCCACGAACACAGCGACCACGTCCACGGCGAGTCCCAAGCACCCATCCTCGAACGGACCGGCGCGCCGTTCGTCGCGCCCGACGCGTCGCTCGCGGCCGCACGGGAGGATCAGACGTGGGAGGACCGCTGGGACATCGACGCCGAGCAGTTCCGTGAGGTGGCCGAGGGCGACGTACTGGAGATCGGGGGGTTCACCGTCCACGTCGTCGAGGTGAACGACCCCGACGCCGAACACCCGGTGGGCTACGTGTTCGAACACGACGCCGGCACGGTGTTCCACCCCGGTGACTCCCGACCGGCGGACTCCTTCCCCGAACTGGGCCGGGAGTTCGACATCGACCTCGGCATCCTCGCGTTCGGGACGGCGGGGATGATCCCGGACAAGGAGACGCGGGAGCCGAAGTACACGCAGTGGTACAGCGACGAGGGGCAGGTCGCTCAGGCCGCCAACGCGCTCGGACTCGACCGACTGTTGCCGAGCCACTGGGACATGTGGAAGGGGCTGACCGCCGACCCGACCGCGCTGCACGAACACGTCGCGTCCTTCGACTACCCCCGGCACCTCGAGGTGGCCGAAATCGGTGATCGAGTCGATCTTCCCGACGAGCCGACGACGCGATAGTGTAATTATTCCTAAATACCCGCGTTCTTTATAGGCTTGTCATGAGTCGGTTGCTCCATGACAGAGGGGTCCGAACTGACCGAGCCGGTCTACGCTGAGGAGGGTGGCGTCTCCGTCGAGAAGTCGTTCGTCGACGAGGACTTCCCGGTACCGGCGATCCAGTTCACGATCGTCGCACCGGAGGAGCAGTCGGTCGAGGCGAAGATCATCGACCGCATTCCGGAGTCGTTCCCGATGGACCGCGTCGGCTTCCATCCGGACTACGAGAGCGAGAACTGGACGGCGTACCAGGACCACCGTGTGGAGTTCGAACGCGACCTGGACGCGGGCGAGGAAGTCGAGACGGTGTACGGGATCCGGACCGACGATCCCTCGGACGTTCAGGAGTTCCTCGTCGAACCGATCGTCGAGCGCCTCGACGACGCTGCCGAAGCCGCCGAGGACGCAGTCACCGATGCCGCGGATTCCGCGGAGGAGGGCGTCGAGGAGCTGCTCGGCGAGGACTCGGCGCAGTCGGTCCGGGACGTCGTCGGCGAGGAGGAAGCGGCCCTCGACGGGCTCGAGGAGGCAAAGCGCCAGCGTGCCGAAGCCGAAGCGGCGGTCGAAGGCAGCGACGAGCCTGAAGCCCGAGCGGCCGCGGAAGCGGCGGCGACGGAGGCCGCAGCGCAGGGCGCCGACACCGAAGCGGTCGAGGACGCCGCGAAGAAGGCCCAAACCCAAGCGGAACACGAGGAGGAGGCAGAACGGGCCCGCGAGGACGAGGCCAAGAGCGACGAGCCCGAGACCGCCCCCGACACGGCCCGGAAGGGCGAATCCGCACAGGCTGGCGGGGCCGCGGCCGCCGCCCCCGCCGCCGAGGCGGGTGTCGGCGCCAACAGCGAGGCCGTCGAAGCCGAGCAGGCCGCCGAATCGGCCCCGGACGCGGCCGCCGACGCACACACGGCGGCCGAGACGTCTGAGGAAGCGACGGAGGACACGACAGCGGCAGCGGCGGAGGCTGCCGCTGCGGACGCAGCGGAGCCGGCGGAGGCGGGCGTCGGTGCCAACACCGCCGCCGTCGAGGCCGACGGACAAGCGTCGACCCGCCGGTGGGCCCAGCACAACCCGACCAAGGAGGCACAGGCCTCCACGAAGGAGTGGGCCAGCCAGGAGCCGACGCCGGCGACGACCACCGCACAGGAGTCGACCAAACAGTGGGCCGGTGCCGGACCGACGCCCGACCCCAACGGCACGCAGGCCTACGAGGTCGAACTCGAACCCGACCGCGAGCCCGCCCCCGAAATCGAGGAGCGCGACGCCCAAGCCGCCGAGCCGGCGGAGGCCGGAGTCGGCGCCAACGCCGCCGCCGTCGAGAACGTCGCGCAGGACGCGGGCAGCGAAGCGGTGACCGCCGAGGCCGGCACCGGCGTCGCCGCCGACGCCGAGATGGGCCGGGTCGCCGACAAGCTGGCCGAAGAGATCCGCGCCGGCGACGTGAGCGAGGAGAACCTCATGTTGCTGCGCGAGGAACTGGACTTCGGCGTGCCCAAGAGCGTCGACGTGCGGATGGCGCGCCTGCAGTCCCAGATCTCGAAGCTCGACGCCTACACCGACGCCCTCGAAGGGTTCATCGACGAGGAAGGGTCGGCCGCCGACGTGGTCGGCCAGTTCGAGAGCCGCGTCGCGGACCTCTCCTCGGAGGTCGAGGCGCTCGAAGGCGAACTCGCCACCGAACAGCGCGAGCGTGAGGCCGTCGAGGGCCGCGTCGACAGCGCCCACGAGGACATCGACGCCATCGAGTCCGAGATCGTCTCGCTGACCGACGAACTGGGCGACACGGAGATGACCGTCGAGAACCTCGACGAGGAGTTCCAGTGGGTCAAAGAGGACGTGGAAGCCCACGACAAGGAACTCGAGGAGATGTCCACGGACCTCGATGACGTGGAGTCACAGCTTGCCTCCGTCTCGGGCCGCGTGAACAACGTGATGAGCCGCGTCGGCAAACTCGAGGACGGCCAGCAGAACGTCGAGGAACTCGATAAGGAGATCGAGGCCCTCGAGTCCCACATCGAGGACGTCGAGGCCGAAATCGCGGATATCGAGGAGTTCCGCGACCGCATCAGCCAGGCGTTCGGTCCCGCTCAGTAAGCCGTACCTCCGTTTTCGGCTCCGATCAGTACGTCCAGCGACGCTCGACGCGTGAAGCGATTTCGGGGTAGGTCTCCCGCAGCGTCGTTGGATCGGTCTCGCCGTCGACGTTGATAACGTGGACCTCCCCGCGCTTGCCGTCGTAGGCGTTCTGAAAGTCGTAGACGACGCCGAGGACCTCCACGCTGTCGGGGACGTCCTCGCTCTCCAGAAGGAACTCGACCTGCCGGTCGACGTTGTACTCGACGAGGTGGTTGACCGCGGCCTCCCGGGTGAGTTCGTCGGGAAGTCGCTCGACGCCGGACGCCAGCCCCGGCGCGAGCAGGTCGATGCAGTGTTCGATTCCGGGCGGCTCCGAGAGCCCGTCGGTGAGGTGGTCGTACGTCGCCGTCACCGCGCCACAGCCCGTGTGGCCGACGACGACAGCAACGTCAGTGCCGGTGTGGGCGAGCGGGTAGAGCACGTCACCGGAAACCCGCGGGCCGGCGTCCGTTCGCTGGACGACACGGTTGCCGATGTTCCCGCAGGTGAACAGCCAGCCCGGCTCGTCGTTCCCCCAGATCCCGTCCTGTAGCACCCGGGAGTCCGAACAGGAGACCGTGACCGCCTCGGGGTGCTGTTCGTGCACGAGGCCGTCGAACCGCTCCTCGAACGCGTCGGCGTGGTCGGCGTTGCGTTCGAGCATGGTCAGGAAGGTCTCGTCCATCGACCTCACTGTGTCCGGTCGGCGAATAGCTCCGGCGGTTCCGGTCGCGCCGAAACAGTTAGGACGCTGACCGAACAACGGGTTGTCGTGTCAGGTCCCCGGCCCTCCATCCGGGCGGCAGTCGCGGTCCTCGCCGGCTCGACGGTCGTCGGTGCCGAACTCGCCGCGCTCACCCTCTCCACACGGCTCTCCGTGGCGACGCTCGAAGGAACGATACCGACGACCCTCTCGGCCCTCCCGGTCGTCGCCGTCAGCGCCGCCGCCGTGGGGCTCGTCGTCGGTGTACGTCGTCACGAGGCCGACGGGGTGTGGTTCGTCGGTTCGGGTGTGGGGTTGATCGTCGCCGCACCCGTGACGGCGTTCGGTGGCGGCTGTGCGTTCGTCCACGAGGGGGTCGGCCTGTTCCGAAGCGGCGTCCGGATCGGTATCGCGGTCGAACAGTGTGTGACGTTCCTCAACGGCGCGCTGTTGGTGCTCGGCTACGGCCTGCTCGTCGGGGGGCTGTGGCTCGGGTCTGAGGACCTCCCGGTGCCGAGTGTGGCCACGCGCCGCTCCCCCGAACCGTCTGAGTAATCAGTCCCACGCGATCCGGAACAGTTCCACGTCGAGTTCCTCGCGGTCACGGTCGTGGTGGTCGTAGAGCCGCGGCACGTCGAAGGTGGCCGCGAACGCGTGGGTCACCTCGCCGCCCCGGTCGGCGACGAAGGACTCGACGAACGACTGGCTCCCGGCGTTGTGGATCGAGTACGAGACCGCACAGAGGTCGGCCGCGGCGTCGAGAAAGGCCCGGTCGGCACCTTCGTTCCCGGTTCGGGCGCCGAAGGGGGGGTTCATCACGACCGTCGAAACCGAGCCGTCGGCCAGCGGCGGCCGGGTCGCGTCCCCGCGGAGCCAGTCGACGGGCGTGACGGGAGCGACCGCGCGCTCGTTCTCGCGGGCGACTTCGAGTGCGTCGGCGTCGCGTTCGAGGCCGAGGACGCGGGCCGGCCCGCGACAGGCCGCCGCGAGTGCGAGCATCCCCGTCCCGGTGCCGAGGTCGAGCACCGTCCGACCGGCGACGTCGCCTTGTAAGTCCGCGAGGTGAAGGAGGTGTGCCGCCAGATCCGGCGGCGTCGAATACTGTTCGAACTCGATCTTCGGGTCACGAAACCCGGAGAGCCCGTGGAGTCGTTCAGCCAGCGCCCGCTTGCCCATTCAGGCCGAACCGTCGAGACCCTCGACCGAAAGGGTGACGCCTTCCCGGCGGGCCCGCTCTTCGAGCGCCGAGAGGGCGGGTCGGACCTTCCCGGCGTCGCCGACGGCGTCGACCTCGACGCGCACGACGCCGACACCGAGGAACGAACCAGCCTGGACCAGGTCACGGAGGCGGTCGGCTTCCCGCTGAGTCGCCAGCGAACAGTCCTCCGCGAAGTCGGCGGTCACGCGCAGCGCGGCGGGCTGGTAGCCCTCGGCGGCGAGTTCGGCTTTCAGCTCCCGAAGGTACTCCGGCGCGGTCGTCGACAGTGACGACGCCGTCAGCTCGACGGGCTCGACGTTCGACGGGCGACAGTCCGCGAGCGCGCTCTCGACTGACGTGGGGCTCGTGCTCATACTCACACATATCTACTGGTTATGCAAAAAGGTTACTGAATGTCTGATGGTAATCTCTCGGCGGTGACTACCGGGGCGCGCGGTCGGGGACCGGTAGCGGGGCGAAAACGGGCAACCCACCGCTGTCTTGCGATTAGATTTGTGCCAATTCAAAGGACGGAAAAAGTCTTATCTGTCGGGGTCACCAGAAACCTTTTAATGGAACGTCCGAGCCGGGAGCGACAGCGGGAGTCCGAGTCCGAGTCCGAGTCGGCCGAGGAGGTGCTTACCTGTCCGGAGTGTAACTCAGACGAGGTCGTCACCGACGACGACCAGGGCGAACTCGTCTGTGACGACTGTGGCCTCGTGCTCGACGAGCGCCAGATCGACCGCGGGCCGGAGTGGCGCGCGTTCAACCACTCCGAGCGCCAGAGTAAGTCCCGCGTCGGTGCCCCCATCACCGAGACCATGCACGACCGCGGACTGACGACGACCATCGACTGGAAGGACAAGGACGCCTACGGTCGAAGCCTCTCCTCCGAGAAGCGCAGTCAGATGCACCGTCTTCGGAAGTGGCAGGAACGCATTCGGACGAAGGACGCCGGCGAGCGGAACCTCCAGTTCGCGCTTTCGGAGGTCGACCGCATGGCCTCTGCCCTCGGCGTCCCCCGGTCGGTGCGCGAGGTGGCGTCGGTGATCTATCGGCGCGCGCTCAACGAGGACCTGATCCGCGGGCGCTCCATCGAGGGCGTCGCCACCGCCGCACTCTATGCGGCCTGCCGACAGGAGGGGATCCCGCGGAGCCTCGACGAGGTCGCCGAAGTCTCCCGCGTCCCCCAGAAGGAGATCGGCCGCACCTACCGCTACATCTCCCAAGAACTCGGCCTCGAACTCAAGCCGGTCGACCCCAAGCAGTTCGTGCCGCGCTTCGCCTCCGAACTCGGACTCAGCGAGGAGGTACAGTCGAAGGCCACGGAGATCATCGACGTATCCGCCGAGCAGGGTTTGCTCTCGGGGAAATCCCCGACGGGATTCGCCGCCGCGGCCATCTACGCGGCGTCGCTGCTCTGTAACGAGAAGAAGACCCAGCGCGAGGTCGCCGACGTGGCCCAGGTGACCGAGGTCACCATCCGGAACCGCTATCAGGAACAGATCGAAGCGATGGGCTTCCGCTAAGTCCACTCGCCGGCACTCCCGTTCTCAGACGTTCACGAACACGACCAGCGTGCGGTCGGTCAGTCCCGTGTCCACCTGGTAGCGCTCGTAGCCGGTGAGCTGTCGGGTCAGGGTCCCGCGGTACTCCGGCGTCGTGACGACGACGGGTGGCGCGCTGTCGGGCACCGCATCGGGCGCGGCGACACTCGACGTCTCGGCGTCGGCGCGCTCGACGTACCACGCGAAGGGGAGGCGTCGGGCGAAGGCGTCCTGCTCGGCTTCGGGTACCGGCGGCTGGGCGAGCGTCGCCTCGTCCCCGACGGCGAGGCCCTCGCCGACGTAGAGCACGTCGGTGCCGCCGTTGGCGGTGATGGCGACGGACATGTTCTCGACGACGGCGTGCATCTCCGAGCCGGGCTGTGCGTACCCCGGCAGCGAGTCCTCGGGTGCCGGCTCGTCGTACACCTCACCGGCGACGACCGCACCGGTGTGAACCCCGGCGGCGGAGAGCAACAGGAGCGCCGCGGCGAGTCGGGCGGCGTCGGCGGCGTCGACGGCGGCGCTCGCGTGTCGCCAGAGTGCCACGATTCCGACTGCGGCGGGGACTGCCGCCGGAACGAGCGGGTGGAGCGCGACCCACGGCTCGTTCACCTCGGTCGCCACCGGATAGAGCAGTAGCCCGGCACCGGCCCAGTAGGTCGTGAACGCGACAACCGGTCGGCGGGTGCCGGCGTAGCGCTCCCGGAAGAAGCCGTAGACGGCGAGGCCGACGACCGGCAGCGCCGCCGCGACGAGCACCTCGGCGTTGCCGACGACGAAGGGGAGCAGCGGGTGGTCGTTCGTGTACGTCGGGGGGGAGTGTCGGCCCAACACCCGAACCGAGAGGAAGCGTTCGACGGCGCCGACGGTGCCAGCGTCGAGCGCCGTCAGCACCGTCGACGGGCGGCCGAGGTCGGTCCAGCCCCGCGGAACGTAGAAGAACATCGCGGTGGCCAGCGCGACGACGATCCCACGGAGCAGCGCGACCTGCCTGCCGACGAGCCACGAAGCCAGCCCACTTGCGCGGGCCCTGACCGTCGCGAGGTCGGTGCCGCGGAGTCGCGCCTCGTCGACGGTCAGTACGGCCGCGAGCAGCCAGCAGAGAACGGTTGCGAGGACGAACCCCGACGTGGTGAGTGCGAGCCCGAACGCGCCGGCGGCGGCGTACACCGAACGGCGGTCACCACGGACCCGTGCCCGCAGGGCGAAGCCGACGGCGACCAAGGAGAACGCCGCCAGCGGGAGGTCCCCGCGGAGGACGCGGGAGTAGTAGAGTAGCGGCGGGGCCACGGCGAGCAGGAGGGCGAGGGCGACCGTTTCGGCGTCGGAGAGGCCGACACGGGGCAGTCGTGCGGTGTCCACGAGGGTCTCGCCGGACTCCTCGGTCCCGTCGTCGTCGACGAGCGTCGCACGACGGAACAGGAGCGCGGCGAGGGGCAGCAGGCCACCGATCAGCGCGACGGGGACCCGGGCGGCGGCGTCGCTCGTCAGGCCGAGGCCGAACAGCCACCGGCCGACGACGTAGAGGAACGGCCCGCCGGCCACGGGGCGGTACTCGTAGACGCCGGTATCGAGCGAGCGCAGCGTCCAGTAGCCCACGCGGGCCTCGTCCCAGTGGAACGGCCGCGTCCCGAGGCCGATGAAGCGGGCCACCACCGCGAGCGCCGCCAACGCGAGGACGGCCCGCTCGATCCGATCGAGTCGGCGCATGCCCGTCCCTGCCGCGCGCTGTGCCATGAAGGTTCGGAAGCGCAACCGGCGCCGCGAGGGTTCGAAATCGCCTTCCCGCCGAGGGCGTATCTCCGGACATGAGCGTACTCGACTCCCTGCCGGACCGCCCGCTGACCGACGCCGAACTCGCCTCGTTCAACCGTTCGGACGCCCTCGAAGCCGCCGTCAACGTCGCCGACCTCGAACACCCCGACGGCGACGAGATCGTGGGGCTGCTGCTCGCGACCGAGGACTGGGTCAAGGGGTTGGCCTACGAGATCGACGGCTGGCGCGTCGTCGAGACCCACCCGATCGGCGACGACGAGAACGACCGCTTCGAGGGGATGCGTTCCTGCGAATCCGCGGTCCGGGAGGCGCTCGACTGACGCTGCCGTACCGGGGTTTCTAGCCCCTGCGGTCGTTACTGTCTGCCGTGATGTACGACGACATCCTCGTTCCGACCGACGGAAGCCCGGCCGCGACCGCCGCCATCGACCACGCCATCTCGCTGGCGAAGACCTACGACGCCACGGTCCACGCGCTGTACGTCGTCGACGCGAGCGCGTTCTCCTCGATCGAGGCGGGCTCTGAACTCGTGATCGACGCCCTCGAGGAGGAGGGCCAGCACGCCGTCGAAGAGATCACCGCCGCCGCCGAAGCGGCGGGCATCGACGTCGTCACCCACGTCGTCTCGGGGACGGCCTACCGACGCATCCTCGACTACGTCGACGACGAGGGGATCGACCTCATCGTCATGGGGACCCACGGCCGCAGCGGCGTCGAGCGGTTCCTCCTCGGAAGCGTCACCGAGCGCGTCGTCCGTACCGCCGACGTCCCCGTCCTCACGATCCGGCAGGGCGGCAAGGACGAGGGCGAGGACGGCGAGTAGCCACCGACGGCAGCATAAACCCTTTTCTCGGCTCCCCACGGAGGCGGCGTATGACCGAGCACACCGTGGAGTTCGTCGGCACCGGGGAGACCATCGAAGTCCCCGAAACCCGGCCGATCCTGCAGGTCTGCATGGAGGAAGGGATCGCACAGGAGTACTCCTGTCGCGTCGGCATGTGTCTGGCTTGTTCGGCCGAGATCGTCGAGGGGGAGGTCGAACAGACCATCGTCGAGCAGCGTGCACTCACCGAGGAGGAAGCCGAGGACTACGCGCTGACCTGTATGGCCCGCCCGAAATCCGACCTCAAACTCGACCGCGGGAGCTACCCGCCGAGCATCGAGGACACCGCGGCCGATCCCGACGCCGACGCCGCCGCGGCGGACGACGACTGACCCGGCGACGATGGAGGGCGCGACGTTCCGGGCGGCCGTCGAGGGGACGGCGGACGACGAACTGGCCCGGATCGGCGCCGACGGCCTGTTGATTGCCGTCTGTGGCGGCAAGCCGACCGAACGTGACCTCCTCGAAGCCGCGGCGACCTCCGAACACGCTGCCCACCGCACGTTCTCGGAGTGGGCGACTGACGAGCCGAACGACCGCGCCAGCGAGGCGTTCGCGGCCGTCGCCGACCGGGAGGCGACCCACCGCGAGCGCGTGCTCGCGGCGATTGACGGCGCGTACGAACCGGTCGACGGCGGCGCGCTCCACACGTACCTCCGCGGCCGTGAGGGCGCGCTCGTTCGCGTCGCGGCGGGGATGGTCGGCCGCGGACTGGTGGTGGATCGAACTCACGGCCAGTTGGCCTCGTTTTTCGCCGACGCCGGCGACGACACACGGGCCGCGCTGTTTCGAGAACTCCGGACCGAGACGGTCGCGGGAACGGATCGCGGCGTCGCGCTGCTGGAGACCCTGTGTGACTCCGCCGCCGACTGGGCCGACGCACGCGGCGTCGCCGCCTACACCGTCCAGATCGCCGTCGACGACTACGCCGACGCGCTAGATCGGGCAAGCGTCGGTTCCGAGGGCGACAACCGCTGCTGAGCGTCGTAGCTCCGTCGGAATCGGCCCAACGTTGAAAGGGCTCGATCCGCAACGAACGGAATAGAGGGAATGAGCGTGGGACTACTGAGTTCCATCTCGGACGCGATCTCGGGCGGCGGCGACGGCGACGACGACGTGTTCACCTACCGGTGTGCGTCGTGTGGCGCCGAGTTCGACCTCCCCAAGACGCGCATGATGGGCGTGCGCTGTCCTGACTGTCGGTCGATGGACGTTCGGGACGCGGCCGAGAACTGACCGAACGTCCGTCGGCGGCCGCCGTCGACCGAGCGTCTCCCCGTATTTTCACGTCGGGAGCGGTGCCGCCGACGGCGCCGGTCCCGGTTCGTCGGGGTCGGCCCGATGGACAGCCATATGCACACCGCGCCCCAAACCGACCCGTGCAGTTCGTGGGCTACGATTCGGGTGACGTTGACGGGAGCCAGCGGCTCTCGTCCGCCAACCAGAACGCTTTGCGGTCTGGTGATGGCGGCCTCCTGCTCGCCGACGCCGGCGAGGTCGAGTACGTCGATCTGACGCCCGGCACCGAGATCGCCTACACGCTGGGTGAGCGCCACTGTGCCGGCGTCGTCGACGACGGCGAGCACGTTGCCTGTGACGCCGACGGCGCGCCGTACTGTGACCAGCACAGCCACGTGTGGGTCTGTGCGCGCTGTACGGGCGACTGTCTGAAAGACGAGATGGACTGCTTCGAGGACCACGCGGTCTACCTCGCGGCCTTCGCCCCGGACACGTTCAAGGTCGGCGTCACCCGCGAGTGGCGCCTCGAAACACGCTTGCTGGAGCAGGGTGCCGACCGCGCAGCCCACATCAGGACCGTCGACGACGGCCGTGCCGCCCGGCGGATCGAGGCCGGGATCGCCGAGCGCATCCGCGACCGGATCAGGGTGCCGACGAAGATCGACGGCCTCGGCGGCGCCGTCGACGACGACGCGTGGCGGTCGCTGCTGGCCGATTTCGACCCGATCGAGACGTTCGAGTTCGACTACGGCCTCGACCTTGAGGGGCGACCGGTCGCCGAGACGATGGCCAGCGGCACCGTTCGCGGCGTGAAGGGACGGATCCTCCTGCTGGACCGCGGCGGTAGCACCTACGCGGTTGACCTGCGGGAGTTGGTCGGCTACGAGGTGACCGAGGGGGCGAGCGAACGCGAGATGCAGTCCAGTTTGGGCGCTTTCGGCTGACCGGGAGGGCGACGGTTTATGGTCTCGGCCGTGGAACCACGAAGCATGATTCCGCTTGACGAAGCCGTCACCGCCCGGCTCGAGTCCCACGGCGAGCGCTTCGAGGTGCTCATCGACCCCGACGCCGCCCTTGCGATGAAACGCGGGGAGTTCGACGGCGATTTGGAGGACGTGATCGCCGCCGAGGACGTCTTCGAGAACGCCTCACGGGGCGACCGACCCGCCGAGGCCGACCTCGAGGAAGTGTTCGGCACGACCGACCCGATGGAGATCATTCCGGAGATCGTCGAACGCGGGGAGATCCAGATCACCGCCGAGCAGCGCAAGGAGATGGAGGAGCAGAAGCACAACGCGCTGATCAACAAGATCGCCCGGAACGCGGTCAACCCCCAGATGGACAACGCCCCCCACCCGCCCGAGCGCATCGAGCGGGCGCTGGAGGAGGCCGGCTTCCACATCGATCCGATGGAACCCGTGGAGTCACAGGTCGACGACGCCCTCGACGCGCTCCGCCCGGTGATCCCGATCCGCTTCGACGAGATCACCGTCGCGGTCAACGTCCCGCCGGACTACGCGGGCAGCGCACAGGCGAAGATCCGCCAGTACGGCGACCTCGAACGCGAGGAGTGGCAGGCCGACGGCTCGTGGATCGGCGTCGTCACCTTCCCCGCGGGGATGCAGAACGACTTCTACGACCTCGTCAACGAGGAGACCAGCGGCGAGGCCGAGACGAGCATCGTCAAGGAGAAAGACGACCTGAAGACCAGATAGCCGGGACGACTGCCGGTCACCCTCACGCCAATTTTTATGCGTTTGTCAGAAGTCTGTACGGGGTAGATGTGGCAAAACGGCGAGGGTGGGAACGAGCCGGAGTGGCGTACAGTCGAGACCGAGTTCAACATCAACCTCTTCGGGACGGTACAGACCGTCGAAGGGCCCTACGCGGTCGGTGAGGGTGGACATCTCGTCGCCGACCGTGGGGATGGCTGGGAGGTAATCTTCGACGACGGCCCGTCGACGCGGCAAAACCAACTGCGCGCGATGGACGTGACCGACGACGGCAAGCGGGTCTGGATGGTCGGCTCCTCGGGGGCGATGGCGTGTTACGACGTGGAGGAGCGCAAGAAGTTCGACTACTCCTACCCCAACGAGATGACCTCGACGTGGGAGGCTATCGCCGTCTGTGGCGACCGGGGTAACGAGAAGGTGCTCGCCGCGAACGGCTCCGGCGAGGTGCTGCCGTTCATCATCAGCGGCTACGACGTGAACTGGGAGCCGATGTCCAAGCCCGCCGGGAAGGGCTCGAACGTCGCCGCGCTGGCGGCGACGCCCGACGGCGTCGGCTTCGCCGTCGACACCTCCGGGAACGCGTTCAAGACGACGCCGGAGGGCTGGGAGGACATCGGCGTCGTCAACGCTCAGGTGAAGTTCTACGACGTCTACGCCGGCGAGAACGAGGAGGTGTACATCGCAGCCGGCGACGGCCGGGTCTACCGCTACGACGACTCCTACAACGACTGGACGCCCATCGGCGTCACCGACGAGACGTCGATGCGCTCCATCGACGTCTACGAGCAGGACGGCGAGCGACAGATGGTCGTGCTGGGGAACAACGGCAGCGTCTTCCAGCGCGACGACGGCGACCGGTGGGAGGAGATCCCCTCGCCCACAAGCGCCGCGCTGTTCGACCTGAGCCTCGGTTCGCCCGACATCGCCGTCGGGAAGGCCGGCACGGTCATCGAGCGACCACGCGGCACCACCCGCGACGCCGGCAGTTCGCCCGACGGCGACGAGTTCGACGGTCGAGGCGAGAACGACGACGGTGACCAGTACGGGAGCGACGAGGACGGCTCCACGTCCGAAAACGGCACGACCGACGGGACGGCTGGCGACGACCCGACGGAAGACGACACGGCCGACGACACCACCGAGGACGAGCAGACGGCCGACGACGAGGAGTCACGCTCCGACGAGGAGATCATCGCGGAGATCGTCGACCTGCTGCAGGAACTCAGCGACGGCGACGATGACGACCTGTCGCTGTCGGACCTGTTCTCGTAAGACGCGCGAAGCGTCGTCCGCGGTTTTTCGAAAACGGGATCGTCGTTCAGGCGCGCCGCCAGCCGACGAAGAAGCCGCCGGTGAAGCCGGCGGAGACGGAGATCGTCGAGAGGATCGTCTCGAGCCACGACGGCGGCGTCCCCGAGGCGGCGTCCTGTCCGGCGCCGATGATCCCCGCAGTCAGCCGGTCCCAGTCCACGGTGATGATCCCGCGGGACTCGAGGAACTTGAACAGCGCCATCTCTAGGCCGACCAGCACGGCGATGATCTTGGCCACCTTCTTCGCAGCGAACCCGATCAGGGCGCCGACGACCGCCCCTGTACCGGCTTCGATGCCGAGCTGTTGGAAATCGAGGTCGAGCTGCAACACGACGGGATCCATGCCCCCTACTGGGTCGGTCGCCGTTAAGTGGTTTGTGGGCCGCACCCATCGGGTCAGTGATTGGGAGAAGTGCCTGCCCGTCGGGAGTTCTCCTCGGAAACGTGGGGCCAGCGGCCCGGTATCCGTCCGGCATGGCGGACCCTCCGGGCCGATATCGACGCCGAAGACTGGTCAGGGCGGTCAACGGGAACGCCGACGCCACCGCGGAGAACGTATGCAGTTTCTCGGAGGAACCCGGAAACTGGCCGAACGGCCCGGCGACGACTCCGAGACGGTTCGTGCGGTGATTCAGTCGGCGGCACGGGACGGCGGGGACTGATCGAGGGGCGTTCGATATCTGACCATCAGCGGAGGACTTTTCACCGCGAGTACAGTACGACGGGTGACTATGTGGGATACGGGTGCGGGTACGCGAGAGCCGGCGTGGGAACCGGCCGAGACCGAGTTCGAGATCGACCTGTTCGACGTGGTTCACACCGTCGAGGGGCCGTACGCGGTCGGCGCCAGCGGGACGCTGGTCGCCGACACCGGCTCGGGCTGGGACGTCGTCTTCGACGACGGCCCCGCGACGCGGGAGGCACAGCTACAGGCCGCCGACGTGACCGCCGACGGCCGGCGGGTCTGGATGGTCGGGACCTCCGGCGTCGTCGCGTGTTACGACGTGGAACAGGCACGGAAGTTCGACTACTCCTCCCCCGACGGGATGACCTCGACGTGGGAGGGCGTCGCCGTCGCCGGCCGGAAGGGTCGGGAGAAAGTTCTCGCGGCGAACGGTTCCGGGGAGGTCCTGCCGTTCCTCGTCGACGGCTTCGAGATCGATTGGGGCCAACCCCGCAAGCCCGCGGGCAAGGGGGCGAACGTCGCTGCGCTCGCGGCCAGCCCCGACGGCGTCGGCTACGCGATCGACACCGCGGGCAACGCGTTCAAGACGACCCAGCGGGAGGGCTGGGCCGAGATCGGTATCCTCGACTCCCAACTCAAGCTTCACGACATCCACGCCGGGGCGAACGGGCGTGTCTACGTCGCCGCCGGCGACGGCAACGTCTACCGCTACGACGACTCCTACGAGAGTTGGACCCCCATCGGGGTCACCGACGGGATCGCCCTGCGGGCCATCGACGTCGCGGTGTACGAGAACGGCACCGGCGAGATGGTCGTGGTCGGCGACGACGGCTCCCTCTACGAACGGGTCGGCGACGAGCGCTGGGTCAAACAGCCCACCCCCGTCGATGCGACGCTCCACGGTCTCAGCGTGGGCGACCTCGATGTGGCGGTCGGCACGGGCGGGACCGTGCTCGAACGCCCACAGTCGACCCGCTACGACCGGAGTTCGGCAGACGGGGACACCTACGACGGCCGCGGCGAGACCTACGACGAACCGACCGACCGTCGGCGGACGGCCGATGCCGACGACGCCGCCGACGGGAGCGACAGCGAGGACGGGGACGCGGTGGGCGACGGCGACGACGCCAGCGACCTCACGACCGGCGAAGTGCTCGTCGTGCTCGCCGACGAACTGGACATCGAGGAACTCTCCTCGGCGGCGGGCTACAACACGACCGAGATCCAGCAGCGCCTGATCGAACTGGCCGACGAGGTCGGTGTCGACCCCACGCGGGTCCGCAGTGCGCTGGCCACCGACGGCGGGAACGACTCGTAACCGCGTCGAACCACGTTTCCCGGGCGGATAGGCCCCGGCAGTCGTCACCCGGAATGGTGTGGTGGCTCTTGTCACGATCGCGTCACAAGACTCATACGCCGCGCCCATCCACCAACACGCATGAAGCAGTGGGTCCGCAGCCAGCTTACCCGGGCCTATGAGCGCCTCCTCCGCCGCGAGGGCGAGGGGGGGCCCTCACACGTCGCCATCATTCAGGACGGGAACCGCCGCTACGCCCGCGAGCGCGGCGATGACGCCACCGACGGCTACGACGCCGGCGCCCGAACCACCGAGCAGGTGCTGGAGTGGTGTCAGGACATCGGAGTGAAGGAGCTCACCCTCTACGCGTTCTCGACGGAGAACTTCAAGCGCCCGCCCGAGCAGCGCGAGAAGCTCTACGACCTGTTGGAGGACAAACTCCGCGGTATCGCCGACAACGAACGCATCCACGAGAACGGGGTCGCCATCCGCGCGATCGGCGAGACCGACCGGCTCCCCGAGCGCGTCCGCGAGGCCATCGACTACGCCGAGGGCCGAACCGCCGACTACGACTCGTTCCGGCTCAACGTCGCGCTGGCCTACGGCGGCCGGAACGAACTGCTCCGGGCCGCACGCGACGTGCTCGACGACGTGGCTGCCGGCGACCTCGATCCGGCGGGGATCGACACCGACCTCGTCGACGAACGCCTCTACGGCCGGGAAGTCAGGGACGTGGACCTCATCATCCGCACCGGTGGCGACGAGCGCACCTCGAACTTCCTCCCGTGGCACGCCAACGGCAACGAGGCCGCGGCGTACTTCTGTGCGCCCTACTGGCCGGAGTTCTCGAAGATCGACTTCCTGCGGGGGATTCGCACCTACCAGTCACGCGAGCGCTCCTGGCAGCGCACCCGGAGCGACCGCGCGGCCGCCATCGTGCGCGCCGTCGCCGAGACCGAACTCGCCGAGGCCAGAACCGTCGCCGGCCGGCTCCGGGAGAAACTGCCCGGGGCGGCCCCGGAACTGGACGCTGAACTGGACGCCCGGGGAACCGAGTCGGCCGACTGACTCCGGTCGGCGACGATCGCCGATCCGGACCACTTCTCACTCCCCGAACCGTCGCTGCCGGTCCTCGAACTCCCGGACCGCCCGCAGGTAGTCGCGCTTGCGGAAGTCACGCCAGTTCACGTCGGTGAAGTAGAGCTCCGAGTAGGTCGACTGCCAGATGAGGAAATCCGAGAGCCGTTCGGCCCCGGTCTTGATGAGCAGGTCTGGCTCCTCCGGGAAGACGAGGTGGTCGGTGACGGTATCCTCGTCCACGTCCTCGGGGTCGAGGTCGCCGGCGGCCACGTCCTCGGCCATCTCTCGGACCGCGCGGGCGAACTCCCCGCGACCGCCGAGGCCGACGTTGATCCGGATGGGGGCGTCGGCGCGCTCGGCGTCGTCGGGGCCGCGGACCGCGATCTCCCGGGGGGCGTCGATGGCTCTGAGTTCGCGGATCAGCGTCGGGACGACCGCCTCGTCGAGCACCGACACCGAGACGGTGACGCGGTCGGCGCCGTAGTCGAACGCCCAGCCGAGCGTTCGCTCGAGGGTCTCGTAGGCACCCTGTTCGAGCAGGTCGCGCTCGGTCAGCACCAGCGCGACGTGGTCGGGGCCGTCGGCGTCGGCGAGGCGGTGGCGGAGGGCGAGATAGGCGTCGTACGCTCCCACACCCGCGGTAGCGCTCGCGGACTCGAAAAGGCTTCGGGGCGTCCAACGGCGGCGCCGCCGGCGGGTGATACGGCAACGTAGTGCGGTGTCGGGACCGTTAAGTACGCGTCGGGGGTAGCCGCCGACGTGAACCGGACGCTCAAGCGCGACGGCGGGTTCGCGCTGGTTTCCCTGCTCGCGCTCGCCGCGCCGTTGTTCGGGGCGGCAACGGCGCTGCCGTTCCTCGCCATCGCCGGCGTCGCGGCGTTCCTCATCGACGAGGGGCCCGTCTTCGAACTGTTCGCCCGGCCGCGTGACTGGCAGGCCGGGCGGCTCTACGGCCTCGCGGCGTTCGCGCTGTCGGCGGCCGTGCTCTCCTTTCTCTCGATGCCGCCGGTCACGGCGACCTACACCATGCCGCTGCCGTCGTTCGCCGCCAGCGTCGTCACCGTCGGCGTCGGCACGCTCGGGGCTACCTTCGCCCGCGAGTACGTCGACGAGCCGTTCCTGATCCTCTCGGCGTTCGCCGTGGTGGGGTTCTTCGCGGCGCTGCTGGCACAGCTGACGGTCGTCGCACTCGGGGCGACGCCGCTCTCCATCGTCGCCGTCGCGCCCGTCAGCCTGCCGACGCTGACGTTCCACGCCGCGCTGGCGGCGCTCGTCGGCGCGCTCACCCGATCGCTGCTCGCCGCCGACGACCGCGCCGCGGTGGCGTTCGCCGTCGGGGCGACGATGCTCGTCGTCGGCGCGCTCTCGGAGCCGGTCCACGTCCTCGACGTGGGCCTCGCACTCGGCGTCGCGCTCCTGCTCGGCGGGATCACCTACGCCACCGGCACCGCCTCGGTGGAGGGGATGCTTTCGGGCGTGTTGCTCTGTCTGGTCACCATCGTCCTCGGCGGGCCGGGCTGGTTCGCGCTCCTGCTCACCTTCTTCGGCGTCGGCACGCTCTCGACGAAGTTCCGCTACGAGCACAAAGCCGACCGCGGCGTCGCCGAGGAGAACGAGGGCGCCCGGGGGCTCGGCAACGTCCTCGGTAACGCCGGCGTGGCGCTGTTGGCCGTCGTCGGCTTCGCGGCCGCGGGCGACCTCCCGATCGGCGGAACGCTGTTCGCGGTCGCGTTCGCCGGGTCGCTGGCGACGGCGATGGGCGACACGCTGTCGAGCGAGATCGGTGGGCTGTTCGACACCCCGCGGCTGGTCACCTCCGGCAAGCGCGTCCCGCCCGGCACCGACGGCGCCGTGACGTGGCAGGGCGAACTCGCCGGCCTCGTCGGCGCCGCGGCCGTCGGTGGGCTGGCGACGCTGCTGCTCGACGTGGGCCAGGACCCGCTGCTCGTCGTCGGCATCGTCGCCGGCGGCGGGTTCGTCGGTATGACCGCCGACAGCGCGCTCGGCGCCACCGTCGAGGGCGACGTGGTCGAAAACGAGACCGTGAACCTCCTCGCGACGCTGACGGGCGCGCTCGCAGCCGTCGTCCTGTTCGTGCTGGTCGCGTGATCCGCGACGCCCGCCCGGGGGACCGACCCGCGGTTCGGCGCCTCCAGGCCCGACTCCCGGAACCGGCACCCGACCTCCTCGACCCCGTCGCCGGTGGGAGCCTGCTCGTCTCCACGGCCGACGGCGCCATCGTGGGCTACCTCATCTGGTTCCCCGGATCACCGGTGTACGCCGCGGAGATGGTGGTCCACCCCGACTACCGTCGGGAAGGGCGCGCCCGTGCGCTGTTTCACGAGATGTTCGACCGCCAGCCAGCCGGTACCGAGATCGAACTCCGGGTCGAAGCCGACAACGAGGCTGCACAGGACCTCTACCGTGAGTTCGGCTTCGAGCGTGTCGCCGTCGAACCCGACGCCTACGACGCCGGCGTCGGCTACCGGATGCGTGCGGTGGTCGGCGGCAACTGACCCCCCGATAGCACTACGGTGGTGGAGCGTTGATTGCCATGTGAAACCATGCCGAAGAAGCCAGCCGACTCCCGAGCGGTCGAGTACCTCTCGGAGCACGGGCCGTCCCCGCGGGGTGAGTTGCCGGTGAAGAACCTCGCGAAGAACGTCCGTGCGCTCGTGGGGACGCTCAACATCACCGGCGGGCCGGGCGGCGGTGGCTCGACCGCCGGCGTCGCGGGCGGACTCACCGGGATCGCGTACCTCCGGGGCGAACACGACCTCCGGCAGGTACTCGAAGCGTGGCTGGCGGAGAACGAGGCGCAGATGGAACAGCTCCCGTCCGACTCCGTCAGGCGGCGCCTCCGGGCGTCGGTCCCCCACGAACAGCGCGACGTGGTCAGCGACGTGCTGACCGAAGCGGGCTACGAGGTCGACTACACCGACCGCGGCGGCAGGCAGACCGAACCGTTCGAGTGTGGGCTCTGTGGGGAGTCGGTGCCCGACATCGCCTCCCACCTGCCGGAGTGCCCCGAGCGCTGATCAGGGGAGGAAGCCGTCGACCGGTCGGACGTGGGGCAGTGCCGGCTGCTTGACGAACTCGCCTGTCTCGCGGGCGACAGCGTGTTCGAAGCCGCGTTCGGCCGCGGCGTCCAACGTGCGCTGGTCGAGTGTCCCGTCGAGGACGACCGCGTAGCCGCCGTCGCTCCCGTCGACGGTGTCGTAGGCGTGGCCGGCGGGCGCCTCGGCGGCCGTCTCCAACTCGGCATCGAGCAGTCGGACGGTGTCGCTGTGGCTCCCGACGACTTCACGGACGTGGTCCCCGAGCGTCGGCGCCGGCTCTTCGGCGTCCTCAGCGTCCGCTACGTCCGCCTCGCTTTCGGCGACGTCGTCGGTCAGCGACGCCGACGCGCCGTCGCCGTCAGCGGAGTCCTCGTCGCCTGCGTCGCTACCGGGTCCGTCGGTGGTCGAGGGCGATTCGGGGCTCTCGATCCGGCCGTCACGGATCGGCGGTGGAGTCTCGCCGATGGCCGGTGCCGACCCGTCGGTGCGGGCGGTCTCGCTCGTCCCGCCGGTGGCGACTTCCCGGGCCGACTCGGGGTCGGCGGCGTCGCGGGCCTCGACGTACACTTCGTAGGGCGTCTTCTCCCGGAGCGCCGCGAGCAGTTCCCCGCGGGGGAGTTCCTCGACGGACTTCCCCTCGGGGGCGAAGGCGACGAAGTCCACGTCGCCGACCTGCCCGAGTTCGCGGAGGATCAGTTCACCGCCGCGGTCGCCGTCGAGGAACGCCGTGGTCGTACGCTCGCGGGTCAGTACCGCGACCTCCTCGGGGACGTTGGTCCCCTCGACGGCGACGGCGTTCTTGACGCCGAAGTCGAGCAGGCGGGACACGTCGGCCCGTCCTTCGACGACGACGATGGCGTCGCCGTCCGCGACGTTCGGGCCGGCGGGGTAGCCCTCGTAGTCGTCCATCCGGCCGACCCGAACCGATTCGCGGACTTCCTCGTGGAGTTCGTCGCTGGTGAGGACGGACTCCTCGAAGGAGTCGGCGAGCAGTTCCTTCGCGCGCTGGACGACGATGCGGCGCTTGGCCGCCCGGACGTCCTCGATGTCGGTCACTTCGATGCGGGCCTGACAGGGGCCGACGCGGGAGATGGTCTCCAGCGACGCCGCGAGGATGGCCGTCTCGACCTTGTCGAGCGAGGACGCGATGGTCACGTCGCCGAAGGACTGCCCCCCTTCGGTCTCGACGCTCACGTCGATGCGCCCGACCTTCGAGGCGTCCTGCAGGTCACGGAGGTCCATCTCGTCGCCGAGTAGGCCCTCGGTCTGGCCGAACACCGCGCCGACCACGTCGCTGCGTTCGATGACGCCGTCGGCGGAGAGTTTGGCGTGGATGAGGTATTTGGCTGTGTCTTGCATGGTGAGTGCCCCGGTGGGGGCTGAATGGTGATGGAAACGGCGGCAGTGCCGCCACTCGTTAAAAGACGACAGGGCTGGATATAGCTGTCGTAGGACGGGAGGACGAGCCACACCAACAAGGGCCTGTCAGGCGCCGAAGGCGTGTCTGACGCGTTCTCGCGGGCTGATACGGGGAGAAAACGTTTAACGATCACCTGTGTCGTTCGTCGTATGCGAAAGCGATCCCTCCGAACGCCAAACGCCGATCGGGGTACCCCGCAGACGCCCGTCGACGCCGGCCTCCCGGCCACACCGGACAGGGTCCGGTTGCCCACGGAGCACGGCTCTTCGGCGTCGACGGCCCTCGACAGCGGCCTCGAGCCCACCGAGTCCGTCACTCGCCGGGTCGACGCCGACCCGGTGACGGCGCTGCGCTACCAGGAGTTCGGAGCCCTCCCGCTCACCCACGTCGCCACTGTCTCGACCGGTGATGCCGGCCCGCGCGTCATCGCCACGCTCGCCAACGACAGCGGCGAGACGTGGGCCTACCGCGTCCCGAAAGGGCCGGCACCCTTCGCTGGCGGCCGTGCGACGCTGGGCGACGCCGAAGTCAGACTCGCCCCCGACGAGGAGCCGGCCCCGCTGACCGACGGCGTGCTCCACCCGGGTGAGTCGATCCACTCCGCGGTGTCGGCCTCGGCACTCACCGGCGCCGAACCGGGGTGGCCGGAAGGCGAGTACCGGTTCCAGCAGCCACTCACGGTCTGGACCGACGAACGCGCCCACAGCTACAACTGGCGGGTCACGCTCCGGGTCTGAGCGGACGGCCGAAGCGACCGTCCTTCGACTGTCGGGTCCGCCTGTTCAGCCTACTCCCCGGTGAGCGCCTGACTCGCCGGCGAGAAGTCGACCGTCTCGCCGAGGTCTGCCTCCACCGCTTTCTCGTAGAGCAGGTACGCGCCGGCGACCGTCTCGATCCCGGTGCCGCCGGAGTCGAACACCGTGATCTCCTCGTCGTCGGTCCGGCCCTCGGCCTCGCCGGCGACGACCTCGCCCAGTTCCGCGTGGACGTGGTCCTCGTCGACGACGCCCTCGTTGAGGGCGTTGATGAACGAGCCAGCATCCGTGGTCGCGCGGGCCCGGAGGTCCGGGACGTACTTCGCGCGCTCGATCGTTCTCGCGTCGAGTTCGTGTTTCTCGGCGTCGTACTGTCCCATCGCGGTGACGTGAGCACCCGGTTCGAGGTCGTCGCCGTCGAACACCGGTTCCGGGGCGGTCGTGGCGGTGATGACCACGTCCGCACCCTCGACCGCCGCGGCCGAGGAGGCGACGGCGGCGACGGCGGCGTCGAGGCGCTCGTTCATCTCGCCGGCGAACGCCTCGCGGGACTCCTTGGTCGGGGAGTAGACCCAGACCGTTTCGAGGTCCCGGACTTCCGCGGTACAGCGGAGTTGGCCCCGGGCCTGCGCCCCCGAGCCGATGACGGCGACGCTCGTGGCGTCCTCGCGGGCCAGCGCGTCGACACCGACGGCGCCGGCGGCGCCGGTCTTGAAGGGGTTCATCGACGCGCCGTCGAGGACCGCCAGCGGCTCGCCGGACTCGGCGTCGAACAGCGGCGTGGAGAACCACGCGTCGCGCTCGCCGAAGCCGGCGCTGTACATGTAGCCGCCCATCGCGCCCGTGTCGGGCAGGACCGCGGCGTAGGTCGTGAGCATCCCCGGCGGGTCGGCGTTGCCGAGTTTGGTTCGCGGTTCGGCGGCGGCGCCCTCGCCGCGCTGTCGATAGCCCTCGCGGACGGCGTCGACGTACTCGGCGGGGTCGGCGAGGCCGTCGAGTTCGTCGCTGCGCAGGAACAGCGTCTCGGTCATACTCGCAGCGTTGGGGGCGAGCGTCTAAAGGGTACCTGCCGTCGCACGGCGGTGGCCGATCAGTCGGCGTCGGTTCGGCCCGCCGGCGGATCGGTCGCCCGCTCGCCGACGGCCGGCGCGCGGACGAAGAGCGCGTGGGCGACCACGAGCGCGGCCGCCGTGCCCCCGGCGAGCACCGTCGAGGTCGGGGGGAGGCCGACGGTGGAGAGAACGGTCGTTACACCAACCAACACGCCCGGAATCAGGGCGAGAACGTAGTCGTAGTACCCGAACATATGCGGCGTAACGTTACGTGGTAGCCGTCTTAATTGTTACTCGTGGGGTGGCTCGTGGTTTCTCGTAACTTATGCACGGACTGGCGACTGCCTCGGAGGGGAAAACCGGGACGAGAAGCGGCGGTTCAGCTGAGTTTGAACGCGACCCAACGCCAGCCACCGAGGGCCAGCGAGCCGACCGCCAGCATCACGACGAGAAAGACCGCCAGCCCGGTGCTGAAGTCGCTCTGGACCGCGCCGCGGACGACGACGCCGACCAACGCGGCCGGGATCCAAGAGCGGATCGCCAGCGGCACCGCGGCCTTCGCGGACTCGGCGGCGCCGGCCGAGTAGGCGCCGATCGGGACGCTCGCGACCGCCCAGCCCAGCAGGAACGGCGCGGCGGTCGTGGCCAGCGCCGTCGGCCCGGTCAGTGAGCCGTGACTAGTCATGCCGATCGCGATCACCGTGACGATCGCGATCACGTCGCCGACGACGAGCGGCGCCGCCGATCGGTCGACCCGCTTCGAGAGGAACGACTCGCTCATGCCCGGCGGTTTCACCTCCTCCGTACTGACTCCTTCGCTCCGCGGTCGTCGCTACTCTGCCGCCCGCCCATCGCCCACCGGCTCGCCCGGCACCTTCCCAACCGCCGTGTAAACGGTTCCACGATCGAGGACGCGCGACTGTAGCCCCGCGCGGGTCAGCTCTTGGCTGGCCGCGTCGGCGGTCACGAACTGGGAGTCCATCCCGAACAGCGCCTCGAAGACCGCGATCCCGCGCCCGGGGACCGTCGCCGGGTCGAAATCGCGGATCACCACCACCCCGCCGGGGGCGACGACCCGCGCCGCCTCGGCGAGCGCCGACTGCCGCTCAGGGAGGTGGTGGTAGGCGTCGACGATCACCGCGGCGTCGACGGCGTCGTCGGCCAGCGGGAGACAGCCGGCGTCGGCCCGCACCGTTGCCAGCCCGCGGGCCGCCGCGCGGGCGAGCATCGGCCCCGAGAAGTCCGCGACGAGCGGGTCGTACTCCTCGGCGAGGGCGTCGGCGACGCGCCCGGTGCCGCCCGCGAGGTCGAGCACGCGCTCGATCGGTCGGTCCGCGAACGCGAACGCTTCGACCGCCCAGTCCGTCGTGGGCGGCCACATCAGCGCGTCGTACAGTCGGGCGCCGCGGTCGAAAAAGCGCACGTCGCCGCGTCCCAGCCAGCCGGTCATGGGGCCGAGTCGGCCGGCCGGCGACATAAACCCCGGGCGAGCGAACGCTCATTAGTGTCCAGACGTTTGCATGGGGTATGGAGTTCGCGTTGCTGGGCTGGCCGGAGGCGGGCCCCACGCTGCGGCTGGACTTCCGGGAGTTCAGCTACGCGGGGAAGTTCGTCATGAGCAACACGGGGAAAGCGGTCGCTCGCGACCCCGACGGGCCCCGCGAGGCGCCCCCGCGGATCGACGCCGACATCGAGCGCCCCGACGTCGGGAGCGACGACGACCCCTTCGAGCGCGACGTGGTCGCCGCCGCGGCGTTCAACGAGGACCGCACCGACCCGGGCGTGCTGTGGATCCGCTACATCACGACGCGCCAGGACCGCCGCGGCGAGGGTATCGGCGCCCGACTCGCGGCGTTCGTCGCCCGGCGGGCCGAACGGCGGGGCTACCGCCGCTGCCGCATCGCGGTCAACAACCCCTTCGCCTACCACGCGCTCTACAAGGCCGGCTTCGTCTTCACCGGTCGCGAGACCGGCCTCGCGGAGTTGGTGCTCGAGCGCCCCGGCCAGCGCGACGCCGTCACCTACCAGTGCGGGCTGGACACGTTCCGGACCGACGAGGACCGGGACCTGAGCGAGGACGAACGGGCGTTCCTCGCCCGCCTCGACGACGCCGACGCCCCCGACCTCGTGACGGTGCCCGAGGGCCACGACGAGGGGACCGAGCCTGCCGCCCACTGAGGGCGAACCTCCACCTTCAAGCCCGGCGGTCGGCTACCCGAGGTATGGGCAATGCGGACCTACGCGCGGTCGCACACATCGAGGACGTTCCCTTCGCGGAACTCTCCGGGAGCGTCGTCGCCGTCGACGCACACAACTGGCTCTACCGCTACCTCACGACGACGGTGAAGTTCACCGCCGACGGGGTCTACACGACCGACGCCGGGGAGGAAGTCGCCAACCTCGTCGGCGTCGTCCAGGGGCTGCCGAAGTTCTTCGAGGCCGACGTGACCCCCGTGTTCGTCTTCGACGGCGGCGTCACCGACCTCAAGAGCGACGAGGTCGAGCGCCGCCGCGAACAGCGCGAGCAGGCCGAGGAGCGACGCAAGGAAGCCGAGGAGGCCGGCGAGGCGGTCGAAGCCGCCCGACTCGAAGCCCGCACCCAGCGGCTGACCTCGGTGATCCACGAGACCACCCGCGGGCTGCTCGACCGACTCGACGTGCCCTACATCGAGGCGCCCGCCGAGGGGGAGGCCCAGTGTGCCCACATGGCCGCCGTCGGCGACGCCGACTACGCCGGCAGCGAGGACTACGACACCATGACCTTTGGCTCGCCGCTGACGCTCCGGCAACTCACCTCGAAGGGCGACCCCGAACTGATGGACCTGCAGAAGACCCTCGCGAAGCACGACATCACCTACGAACAGCTCGTCGACGTGGCGCTGCTCATGGGCACGGACTTCAACGAGGGCGTCTCCGGCTACGGCCCGAAGACCGCCGTGAAGGCGGTCAAGGAACACGGCGACATCTGGGGCGTGATGGAGGCCGACGACGTCTACGTCGAGAACGCAGACCGGGTGCGGGAGCTGTTCTTCGACCCGCCGGTCACCGACGACTACGAACTGGACCTCGACATCGACCCGGACCTCGACGCCGCCCGCGAGTACGTCGTCGACGAGTGGGAGGTCGACGCCGAGGAGGTCGAGCGCGGCTTCGAGCGCATCGAGGAGTCGCTCGTCCAGACCGGGCTGGACGAGTGGACCTGAGCCGGCGGCTCAGCGCGCCGGCTCGAAACTGACCGACAGCGCTCCGGCCGCCGAGGATGCGCCCCGTACGTAGGCGACCGGCGCGTCGATCCCCGCCGGGTCACGAACCACGTCGAAGCAGTCGATCCGGATCACGTAGCGGCCGCCGTCGACCGTCCCGCGCAGTACCGGCCCAGTACTCGTGAGCACGACGTACGGCGGCGCCGGCACGGGCCGCGCGGGCAGTCGGTCGCCGGCGGCTTCGACGGCGTCGGCGAGGACGCGCGGGAGCGACCGGAGTACGTCGCGGTCGTCGAGTTCCACGCGGAACGACTCCCGCAGCGCGTCCCGATCGGTCGTCGCCCGCCGGCCGTCGTCGAGGCGGGACCAGTCGGCCGCGACGGCGTCGGCGGCGTCGAGAACGGCGTCGATGGGTGACTCGTGGGCCGTCAGCAGGTGATCGCGCGCGGCGGCCGTGGCGTCGTCTGACACGCCCGAGGGTGGCGGTGCCCCTCGGCTTCAGTCTACCCCTCCGCCACCACCGACTCGTTTTTCCCCGTCGCCGCCCGGGGTTCGGGTATGACTCCAGACGAACTCGAAGCGGCGATCGAGGACGGTATCGAGGACGCCGACGCGACGGTGACGCTCCCGCGGGCTCACCACGACAGGGACCACCAGGACGCCCACTTCGCGGCGGTCGTCGTCTCGCCCGCCTTCGAGGGCGAGGGCCTCGTCCAGCAGCACCAGCAGGTGTACGACGCCGTCGGCGACGCGATGACCGACACCGTCCACGCCCTGGAGATCGAGACGTACACGCCCGAGGAGTACGAGGCCAAGCAGGCTGCCGAGGAGTAGCGGGAACGTTTTCACGCCCGCCGCGTTTGACCGACTATGGCCCTCCCGTCGGCGTGGAGCCGACGCTCGTTGACCGTGGCGAGCGTCGCGTACGCGGCCATCCTGCTCGTGACGGTCGTCGAGACGCCGCCGACGGTCCCGATGCTCGTGGGAGCAGTGTTCGTCTTCGCGCTGTCGGGGGGCGGCACGGTCCGGCTCGCCGACGAACACGGGCTCCGACTGCCGGCGGCCGCCTTTTTCGCCACCGTTGCCCTCCTGCTCGCGGGGGCGTGGTGGCGCGGTGCCGGGGGCGTCAACGCCTTCGTCGCGATGTCGATCCACCTGCTCGGTCTGTTCGTCGTCGCGGCGGTCAGTTCGGGCGAACTGTTCCTCAAACAGCTTCTCGGCGCCCGTAGCCAGTAGTCGCCCGCCGGCGACGACACCGGTGGGTTTTACGACGCGCCGCGCGACCCTGCGCGCATGAGTGAGGACTTCCGAACCGAAGCGGACAGCCTCGGTGAGATGCAGGTACCCGCGGACGCCTACTGGGGCGCCCAGACCCAGCGCGCCGTCGAGAACTTCCCCATCTCGGACATCGTGTTCGGGCGACGGTTCGTCCGCGCGCTCGGCGTGGTCAAGAAGTCCGCCGCCCGCGCGAACCGCGACCTCGGCCACGTCGACGACGACGTCGCCGAGGCCATCGTCGCTGCCGCCGACGAGGTGATCGCCGGCGACCTCGACGAGCAGTTCCCCGTCGACGTGTTCCAGACCGGCTCGGGCACCTCCTCGAACATGAACGCCAACGAGGTCATCGCCAACCGCGCCGCCGAGATCATGGGCGCGGAGATCGGCGACCGCGTCGTCCACCCGAACGACCACGTCAACTTCGGGCAGTCCTCGAACGACGTGATCCCGACGGCGATGCACGTCGCCGCCCTCGAGGCCGTCGAGAAGGACCTCGTGCCCGCTCTGGAGGTGCTCGAAACCGAACTCGAAGAGAAGGAAGTCGAGTTCGACGGTGTCGTCAAGACCGGCCGCACCCACCTACAGGACGCTACGCCCGTCCGACTGGGCCAGGAGTTCGGCGGCTTCCGCACGCAGGTCGAGAAGGGCCGCGAGCGCCTCGACAGCATCCGCCCGCGACTGGAGGAACTGGCTCTCGGCGGCACCGCCGTCGGTACCGGGCTCAACACCGACCCCGAGTTCCCCGAACTCGCGGCGGAGTACATCGCCGAGGAGACCGGCCTCGGCTTCCGCGAGGCCGACAACCACTTCGAGGCGCAGTCGGCCCACGACGCCATGAGCGAGGCCCACGGCGCGCTGCGCGTGATCGCTGGCAGCCTGAACAAGATCGCCAACGATCTCCGCCTGCTCGCCTCCGGGCCCCGCAACGGCCTCGGCGAGATCGAACAGCCGGAGAACCAGCCCGGCTCCTCGATCATGCCCGGCAAGATCAACCCCGTCGTCGCCGAGGCAGTCAATCAGGTCCACAAGCAGGTCGTCGGCAACGACGCCGCGGTCTCGGCGGGCGCCGCCGAGGGCCAGATCGACCTGAACCTCTACAAGCCGGTGATCGCCCACAACTTCCTCGAGTCCGCCGAACTCCTCACGAACAGCGCGACGACGTTCGCCGAGAAGTTCGTCGCCAAACTGGAGGCCAACGAGGAACACTGTGAGGCACAGGTCGAGCGTTCGATGGCGCTGGCGACGGCGCTCAACCCCGCGGTCGGCTACGACAAGGCCTCGAAGATCGCGAAGCAAGCGCTCGCCGACGGGAAGTCCGTCAAGGAGGTCGCCGTCGACGAGGGCTACCTGACCGAGGAGGAGGCCGCTGAAGTACTCGACCCGGAGAAGATGACCCACACCGGGATCCTGGGCGACGACAACTGAGGCGCCCGCCCGCGACTGCTACCCTTTTTACCCCCGCCGCTCCCCAAATCAGCCATGAGCGACGACGCCCGCGACTACGAGGAACTCGGCCTCGTGGCCGGTCTGGAGATCCACCAACAGCTCGACACCGAGACCAAGCTGTTCTGTGAGTCGCCGACCGAACTCCGCGAGCCCGAGGAGGCGACCCACACGATCACCCGCGAACTCCACCCGACCCGGAGCGAACTCGGCGAACTCGACGAGGCGGCGATGGAGGAGAGCCGCGTCGACCGTACGTTCGAGTACCTCGCCTACGACACGACCTGCCTCGTCGAGGAGGACGACGAGCCGCCGGCCCGAATCGACGAGGAGGCCCTCTCCGTGGCGATGGGCATCGCCGACCTGCTCGACGCCGACGTGGTCGATCAGGGCCACGTCATGCGGAAGCTGGTCATCGACGGCTCGAACACCTCCGGCTTCCAGCGCTCGATGCTGTTGGCCCAACACGGCGAGATCGAGACCGACGACGGCAGCGTCGGCATCGTCGACGTGATGCTGGAGGAGGAGTCCGCTCAGCGCGTCGAGGAAACCGAGGAGGGCGTGCGCTACTCGCTGGACCGACTCGGCATCCCCCTCGTGGAAATCGGGACCGCGCCGGACATCCGAACCCCCGAACAGGCCTACGAGGCCGCCGAACACATCGGCATGCTCCTGCGCTCGACCGGCTCGGTCAAGCGCGGGCTCGGGACGATCCGGCAGGACGTGAACGTCTCCATCGAGGAGGGCGCCCGCGTCGAGATCAAGGGCGTGCAGGCGCTGGGCGACATCCGCGACATCGTCGCCGGCGAGGTCGACCGTCAGGCCGAACTGCTCGATATCCGTGAGGAACTCGCCGCCCGCGACGCCGCCGTCGGCGAGGTCGAGGACGTGGCGCAGGTCTTCGAGGACACCGACTCCGGCGTCATCCGCGGCGCGCTCGACTCGGGCGGCGAGGTGTTCGCCGTGCCGCTGTACGGCTTCGACGGACTGGTCGGCCGGGAACTCCAACCCGACCGCCGACTCGGGACCGAACTCTCCGACCACGCCAAGCGCGCGGGCGCCGGCGGCATCTTCCACACCGACGAACTGCCGGCCTACGGTGTCACCGCCGAGGAGGTCGAGGCCCTGAAGGCGGCCGTCGACGCTGGCGAGAACGATGCCGTGGCCCTCGTCGCCGCCGACGCCGGCGTGGCCGAGCAGGCCATCGAGGCCGCCGCCGACCGCGCCCGGACCGCCATCGAGGGCGTCCCCGAGGAGACCCGCGGGGCCAACGACGACGGCACGACGCGCTACCTCCGGCCGCTGCCCGGCGCGGCCCGGATGTACCCCGAGACCGACGTGCCGCCCGTGGAGCCGGACCCGAGTGAGGTCGAGACGCCCGAACTGCTCACGGACCGCGTCGAACGCTACGCCGCCGAGATGGGCCTCGACGAGGGACTCGCCGAGCAGGTCGCGTTCGGCCGCCGGATGGTCCTCTTCGAGGAGGCCGTCGAGGCGGGCGTCGATCCGACGTTCGCCGCCTCCACGCTGGAGTCGACGCTCACGGAACTCAGCCGCGAGGGCGTCGACGTGGACGCCATCCGCGACGACGCGCTACTGGGGACGCTCCTGCTGGTCGAGGACGGCGAACTGCCGAAGGAGGGGGTCAACCCCGTGCTGACGGCGCTCGCCGAGGACCCCGAACTGACGCCGGAGGAAGCGATGGACGAGGCGGGCGTGGGCGGCGTCAGCGAGGACGAGGTCCGCGAGGCCGTTCAGGAGGTCGTCGAGCGCAACGCCGCGCAGGTCGAGGAACAGGGAATGGGGGCGTTCTCGGCGCTCATGGGCGAGTGTATGGGCGCGCTGCGCGGGCAGGCCGGCGGCGACCTCGTGAGCGAGACGCTCCGCGAGGAGATCCAGAAGCGCGCCTGATCGGTCGCGGCGGTTCCACTGCGGTCGGACTACTCTTCTGCCAGCATCTCGACCAGCGTCTCCAACGAGTAGCTCTCCAGCGGTCGCTGGCCGTCACGCAGCGACTTGATGACGAACGTCGAGTCGGTGCGGTCGACCGACTCGATGTCCTCGAAGGCCCGGATCAAGCGCTCCACGTCGTCGCTGTCGGGGAGCCGGGCGACGACGACGAAGTCCGTCTCGCCCATCGTGAAGTACGCCTCCGTCACGCCCTCGACGGCGAGCAGGCGTTCGCTGAGCGCCTCGTGGGAGCCGCTGTAGTCCGCGAGCACCTCGACGACGACGGTGACGCCGAGGCCAAGCGCGTCGAGGTTCAGGTCGTAGAGGTCGTTCTCGATCACGCCGTCGTCCCGGAGGTTGTTCAACCGGTAGTGGATCGTCGAGACGGGGATGCCCGTCTCCTCGTTCAGTCGCTCGGGGCTGCCGGTGCCCAGGTCGGAGATGGCCTTGAGCAGGCGCACGTCGCGCTCGTCCATGACCCTCCTGTCGACCCCCGGAACCAAAGGGATTGCGCATACCTTGGCTTTCTCACTAACTGAATCGAAGTTTCCAGAATCAAAATCGAAAAACGACGGAACCGAGGGAGACAAGCATAAGTATCGATCTCGATTCGGTACAAACACGAAAATGAGTGCGATTCGCTGGAGTCGCGGCCAACTTCTGGCCGCTGTGTTGTTCGTTTCCCTCGCATGGATCTGGGGCGGCGCGTTCGTCGCCATCGAGATGGGGCTGGGGTCGGTGCCGCCGCTGTGGTTCGCCGGCCTCCGCTACCTCCTCGCGGGTGCAGTGATTTCTGCGGTCGCCGCCGCGACTGGTCGCTTCCGTCCGAACGGCCGTGACGAGTGGCTCGCGGTCGGCGTCATCGCCACGTTCGTCGTCGCCGGCTACCACGGCCTGCTCTATCTGGGGACGACCCTGATCCCGGGGTCGATCTCGTCGGTGATCGTCAGCCTCTCGCCGGTGCTGACCACCGTCGCCGCCGGCCTGTTGTTAGCCGAGGAGTCGCCGGACCTCGTCGACGGCCTCGGTCTCCTGTTCGGCGTCGGCGGCGTCGTCGTCATCGCCAACCCCGGCGGGGCATCGGTCCCCCTCGCTGGCGTCGGGCTGGTGTTCGTCGGCGTCGCGCTGTTCGCCACCGGTTCGGTCGGGCTCCGCGCGCTCGACTCGGACCTGCCCCCGGCGGCGCTGCAGGGTTGGGCGATGCTGGTCGGTTCGACGGTACTCGTCGTCGGCGCCATCGCCCGGGGAGAGGCGTTCCCCACGGGTGTCGCCAGCGGCGAGTCGGCGCTGCCGTTCGTCTACCTCGTGCTCGGCGCCGGCGTCATCGGCTACCTCGCCTACTTCGAACTGCTCTCGCGGGTCGGCCCGGTCCGTGTGAACCTCGTCGCCTACCTCGAACCGGTGACGGCGGCGATGGGCGCGTGGGCGGTGCTCGGCCGCGCGCCGACGGCGACCACCGGCGCGGGGTTCCTACTCGTCTTCTGTGGGTTCGCCCTGGCGACGGCCGACGACCCGCTCGCGCGGCTCCGCCCCGACACCAGCGACGACGTGATCCGCAGCGACCTCTCCGAGGGCGGGAACGTCGAAGTCCACTACGCGGACTGACAGCGCCGGAACAGCCAACACGACGCCGGGTGAACGGCGGCTGTGACCACCTACTTCGAAGACGTCTCCGTCGGCGACACCGACGAGTTCGGCACCTACGAGGTGACCGAAGCGGAGATCCTGGAGTTCGCCGGGCAGTACGACCCGCAACCGTTCCACACCGATCCGGAAGCCGCCGCTGAGACGATTTACGGCGGCGTCATCGCCTCCGGCTGGCACACCTGCGCGATGACGATGCGACTGCTCGTCGACGGCCACTTCGCCGACAGCGCGGCGATGGGCGCACGAGGCGTCGAGGAACTGCGGTTCCCACGACCGGTTCGCCCGGGCGACTCGCTCTCGGTCCGGACGGAAGTGCTCGAGAAATCGGTCGACAGTGCGGACCGCGGGACCGTCCGGGTTCGCTCGGAGACGGTGACCGACGACGAGGTGGTGCTCTCGATGACCAGCGAAGTGATGTACGCTCGACGGTAGTTTCGAACGCGGGGCCGGCGCCGTCGGTCGGACTCAGCGCCGCAGTTCGTCTTCCTCGTCGAGTTCGTCGAGGAGCTTTCGTCGCTCGTCCAGTTGGTCGGTCGCGCGCCGCAGAACGCCGAGCAGCGTCGTGACCTCCCGATCGGTCGGGTTCGCCCGACCCACCAGCCGGCGGAGCATCCGCTCGGTCTTCTCGTGTTTGTGCTCGCGGTGGCCCATCGACTGCAGGAACTCGTCCCAGTAGTCGTGGAGCCGCTCGACCTCTTCGGGGTCGGCACGGTGGGCGTCGATGTCCGGTAGCTGGGTCTCGCCGTTTTCGAGCGTGAGCGTTCGGAGTTCGTACAGCGTCACCGTCGCCGCCTGCCCGAGGTTCATCACGGGGTAGTCGGGGTCGGCGGGGATCGAGGCGACCTGATCGAGCTGTTCGAGTTCCTCGTTCGAGAGCCCCTTGTCCTCGCGGCCGAACACGAGCGCGACGGGCGCATCCACACCGCGGAGTTGGTCGACGAGACTCTCCGGCGTCGCGTAGGGGAACCGGACGTGCTTGCGGCTGTCCTCGCCGGTGATGGCGGTGAAGCCGACGGTGTGGTAGTTCGCACAGACCTCCTCGAAGCTGACCTCCTCGGCCTCGGGAAGCACGTCCTGCCGGGCGTGGCCGGCGAAGCCGTAGGCCTCGCCGTCGGGCTCGATTTCGGGTGGATCGACCAACAGCAGGTCCGAGAGGCCGAAGTTCTTCATCGCGCGAGCGATGGTGCCGACGTTGCCCGGCGTCTGGGGTTCGACAATACAGACCGAGATGTCGGGCGCGACGCCGGCGGCGTCGGCCGCCGCATTCTTGGACCCGTCGCCGCTCGCGCCGTTCGTCGCCGGGTCGGTGTGCTCGTCGCTCATCCGCTCGGGTACTCGGTGTCGAGGTCGAGCCCCTCCATGTCGAGGTCCTCCTCCTCCCCGGCGTCGCCGTCGACCTGGTCGGGGTCGCGCAGGTCGTAGCGTTTCTCCTCGTACTCCGCGGCCTCCTCGAGGCGGCGCTGTGCCTCCTCGGGGGTCGGGAGGTTCGGCAGGCTTTCGGGTGACTCCTCGATGTGCTCGTCCGGGCCGTACCCCTCGGGTGCGCGGTTGCCCGCGGCGAACCACTCGTGGAAGCTGTCGCGGAACTCCTCCTCGCCCGTGAGGTCGCTGCCGCCGGTCTCGCGGAACCAGTAGAGGAAGTCGCTCTCGTGGGACTCACACAGCAGCACTTCGTCCCCGGGTTCGCCGTAGACGATGGCTGCGGCTTTCGCCCGCTTGCGGTACTCCTCGCCGTGCTCGAGGTAGCAGGCGTCACAGGGCTGGTCGAGCAACATCCCGAGTCGCAGGATGCGGTTCCGGGTGTCGTCGCTCATCTCGTCGAGGGGGGCCCACTCCCCGTCGTCGGTGAATACCTCCTCCTCGTCGAACCGCCAGCCACGAAGGCCGACGCTCACTTTCGCCATTACCGGTGATTCCCGCCACGCGGGCAAAAAGGGCGCGCTCCCGGCCGGTCAGCGCACACTCTCTTTGCGGTCGGCCGCGATGGGGGCCCATGCCGGACCTGCTCGATACGTACATCGAGAACCGCGAACCCGTCCAGCCCACCGACGCCAACAGCTACGGCACCGCCCACGGCGGGAACGTCACCAAGTGGATGGACGAGGTCGGCGCGCTCTCGGCGACCCGTTTCGCCGGCGAGAGCTGTGTCACCGCCTCCATCGCACGGATGGACTTCGAGCGACCGATCCCCGTCGGCGAGACGGCGGTGATCCGGGGGTACGTCTACGACGCCGGCGAGACGAGCGTCGACGTGCGTCTGGAGGCGTTCCGCGAGAAGCCCCGCACGGGCGAGCGTGAGAAGACCACGGAGTCGTACTTCGTCTTCGTCGCCGTCGACGAGGCGGGTGATCCCCAGCCGGTGCCCGACCTCACCACCGAAACCGAGCGGGCGTCGATGCTCCAGCGGAAGGCCCGCGACGGCCGAACCGACTGAGGGGGGAAAGCATACACCGCTGCCCCGCGAGTCGCCGACGATGCCCTCCACCCGCCGCACGGTTCTCGCCGGGATCGCCACGACGAGCGTACTCGCCGTCGCCGGGTGCACCGGCGACGCCGATTCCCCGTCGACGCCCGACCCGATCGATCTGACGCTGAACAACCACACCGACGAGCAACACGAGGCCGACGTGCTGATCGACCTCCGTGACGAGGCGTTGTTCGATCGAACGATCACTCTCTCCCCCGGCGGCGTGATCGACGAGTACGTCGAGAGCCCCCCGGAGCCGGGCGAGGCGACGCTCTCGGTCGCGCTCGACGGCGGCGCCCCCGAGGAATGGTCGATCAGACTCGGGCCGTCGACGGGGCTGGCGGACATCGAGATCACCGTCCAGGAGGACGGCTCGGTTTCGGTCGGGGCCAGCCGGGAGTGACCGCTCGTCCCTGACCGGTCGGTGCCGGTCGGCCACAAACCACGTCGTACCTTTATCGGAATCGCTTGCGGTGTTGGAGGAGAATGTCACAGATTTCGACATGGGTCGACCCGTCGACGTTCGACGGGCTGGTGGAGTTCCTCCCGACGCTGCTGGGGGCGGTCGCGATTCTGGTGGTCGGGCTGGTGGTGGGACGGATCGTCGGCGGAATCGTCACGCGGCTGGCCCGGCGGGTCGGTCTCGGGCACTACGCTGGTGGCACCGCCGTCGAGGGCGTCGAACGGAACGACGGCATCGCCCGTGGGCTGGGGCGCGTCGTCGCCTACTACGTCTACCTCGTCGCGCTGCTCGCGGCGGCGGACGTGCTGGGGATCAACGAACTGACCTCGCTGCTCTCGGACTTGGGGAGCTACACGCCGGTCGTGCTAGGTGCGCTGGCGGTGCTGATCGTCGGGTTCGTCGCCGGCCGTATCGTCGGCGACATGGTCGCCGGCGTGGTGAGTGATTTCGGCGTCGGGCGCTACCTCCGGGAGACGCCCTTCGCCGCGGTCGGCGACGAGTACCCGTTCAGCTACCTCGTCGGGACGCTCGTCACCTACTACGTCTACCTGCTGACGCTGCTCGCGGCCGCGGACATCCTCGACATCGGCGCGCTGTCGACGCTGCTCAACGAGTTCGCGAGCTACTTGCCGGCGCTGACGGCGGGTTTGCTCGTCCTGCTCGTCGGCGTCTGGCTCGCCGAGCGCGCTGCGGAGGTCACCGAGAACACCGGCGACGGGCAGGCGACGCACGTCGCCGGCCTTGCGGTGAAGCTACTCGTCTACTACCTCACGATCACCGTCACGCTGGCGACCGTCGGCGTGGACGTGTCGGTCCTGACGAACCTCCTCTCGACGGTCGTCGTCGTCTTCTCGGGCGCGCTGGGGCTCTCGCTGGCGATCGCGTTCGGCCTCGCGTTCGGCCTCGGCGGCCGGGACTTCGTCGCCGAGAACATCGACGACTGGGCTGCCTCGATCGGCGACGTGGTCGCCGACGGCGACGGCAACGACGAGGACGGCTTCCAGTTCGACTGAGCCGACGGTAGCTATATCGGCTGTTTCTCCCTATCGACGCCTGTGCCGATCGACTCCCTCCACCTCCTCCCGCGGGACCAACGTGAGTGGCTCCTCCCCGTCGGGTTCGTCGGGCTGATCCTCCTCACCTACCTCCTCGGTCTCGTCGTCGGGACCGTCACGAACGGCGAGCCGACGCTCCCGCGGGTCGTCTACCGACCGATCCTCTTCCCGGGGCTGTTCACGCTCGCCCCCATCGGCGTCGGCGCGGCGAACACCTACCGAGGAGCCAGTCTCGCGAGTACGCTGGCCGCCGGCGTCGCCCCCGGAGTCGCGTTCTTCCTACTCGCCCGTGGGTCGCTCCTGCTGGGTGTCAGCGACGGCGGCGACGCCCCGGCGTGGGGGCTGGCGGTCCTGTTCGGCGGTGTCGGCGTCGCCGGCGCGCTCGCGGGCGTACTGCTCGTCGTTTTCGGCTGGGCGATACAGCAGTGGCTGGGGGACTCGTGATCGGACTGCAGAAGGGGGCCGGAAGGGATTGTGACCTACCGGAACTTCGCTCCCGTTGGTCGCTCGTTCCGTCGTTCAAATCCCTGCATATCCCGTTCTCGCGAAACGCCGTGACGCGGCGTCGACGCGCCGCTCGACGGTTTGTTTCGCGCAGAAGCGGGCCGGAAGGGATTTGAACCCTCGACCGACGGATTAAGAGTCCGTCGCTCTCCCTAACTGAGCTACCGGCCCTCATAACCACATCCCGGCGGCGGGATAAAGAGGGTTTCCTTTTCGACCCGGACCGAACGGTGGACCTTAAGTGTCGTCCGCCGGAACCCGAGCGTACACATGAGCACCGGGGTCAGTATCTCCTCGATGTCGTCGTACGCCATCCTCGGCTGCGGGAGCGTCGGCCACGCCGTCGCCGAGTCGCTCGACGCCGAGGGGAAGAACGTCCTCATCCTCGACAAGGACGAGGACCGCGTCGAGGCGCTGCGCGATCAGGACCTCAACGCGGTCGTGCAGGACATCGCCGGCCCCGGCGTCGTCGACGCCGTCGCCGACCGGGACGTGGTGCTGATCCTCGCCTCGGACGTCGAAGCCAACAAGGCCGCCGTCGAGGCGATCCGCGAGCGTGACGAGGACCAGTTCCTCGTCGTCCGCGCCTCCGACCCCGTGAGCGGCGACGAACTCCGCGAACTCGGTGCCGACGTGGTCATCAACCCCTCCGAGGTCATCGCCGACTCCGCGCTCCGGACGCTGGAGTCCGGCGAGATGGAGTACAAGGCGGGCCAACTCGCGGAGATCCTCCGCAACGCCGACGAGAGCCTCGCCATCCTGACCCACCACAACCCCGACCCCGACTCCATCGCCAGCGCGGTCGCGCTTCGGGCCATCGCCGAGAGCTACGACCTGGACGCCGACATCCTCTACGACGGCGACATCGGCCATCAGGAGAACCGCGCGTTCGTCAACCTGCTCGGGATCGAACTCACCGACCGCGAGGACGCGCCGCCGCTGGAGTCCTACGGCGCCCTCGCGCTGGTCGACCACATGAAGAGCGGCGAACTCGAGATCGACGCCGCCATCGACGTGTTCATCGACCACTACGAACCCGACGAGGAGCTCGACGCCTCGTTCGTCGACGTGCGTCCCAACGTCTCCTCCACGTCGACGATCCTGACGAAGTACATGCAGGAGTTCGACATCTCCCCGAGCGAGGAGGTGGCGACCGCGCTGCTCTACGGCATCCGCGCCGAGACCCTCGACTTCAAACGCGACACGACGCCGGCCGACCTCACCGCCGCGGCGTACCTCTACCCGTTCGCGGACCACGAGACCCTCGAACAGGTCGAGTCGCCGTCGATGTCCCCCGAGACCCTCGACGTGCTCGCCGAGGCGATCCAGAACCGCGAGGTACAGGGGAGCCACCTCGTCTCCAACGCGGGGTTCATCCGCGACCGCGACGCGCTGACCCAAGCGGCCTCCCACCTGCTCAACCTCGAGGGGATCACCACCACGGCCGTCTTCGGTATCGCCGAGGACACCATCTACCTCTCGGCGCGTTCGAAGGACATTCGGCTCAACATCGGCAAGGTGTTGCAGGACGCCTTCGGCGACATCGGCGAGGCTGCGGGCCACTCCACGCAGGCCAGCGTCGAGATCCCGCTGGGCGTCTTCGGCGGCATCGAGACCACCGAGGAGAACCGCGACACGCTGCTCACCCTTGCCGAGGAGGCGGTCCGGCGAAAGCTCTTCCGCGCGATGGGCGTCGAGGGCGAGAGCAACGGCTCGTAACCCCACCCCCCGTGCTGTGAGCTATCCCGGCTCCGACAACAGCTATCTCCTGGCGTAGCGACCTCTCAGATATGCAGACTACCCGTCGCGCAGCCCTCGGGTTCGGTATCGCTGCTCTGAGCTCGCTCGCCGGCTGTCTCGGCGCGCCACTCGACTCCTTCAGCGAAGCCAGCGAGTCGATCGACCGGGGGTTCACCCCCGCGGACGTCGACACCGTCACGGTCGTCAACGGCGTCGGCGACGTGACGGTCCGAGCCGAGGAGACCGACGCCGTTCGCGCCCGGGTGGAGAAGCGGGTCCGCGGTGACCGTGGCGCCCTCGACGACGTGCGGGTCCGTATCGACCTGAGTGACGGCGAACTCACCGTCGAGACGAGCAGCGATCGGTCCCCGGCACTCAGGCTCCGGAGCCCCACGACGACGGTCACGATCACCGTTCCCGACGACGACAGCGCCCCCGATATCGCCGGGGTGGTGACGCAGGTCGGCGATGTCTCGTTGTCCGGGACGCGGGGGAACACGCGGGTCCAGACGGAGGTCGGCGACGTCTCGGCGACGGCGGTCGAGGGCTACCTCACGCTCGAAACCGAGGTCGGCACGGTCACCGCAAGCGACTGTACCGGGCTCGACGCGGCCACCTCGGAGGTCGGCGACGTGAAGGTGGACCTCCTCGCGCTCAGAGGGGATGTCGAGGTGGGAACCGACGTGGGTGACGTGGTCGTCGGCGTCGCCGACGATCTGGACCTCGACGTGCTCGCCGAGTCCGACGGGGGCGTCGATTCGGACCTCGAACTCGACGACAGCACGGTCTCGAACGGTCGGGTGAGCGGGCGCCTGAACGCGGGCGGCCACCGACTCCACGCCTACACCGACGTGGGCGACGTGTCGCTCCACGTGCTCGATGGGGGCGCCTGAACGGGTGGAGCGCCGACAGAAGGGTTCGTGATCGAGCGCGGGCCTACGCCAGCGTCTCCTCGGCTTCTTCGGGGCCGCGGAGTCGCTCGATGATGTCGTTGATCAGGATCACGTCGCCGACCGCACGGACCCACCGGTAGGGGACCATGACGCCCTTGCCGGCCTCGATGTTGCCTTGGAACAGCTCGTTGTTGAGATCCGCCAGCGCGAGCCCCGTCACCTGCTGGGCCCCGAGATCGAGGCGTACATCCTCGACTTCGCCGACGAAGACCCCGTTGTTGGAGTAGACCTCACGGCCCACGAGCGCGGTGATCTCTTGGGAATCGACGTTCATACCCCAGCCGACGACCCCGCGAACAATAATACTTCGTTGTCCCACCGGTCCGATCCGGGGGCTGCCACAACGCACTTCCACTGTCCGGCCGACCGTTCGGTATGGTCGATATCCACGTCACCGACGACTCGGTTGACCCGACGGGGGCGACGCTGATCGAGGGGATGCCGGGCGTCGGACTGGTCGGCAAGATCGCGACCGACCACATCATCGACACCGAGGAGATGACCGAGTTCGCGACCGTCCGCGGCGAGGGGATCCCGCCGGTGACGGTGTTCGACGACGGCGAGCGCGGGGTGAACTCCCCGATCCGGCTCTACATCGACGACACCGAGGGGGTGATCGCCCTCCGCAGCGACGTGCCGGTGGACGTGGTCAACGCCCCGCTGTTCGCGGAGCGACTCACCGAGTGGGTGGTCGAACACGACATCCTCCCCGTCTACCTCGGGGGGCTGGCGGCTGATCGGGGCGCCGACGAGGTCCCGAGTGTCGAGGGGATCGGGGTCGGCGACGGGCAGGACCGCCTCGACGAGGCGGCGGTCGCCCCGCCCGACGACGGCGGGATGATCTCGGGCCCCTGTGGCGCACTCCTCTCGGAGGCCGCCGACGCGGGCGTCGACGCCGTCGGCCTCATGGTCGACACCGACCCGCGGTTCCCGGACCCGCAGGGAGCACACGCGCTCATCAAGCAGGGGATCAACCCCGTCGCCGGCACCGACGTGCCGACCGAGCGACTGGTGGACGAGGCCGAGGAGATCATGGAACAGCGCAAGGAGTTGGCAAAGCGAATGCAACAGGCCGACCGGAACGAGGCCACGCAGGTCTCCCGTACCGGGATGTTCCAGTAGTCAGGGCGGCTACTTCTGTCGACGCCGTCGCCGGCGGCCGTGCTGGCTCGCCCCGGTTACGAACCCGCGAGCGACACGCCGCCGCTCGCGAGATCCCGGGCGAGTCGCCCCAGCCACCCGACGAGCGCGCCGACGGCGAGCGCCAGCGGGAAGACGACGAAGAGGCCGGCGATGGCTTGCGGGCCGCCGGTGATCCAGAGTGCCTGCATCGGTGAGTCGAGCCCCTGGAACGCCACGTACCGAGCGATACCGACCCCAACCATCGTCAGCGGTACAGCCACGCCTGCCGCGACCGCGCCTTCGACCGCGCCGTCGTAGCTATCGGGGGTGCTCACGACGCCGGCGAGGAACGCCCCGAGCAGCGCCGATAGGGTCGCTGCTGTCGGAAGCCCGGACAGCACGACAGCCGCTGCGATCACGGAAGCGACAACGGACCCGAGGAGGGTAGCACGTCGGTCCATGAACAGGTCATTTATCCGACCTCTCAAAAACGGTTACGGTTACTGCACTGCCTCGTAGGCCTCCTCCATGATCGCCAGCGCCTCCTTCAGTTCCTCGGTGCCCGTCGCGTAGGAGATGCGGGCGTACCCCTCGCCGGCGTCGCCGAACGCCTCCCCGGGGACGACGACGACGCCGCGGGCGATACACTCGTCGACGAACCCTTCGGGCACTTCCGGCATGACGTAGAACGCGCCCTCCGGTTCGGGCACGTCGAGGCCGATCTCCCGGAGACCGTCGACGACGAGGTCGCGCCGCCGTTCGAAGCTCTCAGCCATCTCCCCGACCACGTCCTGTGGCCCGCTCAGGGCCTCGGCGGCGGCGTACTGCGCCGGCGCCGACGCGCAGGCCTGCACGTACTGGTGGACCCGGAGCATGCGCTCGATGCGGTCGGGTGTTGCCGCGACCCAGCCAAGCCGCCAGCCGGTCATCGAGTAGGTCTTCGAGCAGGAGTCGACGACGACGGTCTGCTCGGGGGCGAACTCGGCGGGCGAGCGGTGTTCGCCGTCGAAGACGATCCGGCCGTACACTTCATCGGAGATACAGACCAGATCGTGCGCCTCGGCGATGCGGGCGAACGCCTCCACGTCTTCCGTCGGTGAGACGGCGCCGGTAGGGTTCCCGGGGCTGTTGACGACGAACGCCGCGGTGTCCTCGGTGACCGCGGCCTCGATAGCTTCGGGGTCGATGGTGAGGTCGTCCCGGACTGGCACGGGCACCGGCTCGGCACCGGTCAGTTTCGTCAGCGCGTCGTAGGCGACGAAGCCGGGGTCGGGGATGATGACCTCGTCGCCGGGGCCGACGTGGGCCTCCAGGGCGATGTGCAGGGCCTCGCTCCCGCCTGCGGTGGCGATCACCTGTTCGGGGTCGTACTCGAGGCCGAGGTCGCGTTCGTGTTTGGCGACGATCCCCTCGCGGAGTTCGGGGATCCCCTTGTTGCCGGTGTAGGCGTCGGTCTTCCCCGCCTCGATGGCGTCGACGGCCGCCGACCGCGCGTTGTCGGGCGTGGGGAAGTCGGGCTGACCGATCCCGAGGTTGATGGCGTCCTCACCGGCGGCTTCGAACACTTCCCTGATCCCGGAGATGGCGATGCGCTCCACGCGGTCGGCGAACTGGGGCATACCCGGAGGTTGGCCGGAACCGCGTTAATGGTTCGCTCTCCGGCGGCCGAAGTTCCCGGCAGTTCTTGCAGCTTCCCCGGACGGCCTGCCGTGGCGTCGACCCGAGACAACGACGCCGTCACCGCTGTTGCCGGCGTCTGCCGGCCGAACCGGGCGTCATCGACCGAACGAGGTTCTCTCCGGCGACGAGTCGTGGTTAAGTGGCGGAGCGTAACCGTGCACAATGAGTGAGCAGAGACGTGTCTCGCGGCGTGACGCGCTGAAGGCGACGGGTGCGACGGCGACGTTCGGGCTGGCCGGCTGCCTCGGCGGCGGCGGTTCGGAGGCGCTGAACGTGGCGTACATGCCGATCTACCCCGACATGCAGTACTTCGTGATGGAGGAGGAGGGCTACTTCGGCGAGATCGATGCGACCGTCGAGGGGACGGAGTTCTCGAGCGGGCCGGACATCGTGAAGGCCTACGCCTCCGGTGACATCGACGTGGCGATGTTCGGCATCGTCCCGGCGATGATCGTCATCGACCGCGGGATCGCCGCGCAGGTCGTCGCCGCCAACATCCAGGAGCCGATGGGGATCATCGGCCACGAGGAGTTCACGGCGATGTGGGACCCCGAGAACCCCGCGGACTCCTTCGCCCAGTGGGCCGACGAGAAGGGTCGGCCCTTCGAGTTCGGCACCTTCCCGCAGGGCTCGGTGCCGGACATCCTGCTTCGCTACTGGCTCTCCGACGAACTGGGGATCGATCCGGCCGCCAACGAGAACGTCGAGATCACCGGGCTCGGCGGCGCCAGCGCGACGTTCCAGGGGCTCGCCAACGGCGAGGTCGACGGCACGTCGATCATGGAGCCGGTGCCGACGAAGATCCAGAACGCTGGCCTCCCCTACGAGTTCGTCGCCACCTCGGGTGAGTTCATGCCCGGTCAGCCAGCGGCGGTGACGCTGATGACCGACGAGGTCCGGAACTCGGACACGGGCAGCCAGTTCGTCCAGCAGCACCAGCGCGCGACGGAGTTCGTCAACGACAACCGCGAGACGGCCGCCGAACACGCCAGCACCGTCATCGGCGAGTCCTCGCTCGCCCCCGAGACCGCGAAACAGGCGATGGACTCCCCGCTCTCGAACTTCATTACCGACCCGCACGCCATCGAGGGCGGCACCGAGGCGTTCGCTCAGTACGCCGCCGATCTCGGTAAGACCGACGCCGAACTCACGACCGAGGAGATATTCGACTACTCGCTCTACGACGGGCTCTGATGAGCGGGGGCCTCGAAACCGATCTGGGGACCGAGTTCGGCGGCGGCGAGTACGACCTGCACCGCCTCGGGCTCGGCGCCGCCGGCGTCGTCGCGTTCGTCCTCGTCTGGGAGATCGCGTCGTGGTTCAACCCCGCGTACGTGCTCCCCTCGCCCCGGGCCGTCGCCGACGTGTTCGTCGTCGAACTCCGTTCGGGCGCGATGCTGACCGCGCTCATGGCCAGCGTCACCCACTGGCTCCCCGGCACCGTCGTCGGCACGACGCTGGGAATCGCACTGGGCGTGACGATGGCCTACAGCGACCTCGCCGACGACCTCGCGACGCCGATCGTCCGGGTCCTCCGGCCGGTGCCGCCGCTGGCGCTGATCGGGTTCGCCATCGCGTGGATCGGGCTGAACCACGCCGGCGCGGCGTTCATCATCGCCGCCGGCGCGTTCTGGATCAACTACTACGCGGCCTACGGCGGCGTCGACGGCGTCTCGGCGGAGTTCCTCGACGTGGCCCGCTCGCTCGGCGTCGACACCGACCTCGGACTGATCCGGAAGGTCGTGCTCCCCTCGGCGCTCCCCGAAATCCTCACCGGGATCCGGACCGGGATCGGGCGGTGCTGGATGCTCATCATCGCCGCCGAACTGATGGGCGTGCCCGGCCTCGGCCGGGAGCTCTACACCGCCTCCCAGAACCTCTCTGTCGACGCCGTGCTCGCGTACATCCTGGTGATGAGTCTGGTCTATCTCGTGCTCGACACGGCTGTGGGTCTCGTTCAGAACCGGGTGTTGGCGTGGCAATGAGCGGTGAAAACCGCGTCGTCGTCGACGGCGTCTCGAAGGTCTACGACGACGGCGGCGACGGTGGCGTCCGCGCGCTGGACGGCGTGGACTTCGGCGTCGAGGACGGCGAGTTCGTCTGCATCGTCGGCCCGTCGGGCTGTGGGAAGACGACGCTGTTCCGGATCATCGGCGGGCTGGAGCCGGCGACGGTCGGCGAGGTCAGGCTCTCCGGCGACCCCGTGATCGAGCCGTCGCCCGACCTCGGGATCGTCTTCCAGGAGTACCACCTGTTCCCGTGGCGGAGCGTCCGCGGGAACGTCGCGTTCGGGCTGGAGCAGCAGGGCGTCGACGCCGACTCACGTGAGCAACGGGTCGCCGAGATGCTCGACCTCGTCGGGCTCGAAGGGTTCGCCGAGAGCTACCCGAAGGGACTCTCCGGCGGCATGAAGCAGCGAGTCGGGATCGCTCGCGCGCTCGCCGTCGACCCCGAGATCCTGCTGATGGACGAGCCCTTCGGCAGCGTCGACGCCCAGACCCGGTCGATGCTGCACGCGGAACTGCTGTCTATCTGGCGCGAGACCGGGAAGACGGTGCTGTTCGTCACCCACGACGTCGACGAGGCGGTGACGCTCGCCGATCGGATCGTCGTGATGGAACCCAGCCCGGGACAGGTGCAGGAGGTCGTCGACGTGGGCCTCGGCCGGCCCCGAGAGCGAACCGACGAGGCGTTCGCGGAGAAAGTCGAATACGTCCGCGGGCTGATCAGCGAGTAGTCGGGTGGGTCCCGTTTTTCACTGTCCGGTGTCCCGGATGACGTACGTGTCGGACGCCTTGTCGAAGAGCCGCTGATTGTCGTCGTTCACCGCGATTGTGGCCATACCGACCAGCCACGTCGGCCAGCCGCCGAACAGCGCTGGGATGTTCCGCCCGAACGCTTGTCCGTAGTGAATCTCGCGCCCGTCCCGACTGACGACGCGAACGTTCATCGCCATCTTCCCGAGGGTCTTGCCGTAGCGTCCCTCCAACAGCGTTCCGTAGCCGAGCGCGACGCCGACGAACGTGACGACGCCGAGGAACTCGGCTTCGGCAGGATCGGTGACGGGTAGGAGGCCCACGAGGGTGACGATGACGGCGACCATCAGGAAGAACATCGCCACGAGGTCGATCAGTTGGGCGACGATCCGCGCGCCGAGCACGTTCACGTCGCCGGGGTACGAACCGGACCGGGAGGGCATGGGTAGCCCACCGGCCCACGACGCGAAAAGACTACTCCTCGATTTCGTCCCGCAGCGTCTCGATGCGGGTTTCCAGCTGTGAGAGCGCCACGTCGGCGTTCATGTAGCCCTGATCGTACTCGCTATACACCTTGTCGGCGGCGTCGAGGAACGCCGAGACGGCGTCGCTGTCGTCGCTCATGGCTCTCGATACCGGCCCCGTCGTGGTAAGCCGTTCGGCACGACCCCGAAATCCACAAGCGCCGGGGCGGTCAAGCCGGGGTATGACGCTCACGCTCCGCTTCGAGGACGGGACGGTTCGGGCCGTGAGCAGCGGCGAGGGCGACGACGCGGCGTCAACGCTCGGCGAACTCGACGACGAACACGACTACCTCCACGGCGACGACCGCAGCGGCGGCTACCGGACGCCGGCGTACCGCTACAGCGACCTCAAGGACGCCCTCGACGAGCGGGGTGTCGACTATGTGGATCAGGTACTCGACACCGAACGGCTCGATCTCTCGACGCGCTATCAACTCAGAGAGTACCAGCAGGAGGCCCTCGATGCGTGGCGCGACGCCGGCGACCGCGGCGTGGTGGAACTCCCGACCGGCGCGGGGAAGACGGTGCTCGCCATCGCCGCGATGGCGGCGCTCGGCGTGCCGACGCTGGTGGTCGTGCCGACCGTCGACCTGCTCGATCAGTGGCGCCGCGAACTGGAAGCCGAGTTCGACGTACCGATCGGGCAGTTCGGCGGCGGCGAACAGCGACGGGAGCCGATCACCGTCTCAACGTACGACTCGGCGTACCTGAAAGCCCACGACGTGGGCGGGTCGTTCGGCTTCGTCGTCTTCGACGAGGTCCACCACCTCGGCGGCGAGGGCTACCGCGAGATCGCGCGGCTGCTCGCGGCGCCCGCGCGGCTGGGCCTGACGGCGACGTTCGAGCGCCCCGACGGCGCTCACGAGCAGATCGTCGACCTCGTCGGCCCGCGGGTGTACGCGCTCGACGCGGACGACCTCGCCGGCGAACACCTCGCCGACTACGAGATCCGGCGGATCGAAGTCGATCTGACCGCGGCGGAGCGCGAGGCCTACGACGAGGCTCAGGGCACGTTCGTCGACTACCTCAAGCGCTCGGGCATCTCGATGAACCGCGGGAGCGACTATCAGGAGTTGGTGAAACGCTCCGGCCGCGATCCGCAGGCTCGTGCGGCGCTGTTGGCCAAGCAGCGCGCCCGGCGGATCGTCCGCGAAGCGGACCGGAAGGTCGCGGAGTTGGGAACGCTGCTGGACCGCCACCGCGAGGATCGGGTGATCGTCTTCACCGCGAGCACGGACTTGGTCTACCGGCTCTCCGAGCGCTACCTCTTGCCGGCGATCACCAACGAGACCGGCGCGCCCGAGCGTCGAGAGATCCTCGATCGCTTCCGCTCGGGGGAGTACTCGCGGGTCGTGACCGCGAACGTCCTCGACGAGGGCGTCGACGTGCCGGACGCGAACGTCGCCGTCCTGCTCGCCGGGTCGGGGAGCGAGCGGGAGTTCACCCAGCGGCTGGGACGGATCCTGCGTCCCAACGCCGACGGCTCGCAGGCGCTGCTCTACGAGGTGGTGAGCGAGGAGACCGCCGAGGAGCGTGTCGCCGAGCGCCGCCGCTAGATCTCGCCCTCCCAGCCGTAGGAGAGGCTCCCCTGCCCGGCCCACTCCTCGTAGGGCACGTCGAAGACGAGTTCGAACTCGGCCTCGGCGTCGCCGTCGAGTGAGACCTCCCGGCGGGCCTCGTACTCGGTCTCGCCCGAGTCGGCGTTCACGGTCGCACGACCGACGAGCACGTCGCTCCGGGTGGCCCCGACGGTGTTCTCGACGGTGATCACGAACACGAGCGAGCCGTCGTCTCCCTCTCGTGGGACCGCGTCGACGATCCGGAGGTCCCGGCCGCCGCCACCGCCGCCGGCGGGTTCGCCGCCCTCCGGCGTCGTCGGGGGGTTTCGGGGGCCGGAGCCGTCGCTGGGCCCTACACAGCCAGCGAGCGCGACCGCGGCCAACGGAAGGAACTGTCGTCGCTGCACGGTGGCCACTGTGCGGGGTGGACAATCAGCGTTCCCCTTACCGACGCCTCGCTGGCGGCCAGCGACGGTTATGCGAACAGGCGGCGCGCGTCGCTCCGCGGGGGGTGCGCCACACGCCCGTCTCGGCCGCCCCGCGGCGTCGGTCAGCGAATCACGGGGAGTGGTCCCGCCATCGTACTTGAGTTCTCGGGCCCCGCTCCGGCGGCGTTTTACCGGCCCCCCGCCAACGCCGGGTGTGCTGCGGAAGGAACACCTCCGGGTGTCGCGGGCCGGCGGCGGCTACCACCCACAGTTCACCGACGAGGGCGACCGCGCGCTGGCGGCGAGCCTGCTGGGGACGTTTCAGGGCCACGTCGGCGAGCGTCGGGCGACGCTCCGGGAGGCACTCGACGACGCCGAACGCGGGGCCGACTCGTTCAAACTGGTCCGCGGGCTGGCGGCGCTGTTGGAGCGCGAAGCGACGTTCGAGACCCGGGCGGCGGTGCCACCGCAGCGGACCCGGCGGGTCGTCTTCGAGAGTGCCGAGTCCGTCGGCGTCGCGAGCGAGGACGAGCGCACGGAGGCGCTCTCGCTCGCCGCCGATCGCCTCGGCGTCGACGCCGACACAGTCGAGCGGTCACTCTACGCCGACCGCGACGAGAACCAACTCCTCGCGGCGTTCGAGCCGCGCTGGAGCCCCGAAACGCTGTTGGAGCAGTACGACCTTTCGCTGGCCCAGACCGCGCTGTTCGACGCCACCGAGGTCCGCGTCCGCTCCTCGGAGCCGGCCGACCTCGTGAGCGCCGTGAAGCGGTTGGGGCTGATGTACGAGGTCCGGCATACCGACGACGGCCGGGAACTGGTCGTTACCGGGCCGGACTCGCTGTTCCGGGCGACCCGGCGCTACGGCACCTCGTTCGCGCGGCTGCTGCGCTCGGTGGCCAAGACCGACGACTGGCGGCTCTCGGCGACCATCGACGACCGCGGGCGCGAGCGGACGATGACGCTCACCGACGCCGACGTGTCCGTGCCGGGCGTCGAACCGATCTCGGAGCCGACCTACGACTCCGCGGTCGAGTCGGAGTTCGCGGCGGCCTTCGCGAGCCTCGACACCGACTGGGAGCTCGTCCGCGAGCCCGAACCTTTGGAGACCGGCACCCGCGTGATGATTCCGGACTTCGCGTTCGACTACGCACCGGCCGGCGCCGACGTGGGCACCGTGGCCGAGCGTTTCCGCGTCTACTTCGAGATCATGGGGTTCTGGACGCCCGAGTACGTCGAGAAGAAGCTCTCGCAGTTGGAGACTGTCGAGGACGTGGAACTCCTCGTCGCCGTTGACGAGTCCCTGGCCGCGAGCGAGGCGATCGAGGCTCGGGACCACCGCGCGATCCCCTACGCCGGCTCGGTGCGCGTGAAGGACGTACTCGACGCGCTGCGGGCGTTCGAGGCCGGCCTCGTCGCCGACGCGGCCGCCGACCTCCCCGACCAGATCGTCCCCGAGGCCGACGCGATCGGGCTGGAGGAACTGGCCGCCGAGTACGGCGTAAGCGTCGACGCCGTCGAGGGCAAGTCGTTCCCCGAACACCGCCTCGTCGGGCGAACGCTCGTCCGACCCACGGTTCTCGATGCGGCCGGCGAGGGAATCGAGGCCGGCATGTCCCTCGCCGACGCCGAGGAGCGACTGGCCGAGCACGGTATCACCGACGCCTCCGCGGCGCTCTCGGCGCTCGGCTATCGGGTCGAGTGGGAGGGGCTCAGCGGCGGGACCGTTCGGGAGAAGGCGGAGTCGACGGCGGAGTAGTCAGTCCAGCACGGCCAGGTCTTCCTGATACCCCTTGGGAACCCGCGAGCGGAGTTCGCCGTGGAGGTAGAGCCCCACCCCAATCGGCTCGCGCTCGCCGGCGAGCTCGTGGGCGGCGATCAGGTAGCCCCAGTCGCCGTCCCAGCGGTCGAGCTGCTGGTCGTGGCCGGCGGCGAACGCCGACGCCTCACCGGGTTCGAGTTCGATCACGTTCTTCGTCGCGTCGCGGGCGAAGCGCTTGACGCCGGTTGTGGTGGGTTTCCAGTGCTCCTGTCGGGTCCGGAGGACGGTCATCCCCAGCCCCTCGACGCGGATCGGCGACGGGAGGTCGGCGCTGAACGCCCAGATCTTCCCCGATCCCTTCTCCCAGAAGGTGACGTCCTCGAACGTCTCGGGGTCGACGCCGAAGCGCTCTTCCCACCAGTCGACGACCTCCTCGCGGGAGGCCCGTCCCTCGACCTCGCGGTCGGCGGGCGTCGCCGGCAGTCGATCGAAACGCTGGCCGTCGTTCTCGCTCATGCTTCCACCTCCTCGTCGCCGGCGTCGGCGCCACCGACGCGCAGTTTGGCGACGAAGAATCCACCCGTGTCGTTCTGGTGGGGGTAGACCCGATGGGCCTTCGTCAGTGACTCGTCGAACTGCTGGTCCTCCCACTCGGTGACGCCGGGCGCGGTTTCGAGCGGGGCGTCCCACTCCATCATCTCGGCGTCGGTCGTTTCGAGGGCGTGGTCGACGACGGCCTCGTTCTCCTCGGGGGCGAACGTGCATGTCGAGTAGACCACCTCGCCGCCGGGGCGGGTCAACGAGATGGCGCGACTGAGGATCCCCTTCTGGACGCCGACGAGCCCCTCGACGTGGTTCATCGTCCACTTCTCCAGCACGTCGGGGTTCTTCCGGCAGGTCCCCTCACACGAGCAGGGAACGTCCGCGACCGCCCCGTCGAGGGCGTCGATACCGATCTGGTCGAGCGAGAAGTTCCGGGCGTCCTTGTTGGTGACAACGAGGTTGCTTACGCCGAGCCGTTCGGCGTTGTGTCGCAGCGCCGAGAGCCGGCCGAGGTTGTTGTCGTTGCCGATCAGTACGCCCGAGTCATCCATCAGGTCCGCGAGGTGGCAGGTCTTGCTCCCGGGGGCCGCACAGGCGTCCCAGACCCGGTCGCCCGGGTTGGGGTCGAGTGCGAGCGCGGGGAGCGCGGAAACCTCCTCCTGTCCGTGAAGCCAGCCGTGGACGTATGGCCACGAGGTACCGGGCGAGCCCTCGGGTAGACGCAGTAGGCGGTCGTTCCACTCCACGCGCTCGTACTCGACGCCCTCCTCGTCGAGGGCGCGGCGGGCACGCTCGGGCGTGACCCGCTGTTCGTTGACCCGGACGACGGAGGGGAGCGGCCGGTCGCAGGCGTCGCGGAACGCCTCGGCGTCGTCGACGAGGCGCTCGTAGCGGTCGAGGGGGTTCATACCCGGAATGGCCGCCCGCGGCGTTTGTCGGTTTCGGAGCGGCGCGGCTCAGTCCCCCCCCCCGAGGAGCGGCTCTCCGAGGGCGAGACGGACCAGCGCCGTCGCCGCCCCGAGGACGACGGTGACGGCGATGCCGACGGCCGTCCCGACGGCCGCCCCCAGCCACGAGAACGCGTACGTGCCGGAGACGAGTCGGGGGAGCGAGTCGGGGAGTATCCACCCGAGCACCGTCAGCAGCACCACCGCGACGGCGAACGCCGCGGTCAGCACCGCGGCTCGGACCGCCGCGGGACGGTCAGCGAGCGGGCCGAACCGGAACCGGCCGGTGCCGGGCGGGAGCGCGTAGCCGGACTGGAGGAGCAGCGCGCCGCCAGCGTGGTCGAGAAGGACGAACGCCACCGCGAACCCCACGGGGACGCCGTCTGTATCCGGTGGCGGTTCCGGGATCGTCGCACCGACGTAGACGCCCCAACAGAGCACGACGGTCCCGGACAGGAGGAGGGCGCCCCGGACGAGACCGAGGTAGCGTTTCAGGGACACGCCACCCCGGTTGGTCGAACGGGGTATATGCTTTCGGTGGACGGGGGCGCCCCCCGCTCTTTAGGCGATCCCTTGCGACGGGACGGGCATGGCACGAATACGGGTCGTCGACGAGGGGGTCGATCTCCACAACCCCACGCTCGTCGAGGGGTTCCCGGGGGCGGGGCTAGTGGGGAAGATCGTCGCCGACCACATGGTCGACGCGATGGACCTGACACACTACGCCAACGTCCACTCCGACAGCTTCGATCAGGTCGCGGTGTACGACCGCGGTACCCCGGAACTCGCCAGTCCCGTCAGGCTGTACGCCGACGACCGTGGCGAGGTGCTGGTCCTGCAGAGCGATATCCCCGTCGAGGCCGACGCCGCCGAGGAGTTCGCTGCGGCGTTCGCGCCGTGGCTGGAGGACAACGCGACGCCGGTGTTCATCGCCGGCCTCCCGACCAAGCAGCGCTCCTCGACGCCGGAGCTGTTCGGCGTCGGCTCCGGGGCGGGCGTCGATACCGTCGGCGACGCCGGGCTCGCACGACCTCCCGAGCGCGGCGTCGTCTCCGGACCCGCCGGCTCGTTGTTGGGCCACGCCGTCGAGAACGGGCTGGACGCCGTCGGCCTCATCGTCGAGTGCGACCCGCGCTTCCCGGACCCCGTGGCGGCGAAGACGCTGCTCGAACGCGGCATCGAACCGATCATCGGCCGCGACGTGTCCGTGGGGATGCTCGAGTCCCAGGCCGAGAAGATCCAGCAGGCGAAAGAACGACTCGCCCGCCGGATGCAGGACGGCGGCGACGCCAGTTCGGAGGCGACGCCGCTGCGGATGTTCCAGTAGTAGGTCGGATCAGCTCCCGGTGTCGTACTTGTAGGTCGCCTCCTCGGCGTCGATACCGAAGTCCTCGGCGGACTCCTCGGGTTCGTCCGGTTCGTCGGCGCCCTTCTCGGCCCGTTTGAAGCGTTCACGTAGCTCCGCGGGCATCTCGAACCCGGCGGTGTCGATGGCGACGACGACCACGTCCTCGCCGACAGTCTCGCGTTTCTGTTCGAGGCGGCGCTCGATCACCGGCGGTACCTCTTCGGGGTCGTCGAAGCCGAACTGCCGGAGGTAGTCGTCGCTGTCGGTGATCGAGTACACCGTCTCGAACCCCTCGTCGGCGGCGAGGTCGATCAGGCGCTCGATGACGTGGGCGCCGACGCCCTGCCCTCGCCAGCCGTCGACGACGCCGATCCCGGTCAGTTCACAGCGTTCGCCCTCGTCGGTCTTGTGGATCCGGTAGCGGCCGAAGCCCGCCCGGTCGTTCGAGCGTTCGTCGACCGCGATCACGTAGTCGCGCGAGCGGAAGGCGACGCTGTCGAGCCCCATCTCCTCGATCCGGTCGAGCAACCACGCCTCGTCCCGGTTTCGTGCGTCGCGGACGTACATGATCCGGTGTAGGGACCGGGTGGGGAAATGACTGTCGCGCGGAGGGTCACTCCCGGTCGGCGTCGGGGTCGATACCGAGCATCCCCGGCGTGATCGTGTCGGGGATGAGTTCGCCCAGCGTGTACTCGACGTACTCGCCGTCGCCGGTGTCACAGTAGACGGGCACGTCCTCGTCGCCGAACTCCGCGAGAGTCTGGCGGCACATCCCACAGGGGGTCAGCCCCTCGCTCTCCGTCGAGGTGACGGCGACCGCGGCGATAGCGCGGTGGCCCGCCCGGACCGCGCTTCCCACCGCGACCTCCTCGGCGTGGAGGGCGTTGCTGTAGTTGGCGTTCTCGATGTTACAGCCCGTGAACACCTCGCCGTCGGCGGTCAGCACCGCGGCACCGACAGGGTACTCGGAGTAGGGAACGTACGCGGCGTCGAGGGCCTCGCCGGCGCGCTCGATCAGCGCCTGCGGGTCGGGGTTCTCCATACCGACAGAACCCGGCCGTCCGACTTGAAACGACTGGAACCGGCCGGTCCCACGGCGGCCCGTGCGGGTCAACCCGCAGGAGGGCGGCGTCCCGTCCGTCGGCGGGCGCTGAAGAGCGCTCGGTGGCCCCAAGTGTTATGTCGGCGGATGGGTCTATTCCGTCGATTTCGGGAGGAATGAACTCTCTGACGGCCGGCCGTGTTAACATGGCTCAAAGTAATCCTATAACCCTCCGGCCGGTACAACGCGATGGGTATGAAGAAGCAGGAACTCATCCACCTTCACGGCCTTCTCTCCGAGGTACGAGCCGAGTACGAGGAGTCCGAGGAGACACTCGACCTCGAGGGGTACGAGGCGTACGGCGTCCAGCCGACGTCCATCCACCGCTCGAAGACCGACCACAAGCACGCGGTCTTCGAACTGGTCAACGGTCTGACCGAATCGCTCTCCGAACAGGAGACAGTCACTCCTACAGCCGACTGAGTCGCGGCCGGCCGTCCTCCACGACCACTACGCTCCGAGTGGCGACGCCGTCACTCGGTGTTGCGCTCGACCATCTCCTCGAACTCGGGCAAGAGCGAGCCGTCGCTGTCCGACTCGGGGTCGCTCGTCTCGGCCGTCTCCTCGTCGGCCGGTTCGTCCTCGACGGGACCGACCGAGACCCGTTCGAGCGAGATTCCGTCCAGCCGGCTACCGATCTCCGATCGGGCGATCCGGATCGCGTGTTCGTCGCTGGCCACGTCGTAGACGACCATCTCCAGTTCCAGCGCGACCAGCGCCTCGCCGGCCGCGACCGTCGCCGGCGGGATATCGTCGCCACGGGGTGACCGACGACGCCGCGGCTCGATGTTCACGTACGAGAGGTCGGGGTTGAGCGACTTCCCGACCTTCGAGATCGCGGCGCCGACGGCCGCGTCCGGCGTCGCTACGTCGAAAACCGGCACCGCTGCCTCCAGCACGACTCGTCGGTCCATTCAGCCGAAGCTTGGTCATCGAAGGCTATCAACGTTCGGCCCCGCGACAGCTATTTGCCGTTTCGTGGGTATCGTTCCCATATGTCTCACGTCGCCGAACTCACGGGCATCGCCACGGGCGACACGCCGTCCGGAAAGGAGGTCCCCGCGGCCGTGTTGGCGGCTCGCGGGGAGTTCCTCCCGATCTTCGTCACCGACGATCAGGCCGACGCCATCCGGCGCGGCATGGCGGGTGACCCCTTCGACCGACCCCTGACCCACGACCTGTTCGTGGAGATGGTCGCGGAACTCGGCGGCGCCTTCGACCGCGTTCGCATCGACGACCTCCGGGAAGGGACGTTCTACGCCAAGATCGACGCCCAGCGCTACGAGGCCGGCGAGCCCGAACCCCTCACGTTCGACGCCCGCCCCAGCGACGCCGTCGCCATCGCCATCCGGGCCGACTGCCCCATCGAGGTGAGCGACGCCGTGCTCGACGCCGCCGGCCGCACCGCCGAGGAACTCGGCGTCGACGGCGTCGACCGCGACGAGTAGTCAGTCCGCGGCCGCCGGCACCCGCTGGGCCTCGATCCGCTCGCGGGTCTCCGGCGACAGTTCGACGAGGTGGCAGATCGGGTTCCCCGGCGAGACGACCGGGTTCTCCAACGTCCCGACCAGCAGCCCCGTGAACGGCGCGGTCATCTCCACGGACTCGGTCTTGAACGGGTTCGAGATCTCACAGACCGTCTCGCCCTCGTGGACCACGTCGCCGGGCTCGAAGCGGGCCTCGACGATCCCGCCGGCGTCGGCCCTGATCCACGTCTTCTCCGCCCAACCGTCGACGACGGTTCGCCACTCGGGCCGGGCGGGCGTCGCGTTCGGCTCGATGTCGTAGGCGCCGAAGACGCTGTGGACGCCCGCCAGCGCCTGGTCGATGAACTCCCGCTGGAAGCGGTGGGCCTCGCCCATCTCGACGGTGATCGTCGGGATTCCTCGGTCGGTCGCCTCCGTGCGGAGCATCCCCGACTGCCCCTCGCCGTCGAAGACGATGTTGGCCCCGAACGCCTCGACGAGGTCGGCGACGCCGTGGTCGGTCAGGTCAGCCCGGACGTGGAACGCGTTGGTCCGCCCGCGGGTGGAGGTGTGGAAGTCGATCCCGAAGTCACACGGTTCGACGAAGTTCCGCCACACGTCGTAGGCGATCCGTCGGGAGCTGGTGGAGTCGGGGTGCCCCGGGAACGAGCGGTTGAGGTCCCGGTCGTACACCGGGAGGTAGCGCTCCTGGGCGACGAACCCCGGGACGTTCACGACGGGGAGACAGACCACCGTGCCGGCGATGTCGGTGTGGTCCCACTCGTGGGCGACCTCCCGGACCGCGGCGACGCCGTTGAGTTCGTCGCCGTGGATCGCCGCCGAGAGGAAGCAGGTCGGCCCGTCCTCGACGCCGTTGATGATCGTGACGGGCATCCGAACCGGCTCGCCCAGATACGTCTCGCTCACGGTGTAGCGGATGTGGGCCGTCTCGCCGGGGTGAACCCGACCGCCGTCGTAGGAGAACGCGGCGGTGTCTGCGGACATACTCCTGTTTCACGGGGGAGCGCCTTATGAGTCACCGTCGGCGCGAGCGACGGGCGGCCACGTCCGCGCGCTGCCGAACCGCCGACCGGCGGCTTTGAGTGGGCACCGCGTCCACTCCCGGGTATGACCGAAACGGCGACGCTCGCGGAGTCCTACACCGAGATGACCGAACTGCTGCTGCCCAACGACACCAACAACCTCGGCCGGGCGCTCGGGGGGGCGGTGCTGCACTGGATGGACATCTGTGGCGCCATCGCGGGGATGCGCTTTGCGAACAAGCAGGTCGTGACGGCGTCGATGGACCACGTCGACTTCATCTCGCCTATCGACCTCGGCGAGGTCGCGGTGGTCCAAGCGTACGTGTTCAACACCGGCCGCACGAGCATCGACGTGAAAGTCGACGTGCGCGCCGAGGACCCACGGGAAAACGAGGAGCGAAAGACCACCGCCTCCTACTTCACCTTCGTCGCGCTCGACGACGACGGCCGGCCGACGGAAGTGCCCGACCTCGACTGTCCCAGCGACGAGGAGGAGGCGCTCAGGCGGGAGGCCGTCGACGGCCGGCGCGAACAGTTCGAGGACCTCATCGACCGGATGGAGGACTGAGGCCGACCCCGACCCGGCTCCGTCGCTCAGCGCGGGTCGGGACGGGTGCCGAGTGTCACGTCGAGCGTCCGTTCCTCGCCGTCGCGGATCACCGTCACGGAGATGGTGTCGCCCGGACTGGTCTCGAGGGCGAGGTAGGTGCCGAGTTGGCCGGTCGTGGCGATGGGCGTATCGTCGAGGGCGACGATCACGTCGCCGCCGGTCGGCTGGGGCGACCCTTCGACGATGACGGTCTCGGCCCCGCCACGCAACGTGCCGTCGGCGGGACTCCCGGCGGGCACCGCCGCGAGGTAGACCCCGCGGGCGGCCTCGAGGTCGTTCGCCTCCGCCAGCAGCGGCGTGACCGGGAGGATCCGGACGCCGAGGTAGGAGTGTTCGTACTGGCCGTTCTCGATCAGTTCCGGGATGACCCGTTCGGTCAGGGCGGCGCTGACTGCGAAGCCGATGTTCTCGCCGCCGGCCTGCGTGATCACGCCCGCCACGTCGCCGCCGAGCGTGAGCAGCGGGCCGCCGCTGTTGCCGGGGTTGACGGCGGCGTCGGTCTGGACCGCCCCGGAGATGGTGAAGTTCCGGACCGAGGATATCGTTCGGTTCTGCCCGGAGACGACGCCGGTGGTGAGCGACCCCTCCAGCCCCAGCGGCGCGCCGACGGCGGCGACGCGGGTGCCGACTGGCGGCTGTTCTGCCAGCAGCGGCAGCGGCTCCGCCTCGACCGGCGGGTCGACCGAGAGCGCCGCGAGGTCGCTGTACGGGTCGGTGCCGAGCAGTTCGGCGGTCACCCACTCCCCGTTAGCGAACTGTGCGCGGACCGTGTCCGCGAGGTCGACGACGTGGTCGTTCGTGACCAACACGTCGTCGTCGTAGAGCCAGCCCGACCCCTCGCCACGGACGCCGCCGGCGTCGTACACCCGGAGCCGGACGACGGAGGGCGAGACCGCCTCGTAGAGCCTCGCGAACGGCTGGTCCTCCGGGTTGTCGAGCCCGGCCACGCTCGGTTCCCCCTCCGGCGCCGTACAGCCCGCGAGACCGGCGAGACCGACACCCGCAGCGGCGAGAAACTGGCGTCGTGACGCGTTCATGCGTCGGCGTTCGAGAGTCGTGTGAATAAACGTCAGGGTCCCGGCCTCCGTCAGGAGGCGATGTGTTAAGCTTGTGGCGTGCTTACACGTGTTGGGGAGATGGCTCCGGCAGGAAGGAGACGGACCGGTATCACGTGACGGCCGTCGCCGGAGGAAGGGCCCCTGCCCCGTCGGTCGGTCGGAGGGGACTGACCGACGGGCAGCCGTGTCCCCGTTACTCGTCGCCGAGCACGCCGCTCGCAGCCCACGGGAGGAAGCGGCCCTCGCCGGCGTCGATGCACTCGCGGTGGTAGGCCTCCCGCCTGCCGAGGTCCGGATCGGCGACCCACTCGAACCCCCCGAGCGGCAGGCCATCGGCGTCGAGCGCTTCGGCCGCGGCTACCTCCCGACGACAGAACCGACAGGTGAACGTCGATTCGGGCGCCGACTCGGTGTCCCCGGCGTCGACGCCCCTCGCGGCGTCACCGGTCGCCGCGGCGAACTCGACGGCGCCGGCGAGCGTTTCGTCGACGTCGGCGGGGTCGGCCGCCCGGAGTTCGTCGGCCCAGCCGCTCAGCTCCGCCGAGCGATGCCCGAGTTCGTCGCCCCCCCGATGCATAGGGATACTGTCGATTCCGACCGGCAAGAAAGCGTGGGGGGCGGGAGCACGGGACTGACGGAAGCGCGGGGATTATCCGTCCACACCCGGTAGCACCGCTAATGAGTCAGGACGCCGCGGGCGACGCAACGACCGAAGGGGACCTCCGGAACACGGGGATGTCCCTCAAACACGACCGGGAGTGGGACTACGAACTCGAACGCATCATCGAGGAGATCGAGGAGAAGGACGCCAAGAAGGTCGGCCTGCAGTTCCCCGAAGGGCTCAAGCGCCGCGGCCCCGCCGTCGCCGACGACCTGCGGGAGCTCGCCCCCGACGACGTGACGTTCATGCTGTCGGGCCAGCCCTGTTACGGCGCCTGCGACCTCGACACGTTCCTGATGCGCCGCACCGACGTGTTCGTGCACTTCGGCCACTCGCCGATGAAGAACTCGGACAAGATCATCTACGTGCCGCTCTTCTCGAACGTCGACGTGTTCCCGATGATGGAGGACGCGCTGGAGGAACTCCCCGAGGACGACGTGGGGCTGGTCACGACGGCCCAGCACATGAACCTCTTCCCGGAGATGAAGGAGTGGCTGCAGGAGAAGGGGTACGAGGTCCACACCCGGAAGGGCGACGACCGCCTGACCCACGAGGGCCAAGTCCTGGGCTGCAACTACGCCTCCGCGGACATCGACGCCGATCAGGTGCTCTACGTCGGCGGCGGGAAGTTCCACCCGCTCGGGCTGGCGATGGAACACCCCGACAAGAAGGTCGTCATCGCCGACCCCGTGAACAACGTCGTCACCGTCGCCGACACGGAGAAGTTCATGAAGCAGCGCTACGGCGCCGTCCACCGCGCGATGGACGCCGAGAAGTGGGGCGTCATCTTCTGTACGAAGATCGGGCAGGGCCGCTGGGAGATGGCCGAGAAGATCGTCGAGGAGAACGAGAACGCCTACCTCATCACGATGGACGAGGTCACGCCGGACCGCCTGCGGAACTTCGACATGGACGCGTTCGTCAACACCGGCTGTCCCCGGATCACCACCGACGACGGCCCGCAGTTCCACAAGCCGATGCTGACCCCCGGCGAGTACGAGATCGCGGTCGGCCACGAGCCCCTCGACTCGCTGGAGTTCGACACGTTCCACGGCACCTGGTAAGCGACCAACCGCCGTCCCCACCCGTGGCGTCACCTCGTCGGGCGACGCGCCTCAGGCGGGGCCTTTCCCGTACGTGTCGAGCCCGATAACCGAGTTGAGCGGACACTTCTGGGTCGCGGCGGTGACGGTCAAGACCGCACCGACCAAGACCGACACGGCTGCGAGCACCAGGACGGTGGTGCCCAATGCGGGCGTGAAGAGCCCGGCGAACGCGGCGAGCCCCACGATGATCAGTAGCGGTCCGACGATGAACCGGGCGATACGGTCGAGTCCTCCGACGTTTTTCTCCATAGTCGCGTCACCTCTGTACAAGACTGTTGGTCCCCTGATGACTTAAGCACACGCTAGATTCCCGCGGCTTGAACACTCTCGTACCGAACCCACACTCGACACCGCCGTGGTCCCGGGTGTCGCATACCCGGCCGGCGGCGTCGCTCGGTGACGTACCTCTCCTGCCCGCCCCGTGGTCGCCGCTGGACCGGGGCGGAACCGACCGCGACGGCAACGCCTTTGCCTCCGCCGGCCGCGGTTCGGAGCATGGACATCGACACCAGTGCCCTCGACGCCTACCTCGACGAGCAGGGCCTCGACGGCTACGCGGTCTACGCCGCCGGCGACGACTCCACGCAGCGCTACCTCTCGGGCTTCGACGCGCCAGACCCCTTCTTCACGGTCTACACGCCCGAGGAGACCGCCCTCCTCGCCTCGGGACTGGAGTACGGCCGCGCCTCGAAGGAAGCCCGGGGCGTCGTCGACCGTACCTCCGACTACGACTACCAGTCGCTCCGCGAGGAGTACGAACCCGGAACCGCTCGGGCGAAGCTACAGGCCGCGTTCCTCGACGCCCACGGCGTCGACTCCGTCGCCGTCCCCGAGAGCTTCCCCGTCGGCGCCGCCGACGGCCTGCGCGAGGAGGGGATCGCACTGGCGGTGGACTCGGCGGGCGTCGTCGACGACATCCGCGCGGTGAAGACCGACGAGGAGATCGAGTACGTCCGCGACGCCACGCTCGCGAACGAGGCGTCGATGCAGGCCTGTGAGGACCTGCTGGACGCCGCGAGCGTCGAGAACGGCGTCCTCTACTACGAGGGCGAACCGCTGACCAGCGAGCGCGTGGCGACCGAGATCGAGGTCACGCTGCTCCAGCACGGCTGTGCGCTGGACGAGACCATCGTCGCCTGCGGCGTCGACGCTGCCGACCCCCACGACCGCGGGAGCGGCCCGCTGGAGGCCGGCCAGCCGATCATCGTCGACATCTTCCCCCGGGACAAGGAGAACGGCTACCACTCCGACATGACCCGCACCTTCGTCAAGGGCGAGGCCAGCGACACCATCTCCGAGTGGTACGCCCTCACGCAGGAGGCCAAGGAGGCCGCCTTCGACGCGCTGGCGCCCGGCGCGACCGGCGCCGAGGTCCACGCCGCCGTCTGTGAGGTGTACGAGAACGCCGGCTACCCCACGCTCCGGGCGGACCCCGCGACGGAGACGGGGTTCATCCACAGTACCGGCCACGGGATCGGCCTCGACGTGCACGAGGCGCCGTCGCTCTCCCCCCGCGGCGACGAACTGAAGCCGGGCCACGTCGTCACGATCGAACCGGGGCTCTACGACCCCGCACACGGCGGCGTCCGGATCGAGGACATCGCCGTCGTCACCGAGGACGGCTACGAGAACTTCACCGACTACCCCGAACGGCTCGAACTGTAGAACCGACCGCTTTTCACCCGACGACACCCTCCGTCCGGTAATGACGCTCTGTATCGTCGGCGCCGGTGCGATGGGCCGCTGGCTGGCCGCGACCGTTGACGCGGCGCCGGCGCTCGACACCGATCTCGCCTTCGCCGACACCGACGCCGACGCCGCCGCGGACGCGGCAGCGGCGTTCGCCGACGCCGAGACGGTACCGCTCGACGGCGGGACGCCCGCCGCCGACCGCTCGTTCGAAACCGTCTGTCTGGCGGTTCCGATCCCGGCCGTGGAGGCCGCCGTCGCGAACTGGGCGCCCCACGCCGAGTCGGCCATGCTCGACCTCTCTGGCGTGATGGTCGGTCCCGTCGACGCCATGCGCGAGCACCTGCCCGGCCGCGAGCGCGCGAGCCTCCACCCGCTGTTCGCCCCGCAGCGAGCACCGGGCAACGTCGCGCTGGTCGCCGACTCGGTCGGCACGACGCTCTCGCCGCTCCTCGATGCGCTCCGGGAGGCCGGCAACGACCTCTTTGAGACCACCCCCGAGGAACACGACGACGCCATGACCACGGTCCAAGCAAAGAGCCACGCCGCCGTGCTCGCGTGGGCGCTGGCCGGCGACGACGTGCGCGAGGAGTTCCACACGCCAGTCTCGGCGGGCCTCTCGGACCTCGCAGGGACCGTTACCGAGGGCGAAGCGCGGGTCTACGCCGACGTGCAGGAGGCCTTCGGCGGCGCCGACGCCGTCGCCGAGGCGGCCCGGGAACTCGCCGACGCCGACCACGAGGCGTTCGCCGCCCTGTACGAACGGGCCGCCGAGCGCGCCGGGTCGACGCCGACGACGGAGGGTGAGCGATGAGCGTCGACCGCTCGCGGCTCCGGGACACCGTCAACTACCTCCGGGAGGTCAGACCGATCGACCCCGCCGAGATACAGGAGTACTTCGACGAGGCACCCCACCCCGCGGTCGTCAAGCAGGCGCTCCGGGACGAGGCGTTCGACCTCGACCTGATCGAGCGCGAGGACGGGACCTTCGTCCCCGCGAGCGACGCCCCCGTCTCACCGCCGGGCTGGGAGCCCGAGGGACTGCCGAGCGAGTACGAGCGCGTCGTCGTCGACCGACTCGTCGACCGTTTCGGCCTTGACTGGGCGGACGGCCAGTCCGGCGACGACCTCCGCGAGGCGGTGCGTCGGCTGAAGGCGGACTACTTCCACGGCAACCCCGTCGAGTACGACGAGACCGCGGCGCTGGGGTACGCGGTCTACCACCTGCCGGACTACTACGCCGCGATGGGCTACGTCCTCGACGACCTCGCGGAGAACAGCGACCTCCCGCGGAAACTTCGCGTGCTCGACGTGGGTGCCGGGACCGGTGGCCCCGCGCTGGCGCTCTGTGACTACCTCGCCCGCGGCGCCGAGGGCGACGATGAGGGGCCGCCGCTGGTGGAGTACCACGCGATCGAACCCTCGCCCGCGGCGGATCTCTTGGAAGACCTCCTCGACGAGACCCCGCGAAACGTCCACACGACGATCCACCGGGAGACCGCGGAGGCGTTCGACCCCGAATCGCTCGGCGAGATCGACCTCCTCTCGTTTTGTAACGTCCTCTCCGAACTCAACGACCCCGAAGCGACCGCCGAGCGCTACCTCGACGCCGTCGCCGACGACGGCACGCTGCTCGGGATCGCGCCGGCGGACTTGGAGACGGCGACTGGCCTGCGCGGGGTCGAACGCGCGCTCGCCAAACCGGACTCCGGGCCGTCGGTCTACTCGCCGACGCTCCGACTGTGGCCCGGCGAGGCGCCGTCGGACCGTGGCTGGTCCTTCGACGTGCGCCCCGAGGTCGAGGCGCCGCGGATGCAGCGGCAGTTGGACGAGGGCGAGCGTGGCGAGCGCGGCAGCGAACGGGACGACCCGGGGACGTTCACCAAGACGACGGTGCAGTTCGCCTACACCCTCCTGCGGCCCGACGGGAAGCGCCGAACCCCCGTGGTCGCCTCGGCGGAGCGCCACGCGAAGGCCGCCGAGAGCGAGCGCCACGTCAGCAACCGGATCGACCTGCTGACGGTGAAGCTCAGTCCCGACCTGAGCCGGCAGGGCGAACGCCAACGCGAGTACGGCGCCGACCCGAACCCGCTGTTCAAGATCGGCGACGGGAGCGAGCAGGTCGAACACTACGCCGTGCTCACCCAGCACACCGAACTGAACCGCGCGCTCGGTGAGGCGGCGTACGGCGCGGTGCTCTCCATCGAGAACGCGCTGGCGCTGTGGAACGACGACGAGGAAGCGTACAACCTCGTCGTCGACGGCGAGACGGTCGTGGACCTCGTTGTTCCCTGAGACCGGTGGATGGGCCGCCATCCGAGAACGGCGGCCCACACGCTGGGCTCGTGTGAACCCTGATTCACAGAACGGTTAATGAACAGCCTGCCCACCGCTCTCCCGTGAACACGACGCTCGTCGGGTCGCAGTTCGGTGACGAAGGCAAAGGACGGATGACCGACGTATTCAGCGCGGCGGCGGACGCCGTCGTCCGCTTCCAAGGCGGCGACAACGCCGGCCACACGATCGATGTCGACGGCGAGGAGTACTCGCTCCGACTCGTCCCCAGCGGCGTGGTACGGGGGAAGACGGGCGTGCTCGGTAACGGCTGCGTGGTGAACTTCGAGACGCTGTTCGACGAACTCGACCGTCTGCGGGAGCGCGGGCTCACTCCCGAGGTGTACGTCTCGGGCCGGGCGACCGTCGTCCTGCCCTACCACCGCGTGCTCGACGGGGCGGAGGAGCAGGCCCGGGAGGTGTCGGCGACGGCCGTGGGAACCACCGGGAACGGCATCGGCCCGGCGTACGAGGACGCGACCGGCCGTCGAGCGATCCGCGTCGCCGAACTGCTCGCCCCCGAGACGCTCCGAGAGCGACTGGAGCACGTCGTCCCGCAGAAGCGCGTGATCGCGGAGTCGCTCTACGGCGTCGACACCGGCGAGGCGTTCGACGTCGACGCGCTGTTCGAGCAGTTCCGGGCGTACGGCGACCGGCTTGACCGCGAAGGAATGGTCGTCGACACCGGATCGTTCCTCGCAGACCACGACGGCAACGTGGTGTTCGAGAGCGCACAAGGCACCCACCTCGACCTCGACCACGGGAGCTACCCGTTCGTGACGTCCTCGAACCCGACCGCCGGCGGCGCCGTCGTCGGGACGGGCGTTCCACCGGAGACGGTCGCGGACGGCGAGACTGTCGGCGTGGTCAAGGCGTACCTCTCCCGGGTCGGCGCCGGCCCGATGCCGACCGAGTTCGAAGGTGAGACGGCGACGACGCTCCGGGAGGCCGCCGGCGAGTTCGGCACCGTCACGGGCCGACCACGTCGCGTCGGCTGGCTTGACCTGCCGATGCTCCGGCACGCGACCCAAGTCAACGGCTACACCGGCATCACGCTGGGCCACCTCGACGCGCTGGCTACGCTCGACGAACTCGAGGTGTGTACTGCGTACGAACTCGACGGCGAACGGATCGAGACGCCGCCGCACTCGGCCGACCAGTGGGAGCGGTGTGTCCCACAGTACGAGCACTTCGACTCGTGGGACGAGCAGGACTGGCAGTCGGTGGCCGACCGCGGGTACGAGGCCCTCCCCGAGAACGCGAGAGCCTACGTCGAGTTCGTGAGCGAGGATCTCGGCGTCCCGGTCTACGCGCTCGGCGTCGGGCCGGGCCGGGCGGCGACCATCGTGCGGGAGAACCCGGTAATCGAGGCGGACACGGGGGCCCAGCGACCGAAACGATGAGCGTCGACGGCGTCGAAGGGCCGATCGGACGAACGACCATGGAGCCACGACGATGAGCGACGAAGGGTTCGACCGCGGGACCGCGCTGTCGCTGCTGGCCGACGAGAGCCGTGTCCGGATCATCGAGGAACTCGGCGACGCGACCGTCTCCCCGGACACCGGCATCCCCTCCGTCCCCTACGCGGACCTGAAGTCCCGCGTGGGCATCCGTGACTCCGGCCGCTTCAACTACCACCTGACGAAGCTACTGGGCAACTACGTCGCGAAGGGCGAGGCGGGCTACCGGCTCCGGTGGCCCGGGATGGTCCTCTACCGTGCGCTCGTCGCCGGCCTGCTCACCGGCGAGGCCGACCGCTCCATCGACCCGGCCCCGGTCGGCGTCGACTGCTACCGCTGTGGCGAACCCGTCGAGGGGCACCTCTACGAGACGCTGTTCCGGGTGCGCTGTTCGGCCTGCGAGGCGAACTACGCGGACATCTACGTCCCGCCTCGCGGGCTCGTCGGGAAGGACCCCGAGGCGATGCTCGAGACGGTCCACCGCCGAAGCCGGACCGTCCTCGACGCCATGAGTTCGGGCCAGTGCCCGTGGTGTGCCGCCGAGGTAGCCGTCGAGATCCGGGATGGCGACGGGTCACTTCCATCGCTGCACGACACCCGGGATCTCGAAGCCTACGCCGTCTTCCGGTGTACGAACTGCACCGGGTTCAACTACACCCCTGTCTCACAGGTGCTGCTCTATCACCCGGCGGCCATCGCGTTCTACCACGAGCACGGCCGGGACCTGACGGCGGTGCCGAAGTGGGAGCTCCGGTGGGCGGTCACCGACGAGACGACCGAGGTGCTCGGCAGGGACCCGTGGCGGTTCCGGGTTCGCGTGCCGCTCCCAGGAGAGACACTCGTCGCGGTGATCGACCAGCACCTCGACGTGGTCGAGAGTCGGATCGAAGAGGCCGAGGGGTAATCAGGCGGCCGGGAGAACGAGCGACTACTCCAGTTCCGGCGTTTTCTCCCCGGCCGGCACCACCACTTCGAGCCAGTTCTCCTCGGGCGGCAACGGACAGGAGAACGTCTCGCTGAACGCACAGAACGGCGAGTACGCGAGGTTGAAGTCGAGCGTGACGGTGTCGCCCGTCTCGAGTTCACCCTCCGGTTCGAACTCCATGTAGCGCCCCCCGTGGTAGGTCTGCTGGCCCGTCGTCTTGTCCCGGAACGGCACGAACAGGGTGTCCTCCTCGCTGTTCTCCTGCCGGTAGGCGTGGAGCTCACAGTCCTCGCCGCGGAGTTCGAAGGCGAACGTGGCGACGCGGAGGTACCGCACCGGCGGCCCGTTGGTCGTCTCCATCTCGACGGGTTCGGGTTCGTCGTGGACCTCGGCCACGGCGGCGACCCGGAAGTCCTCGTTCGGCTCGAAGTAGTCGAGCCCCTCGAACCCGTCGCGGTGTTCAGGCGGGACCGGCGACTGTGGGTGTTCGGCGAAGAAGCGGTCCTTCTCCTCGCGGTTGGCGCGGAGTTGCTGCTCCCAATCGGTGGTTTCGCTCATGGGCGTGGTTGGGCCCGGGAAGCCATGAGTCCGGCGTTCCTCACGGTGACCCGTGACCTGCGGCGCTCCCCAGCGTCGACGCCCGTGGGCTGCCGCGAAGCCAACCCCTAACACGTGGGGTTCGCTACCACGGATCGATGAAGGTCATCGACTGCGGCACGCTGGTAGACGGCACCGGGAAGAAACCGCTCGAGGACGCACGTATTCTCGTGGAAGACGGCCGCGTCGTCGAAGTCGGCCCCGCCGAATCCGTCGACGCGCCCGAGGACGCCGAGCACGTCGACCACTCCGGGGAGACGGTGATCCCGGGACTGATCGACGCCCACCTGCACCTCAAGGGAACGCGCTCGATGGAGCCGTTCGACTGGATCCGGGAGTCGAGCGAACTCAACACCGCGCGGGCCAGCGCCGACGCGCGGACGCTGCTGGAGGCGGGCTTCACCGCAATCCGTGACGTCGGGAGCGAGGCCGGAATCCCGCTGCGCAACGCCATCGACGAGGGGACCCTCCCCGGGCCGCGCATCTTCACCAGCGGCCAGAGTTTCTCCCAGACCGCCGGCCACGGCGACGCCCACTACCTCCCCTACGAGTGGGCGACCAGCGAGGCCGCCGGCGGCGACGGCATCGTCGACGGCGCCGACGAGTGTCGGAAGGGCGTCCGCCGGCGCATCCGTGAGGGCGCGGACCTCATCAAGATCATGACGACCGGCGGCGTGCTCAGCGAGAAGGACGCCCCCGACCAGAGCCAGTTCACCGACGCCGAGATCCGGGCGTTCACCGAGGAGGCCCACCGCGTCGGCATCCCCGTGGCCTCCCACGCGCAGGGCGCGCCGGGGATCAAGTCCGCACTGGAGAACGGCGTGGACACGATCGAACACGGCTTCTACATCGATCAGGAGTGTATCGATCTCTTCGAGGAGACCGGCGGGATATTCGTGCCGACGCTGGCCATCGTCTACCGGCTCGTCGAACACGGGGCGGAGCACGGCGTCCCCGACTACGGCCTGCGGAAGGCCCGCGAGGCCCACGAGGCCCACGTCGAGTCGACCAAGCGCGCCTACGAGGCCGGCGTTCCGGTCGCCCTCGGGACCGACTTCCTCGGGCCCGAACTCGTCCCGCACGGCAAGAACGCGATGGAGGCCGAACTGTTCGTCGAGGAGGTCGGCATGAGCGAACACGAGGCCATCGTCGCCGGCACGGGGACCGCCGCCGAAACGGTCGCTGCCGACGACATCGGCACGCTCACGGTCGGCAACCACGCCGACATCGTCGCGTTCGAGGACTCGCCACTCGACGATATCTCGAACCTCTACGAGCCCGACGCGGTGTACAAGGGCGGCGAGACGGTCTGAGCGAGGCTATCGGAGCCGATCCACTTCTTTCGCGATCTCTCGACGCTTCAGCAGCGAGAACCCGGAGATGATGAGCAGGAAGCCGGCGACCGTCGCCAGCGTGACCACCTCGTCGAGCACCAGCCAGCCCGACAGCGCCGCGAATATCGGCGCGACGTAGGAGACGAGGTTGATCTCGATGGGACCCAACCGGTCCAGCAGTTCGAAGTAGATCAGGAAGCCGAGCGCGCTCGCGAGGATCGAGAGGTAGAGCAGGCTGAGGACGATCCCGGGCGTGAGTTCGAGCGACGTCGGCGACTCACCGAGCCCGAGGCTGAGCGCGTGCATCAGCAGCGCGCCGAGCAGCATCGACCAGCCCTCCATCGACTCGATGGCGAGGTCGCTGTCGAGCCGGCGCGTGAGCACGCTGCCGAGCGCGAACGACGCCGCGGCGGCGACGATGAGCAGCTTCGCACCCATCCCGCCCGACAGCAGCGCGTTCGGGTCAGGGTTCGTGAGGACAACCGCGCCGACGAGACCGAGCAGCAGGCCGAACAGCCCGATCGCTTCGAGCCGTTCCTCGGGGACGAACACGCGAGCGAAGCCGGTCGTCAGCAGCGGGCTCAGACTCACCAACACGGCCGCCGAGCCGCTGGTGACGGCGTCGTCGGCCTCGCCGATGAACAGGAACGCGTGGTAGGCCGCGATCAACAGCACGGCGCCGACGGCGACGGTCGCCCACTGGTCGCGCCCCCGCGGGAGCGGGTCGTCGAGTACCCACCAGGCGTAGCCGAGCATCAACACGCCGGCGATGTCGTAGCGAACCGCCGCGAACAGCACCGGCGGGAAACCGGCGTCCAGCCCGGCCTTGATGGCCATGAACGCCGAGCCCCAGATCGCTGCAAGCAGCAGGAAGAGTCCGAGGTTCCGATAGCGAGACACGAGACAACCGAGCGCGAGGGGGGGCTTAGGGGTACTGCTTTCGCCCAATCAGGCCGCGCCCGCGGCGTCGCGTTCCGTCCGGAGACCGCGCAGCAGGTCCTGGCGGGTGATGATCCCCACCAGTTCCTCGCCGTCGAGCACGGGCAGGCGGTTGATGTCCCGTTCGGGGTCGGCGAGCAGGTCGAGCAACACGTCGATGCTCGCGTCCACGTCGACGGTCACGGGGTCGGGCGTCATCACCGAACTGATCGGGTCGTCGGCGTGGGCGGCGATATCCACGTCGTCGCCGGGCAGGTCGAACGCGTAGGTCAGCGTGTCGACGATGGGCGGGATACCGATCGGGATCCAGAGCACGCGGTCCTCGACCTCGAACAGGTCCACGAGGTCGCCCTCGGTGACGACGCCCGCGAGTCGGCCGTCCTCGTCGACGACCGGGAAGCCGCTGTAGGTCACGTCGGCCAGTTTGGCGAGCACTTCGCCGACTTCGTCGTCGAGTGCGACGGTCTCCACGTCGGTCGTCATCACGTCTGCGGCGTTCATACGTGAGCTATCGGGCGGGGGATACGTCAACGTTGCTGCCGGACTGGGAGGCGGCGACGGCCAGCCGCCGATGTGTGCAAAAAGGACCGCGGGCGCCGCTACTCGTGCAGGTGGCAGGCGATCACGGTGTCGTCGCGGCCGGGCGTCGCGTCGGGTTCGGTCGTCTCACAGACCGTCTCGAAGCGCTCCCGGAGCGTCTCGGCGGCACCGTCGAGGTCCCCGCCAGCGGCCGCTTCGAGCGCCTCGTCGACGACCGCCGCGTTCTCGCCGTCGAGTCCCGGGACCTCCTGTTCGCGGTAGTCTGCCGGCCCGACCTCCCGCACGGCTTCCGGGTCGAGGTCGCCGCCTTCGACCGCCTCGCGGAGGTTCATCACCGCACGGAACGCCGCCTGCTCGATCTCGACGTCCTCGGGCGGGATCACCTTCGGACAGCGGGTTCGGAACCGACAGCCCGAGGGGGGGTTCCGCGGCGACGGCACGTCGCCCGAAAGCGTCGCCACCCGGCGACCCTGCTCGCTCACCTCCGCACGCGGGACGCTCGCGAGCAGCGCCTCGGTGTAGGGGTGATCGGGGTTCTCGAATATCTCGTCGGTCGGCCCGAGTTCGGCGATCCGGCCGAGGTACATCACCGCCACCCGGTCACAGATGTGCCGGACGACGCTGAGGTCGTGGGCGATGAACAGGTACGTCAGGCCGAACTCGTCCTGCAGGTCGTCGAGGAGGTTCAGCACCTGTGCCTGCACGCTCACGTCGAGCGCCGAGACCGGTTCGTCGAGGACGATGAAGTCCGGATCGAGCGCGAGCGCCCGGGCGATGCCCACACGCTGGCGCTGGCCGCCGGAGAACTCGTGGGGGTAGCGGTCGATCTGGTCGGCCGAGAGCCCAACCCGTTCGAGCAGTTCGCCCGCCCGGGCCCGGCGGACCGCCCCCTCGCTCCCCGTCACGGTCACCTCGACCCGGAGTTCGTTCTCACCTTCCTCGACGGTCGCGCCGAGGAGGTCCTCGTGGACCCCGACGGTCGCTTCGGGGCCGTCCTCGCCCTGCCGGACCGTCACCGGCACGCGGGCGACGCCGTTCTCAGGGTCGACGACGCGGTCGATGTCGTCGGCCACGTCGACCTCGACCATCCGGTCGATCCCCTCGCCGACGGTGATCTCGGCGTCGGTGCCGACCGTCGGGTCGGACTCGGGGAGCCCGTGGATCCGCATCCCCTCGGCGACGACGGCGCCGACGGTCATCCGCGGGTCGAGACTGGAGAACGGGTCCTGGAAGACGATCTGAGCGCGCCGGCGGAACGCGGCCATCGACGTGTCGTCGAGGTCGAACACCTCCTCGCCGTCGAAGGCGACGGTGCCGCCGGTGGCCTCGCGCAGTCGGAGCAGCGTCTCGCCGGTCGTCGACTTCCCGCAGCCCGACTCGCCGACGAGTCCCAGCGTCTCGCCCTCCCGTACGTCGAAACTGATGCCGTCGACGGCTTTCACGCTGGTCGCCTCGCGGCCGAGCACGCGGTCGAGCAGGCCGCCGCCGTCCTCGTAGTACTTCCGGAGGTTCCGGACTTCGAGCAGCGGTTCGGCGCCGTTGGAGCGTGTTCGATCACTCGACGGGTGCGAGCCGTCGGCGCCGTCGGGGGCGGTCTCAGTCATCGCTCACCTCCGGGGCCGCGGCGGGTGCAAGCGCCTCCGCGGGGTCGTACTCCCGGTCGGCGAGCACACAGCGCACCCGGTGGTCGACGCCCTCGACGCTCGCCGGGGCGTCGTGTTCGTCGATGCGGTGCAGGCAGGACTCCATCGCCTTCGGACAGCGGTCGGCGAAGTAGCACTTCTCGCCCATCTCGGAGTCGAGCAGGCTCGGCACGTTCCCCTCGATCGGCGAGAGCCGCGGCGCGGGGTCCTCCAAGTCCGGGATCGACCCCAGCAGCCCCTCGGTGTAGGGGTGGACCGGGTTCTCGAACACGTCCTCGAGGGAGCCGCGTTCGACCACCTCGCCGGCGTACATCACGCCGACGCGCTGGCACATCCGCGCGATCACGCCGAGGTTGTGGGTGATGAGCACGACGCTCATCCCCTCCTCGTCCTGCAGGTCCTTCAGCAGGTTCAGGATCTGGGCCTGAATGGTCACGTCCAGCGCCGTCGTCGGTTCGTCGGCGATCAGCACGTCGGGTTCGCCGGCGAGCGCTTGGGCGACCATCGCCCGCTGGAGCATCCCGCCGGAGAACTCGTGGGGGTACTCCTCGGCGCGCTGTTCGGGGTCGGGGATGCCGACCCTGTCGAGCAGTTCGACCGCGCGCTCGTGGCTCTCGTCGCTCACGTAGTCCCGGGAAGGGACAAGCGAGTCGACGAAGTAGCTCGCCAGCCCGTAGCCCTGCGTCCGCGAGCGGGTGCGACGCGGGTTCGCCCGGGCCCGGCGCTGGACCTCGACGGCCTCGGCGATCTGTTCGCCCACCGGGATGGTGGGGTTGAGGCTGCTCATCGGGTCCTGGAAGATGGTGGCGAACGCCGGCCCGCGGAGCCACCGGCGGGTGGCTTCGGGGAGTTGGCGCACGTCCACGTAGTCGCCGTCGACGGCCGACGGGTGTGAGTCGCGGTGTTCGTCGGCCAGTTCGGCGTCGCGGTACCAGACCTCGCCCTCGACGATCCGGCCCGGCGACTCCACGAGGTCGATCAGCGAGAGCGCGGTCACGGACTTGCCCGATCCCGACTCGCCGACGATGCCGAACACTTCACCGTCACGGACGTCGAAGTCGACGCCCTCGACGGCGTTGACCTGCCCCTCCTCCGTGAAGAAGCGTGTCGTGAGGTTCCGTACTTTGAGTAGTTCCTGAGACATATCTAGACACCACCTTCCCCTTCGATCCCGGGGTCGAGCGCGTCACGCAGCCAGTCCCCGACGAGGTTGACACCGATCACGGCGAAGACGATGGCGAGCCCCGGCACGGTGGCGATCCACCACGCCGTCGAGAGGTACGCCCGCCCCTGCGAGATGTCGAAGCCCCACGAGAGGGTCGTCCCCGAGAAGCCGAGGAACGACAGCGAGGACTCCAACAGGATGATCGCCGCGACCTGGATGGTCGCGAGTACGAGGATCGGCGTCGTCGCGTTTGGGAGCACGTGTCGCCCGATGATCCGGGCGTCGCTGGCGCCCAGCGCGCGGGCGGCCTTGACGTACTCCTCCTCACGGATCGAGAGCGCTTCACCCCGGGCGATCCGGGCGAACCATACCCAGTTCACGAGGCCGACGACGACGATGACCGTCCCCGGCAACACGAACGAGTCGGGCATCCCCGTCGACAGCCCGAGCGCCGACCGGACGGGGTCGACCAACCCGAGCATCACGAACGGGTCCGGCACGTCGACGGCCGCCCGGCCCCAGAGGCCGATCAGCGATATCGCCAACACCAGCGAGGGGAACGCCAACGACACGTCCGCGAACCGCATCAGCGCGTCGTCGACCCGGCCGCGGTAGTAGCCCGCGACGAGGCCGACGCTCACGCCGAGTATCGCCGCGAGCGCCGTTCCCAATATCCCCACGAGCATCGACGTGCGGGCGCCGTAGACGGCCCGCGAGTAGACGTCCTGTCCGAGGGAGTTCGTCCCCAGCGGGTGGTCGGCGGTCGCGTTGATCGTCACCGTCTCGTTGACGATCTGGAGCGAGCCGTTGACCATCTCCGAACTGGTCTCCTGTGTGGTGCGGCTGAACCCCATCGGCGGGAGGTTCCCGTTCTCCAAGTTCTGGTCGGTGGGGTTGTGCAGCGCGATGAAGGGGGCGAACCCCGCGACCAGCACCATCGCGAGCACGAGCACGATCCCGATCTTCGCCAGCGCGCTCGACCGGAGCTCCTTGCGGAGGTTCCGGAGCGTCCGCGGCGAGATCATTCGGCGACCACCTGCGGGTCGAGCGACGCGTAGACGGCGTCGACGACGAGGTTCACGATCACGAAGCCGGCGCCGATCACGATCAGCGACGCCTGCAGGATCGGCCAGTCACGCGCGTTGATCGCGTTGATCAGCGTCGTGCCCAGCCCCGGCCACGAGAACACCGACTCGGTGATGACCGCGCCGCCGATCAGCGTCCCCAACTGCAGGCCGAGGACGGTGATGATCGGGATCAGCGTGTTCCGCAGCACGTGTTTGTAGCGGATCAGCGACTCGGGCAGGCCCTTCGCCCGGGTCGCCTGCACGTAGGACTGCCCCAACTCCTCGAGCATCCCCGAGCGGGTGAGCCGCGTGATGAGCGCGGTGAAGTACGTGCCCAGCGTGATCGCCGGCAGCACGATGTGGCGGGCCCACTGGAACATCGCGTCGGCGCCCGCCGAGACCCCTTGGGCGGTCATGATCCGGAACGCCTCGACGAAGCCGAACGCGCGGCCGCTGGTCGGGAACAGCCCGAACTCGACGGACAGCAGCAGCACGAGCATGATCCCGAGCCAGAAGTTCGGCGTCGAGATGCCGACCAGCGAGAACGTCGTCGCGCCGTAGTCCGCCGGCTGGTGGCGCCGCGTGGCGCTGATGACCCCCAGCGGGATCGAGAGCGTGATGGCGACGAGGCTGCTGACGACCGCGAGTTCGATGGTCGCGGGCAGCTTCGTCACGACGATCTGACTCGCCTCGATGCCGGAGATGTAGGAGTAGCCCATGTCCCCCTGCAACAGCTCCCAGAGGTAGTCGAGGTACTGGACGTACAGCGGCTGGTCCAGCCCCAACTCCTCGGCGATCCGCTGGCGAAGCTCGGGGCTGGCGTCCAGCGGCGCGACGGCGTCGACGGGGCTCCCGGGCGTGATAAACCGCAGGAGGAAGACGATGCTGATGACCCCCCACACGACGACGACCCCCTGGAGGCCGCGCTTGAGCAGGAACCGTCCGTACGACATCTATTGTTCGCTCGGCAGGCTCTGTGCCTCGCTGATCAGTCGGTCGAACTCCTCGTCCGACCAGCTCGTGAGGTTCCCGTCGCTGGTCAGCAGCGGGATGAGCGTCTGACTCGCGTCGAACGTCTCGTTCCCCCAGCCCAGCAGGTACCAGTGCGGGTTCGTCTCGAGGTTCCCGTCGGTGACCTCGCTGGCCAGCGCCGAGAAGTCACGCTGGTTCACGCTGGCGGTGACGTTGGGCAGGTCGTCGAGGTAGCCCGCGACCGCTTGTGCGATCTCCACGTCGTTGAGGTAGCGCCCGACGGGGGTGTGGAGTTCGACCTCCACGCCGGCGTAGCCCGACGCCTCGACCAGCGCCTCGGCCTCGTCGGGGTCGTAGGGGTACGGGTCGAGGTCGCCGTTGTAGCCGAAGAAGCCGTCCAGCGTCGGCTGGGCGGTCGGGTCGCCGAACGTGTCGAGGACGTTCTCGATGATGCTCTCTAAGTCGATGGCGTAGTTGACCGCCTGGCGGAACTCCGCGGAGTCGAACGGCTCGACGTCGTAGCGCATCGCGTTGAAGATGACGCGCGTCGACGGCACCGCGGAGATGCTGGTCCCATCGTTGTTCTCGATCCGGCTCACTTCCTGTGGCGGCACGTTGACGATGATGTCGGACTCGTCGGAGAGCAGGGAGTTCACCCGCGTGCTGGCCTCGCTGGAGGCGGTGACCGTGAGCGAACTGATCTCGGCGGCCTCCCGCCAGTAGTTGTCGTTGCGGTTGAACACGACCTGCACGTCCTGCTCGTAGGTCTCCAACACGAACGGCCCGGTGCCGTCGATGTTCTGGTTGACGTAGGAGTTCTCGTTGGCCTCGACCCACGACTTGTTCATGATCGGGCCGTAGCTGGCGAACAGCGAGAACACGATGGGGTTCAGCCCCTCGCTCATCACGTCGACCGCGCGCTCGCCGTCGACGACTTCGGCGCCGGTGACGCCCGCAAGCTGGTCCTGCTGGGGGCTGGCGATCCCGGTGTCGGGGTCGACGATGCGGTTGATCGAGTAGGCGACGTCCTCCGGCGTGAGGTTGTCGCCGGAGTGGAAGGAGACGTTCGAGCGGATCTGGAAGCGGATCAGGCCGTCTTCGATCCGGCTGTAGTCGGTCGCCAGCTTGTTGACGATCCCACCCTCGCGGTCGCGGTCGAGCAGCCCCTCGTAGGCCTGCAGGACGATGTTGTCAGTCGGCGTCTCACGGTGGTCCTGCGGGTCCAGCCCGCTGTCCATCGAGGACTGGTTGATCACCACGTCGTCCCCGCTGTCGGTCGCGGGGCTGATCTCGTAGGCGTCGATGAACTCGTCGGCTCGCGCCTCCCACTCGATGTCGGCGCTCTTGCCGTACACCGAGTACTGTCGGTTCAGGAACACCCAGGGCGACTGATCGTGGGCGCGGCGGTTGGCCCGCTGGAGGTAGCCGTCGCGGGTCTCCGGCTCGGGACGCTCGGTCGGCGTGTCGTCGCCGCCATCGCCGCCGGAGTCCGTCGGCGTGTCGGTGTCGTCCATGTTCTGCTCGCCGTCGGTGTCGGTGCCACCGCCACCACCACAGCCCGCCATGGCGGTCGCCGCGGCCGTGCCGGCGAAGCCGAGGAACTTCCGTCGTCCCACGTTGGGTGTGTCTTTGTCAGACATAGACTGTCGGTCGGGACGGACCGACTTATACCCTGCGCCGGTATGGCATACCAATCAACTGCTCGCCGTCCGTCGAATTCGTGTCCGTTGATAACTACGAACGGCGCAGAACACGTCGATTCCGACCGATAAAAGTCGACGGAAAAGGGCCGTCGTTACTCCTGCTGGGCGTCAACGGCGGCGACGCCGGCGAGGTTGACGATGTCCTTGACTTCGTCGCCGCGCTGCATCACGTGGACGGGCTTGTCCATGCCGACGAGCATCGGCCCGATGGCCTCCGCGCCGCCGAGCCGCTGGAGCAGCTTGTAGGCGATGTTGCCGGCCTCGAGGTTCGGGAAGACGAGCACGTTCGCGGGCTCGTCGAGGTCCGAGAACTCGTAGGTGTCGGTGAGGATCTCCTCGACGACGGCAGTATCGGCTTGCATCTCGCCGTCGACCGGGAAGTCGACCCCGGGGTCGTCACGGAGGCTCGCGGCCGCGTCACGGGGCTTGCGGGTGCCCTCGTTCTCGACGGAGCCGAAGTTCGAGTACGACAGCAGCGCCGCGCGCGGCTCGACGTTGAACCGGCGTGCCAGTTCGGCGGTGTGTTTGGTGATCTCTTCGAGCACCGCCTCGCTGGGGTCCTGGTTCACCGTCGCGTCGGCGACGAACACGACGCGGTTCTTGAACGTCAGCATGTAGACGCCGGCGGCGTACTCGGCGTCCTCGGCGGTGCCGATCACTTCGAGCGGCGGACGCAGCGCCGAGGGGTAGTGGTGGGTCAGCCCCGTCAGGAGCGCGTCGGCGTCGCCCTGCTCGACCATCGCGCTGCCGAGGTAGTTGGTGTCCCGGCGGACCAGTTCGCCGGCCTCGCTCCGGGTGACGCCTTTGCGCTGGCGGAGTTCGTAGAGCCGTTCGGCGTAGGCCTCGGTGTCGTCGGCGCGCGGGTCGACGGTTTCGGGGGTGAAGTCCAGCCCCAACTGGCCGACGATGCGCTCGATCTCCTCGCGGTTGCCGAGCAGCACCGGCTCGGCGATGCCCTGCTCCTGGATCTGGGCGGCCGCGCGCACCATCTTCTCGTCGGCGCCCTCCGCGAGCGCGACGCGCTGTTTGTTCGTCTTGGCCTTGTTGAGCACGACCCGCATCATCTCGCGGGACTTGCCCAGCCGGGCCTCCAGCTCCTCGGCGTACTCGTCCACGTCGATCTCGGTGCGAGCGACGCCCTCCTCCATCGCCGCCTCGGCGACGGCCGGCGCGACCTGAAAGAGCACGCGTGGATCGACGGGCTTCGGGATGACGTACTCCGGACCGTACTGGAGGGGCTGGTCGCCGTAGGCCTTCACGACGGCGTCTGGCACGTCCTGCCGGGCCAGGTCCGCGAGCGCCTCGGCGGCGGCGCGCTTCATGTCCTCTGTGATGCCAGTCGCGCGAACGTCGAGGGCGCCGCGGAACAGGAACGGGAACCCGAGGACGTTGTTGACCTGGTTCGGGTAGTCAGAGCGCCCCGTCGCCATGATCACGGTGTCGTCGCGGGCCGCGCGGGCCTCCTCGTAACCGATCTCCGGTTCGGGGTTGGCCATCGCGAAGATGATGGGGTTGTCCGCCATCGACCGGACCATCTCGGGGGAGACGATGCCGCCGACCGAGAGGCCGACGAACATGTCGGCGCCGTCGATGGCGTCCGCGAGGTCGCCCTCGGGCAGGTCGCGGGCGAACTCCTTTTTGTACTCGTTCACGTCGCCGTTCTCGGCGCGCTCCTCGGTGATGATCCCCGAGGAGTCACACATCGTGATCCTGTCGGGGTCGGCGCCGAGTTCGACGTAGAACCGCGCGGTCGCCAGCGCGGAGGCGCCGGCGCCGGAGAACGTGATCTCCATCTCGGAGATGTCCTTCTCGAGCACGTCGACGGCGTTGAGCAGGCCGGCACCGCTGATGATCGCGGTGCCGTGCTGGTCGTCGTGGAACACGGGGATGTCCATCGACTCCCGGAGTCGCTGCTCGATCTCGAAACACTCGGGCCCGGCGATGTCCTCGAGGTTGATCCCCCCGAACGTCGGCTCCATGGCCTCGACGCACTGGCAGAAGGCGTCCACGTCGGTCTCGTCGAGTTCGATGTCGAACACGTCGATGTCGGCGAAGCGCTTGAACAGTACGCCCTTCCCCTCCATCACGGGTTTCGAGGCCTGGGCGCCGATGTCGCCGAGGCCGAGCACGGCGGTCCCGTTCGAGACGACGCCGACCATGTTCCCCTTGGCGGTGTACTCGTAGGCGCGGTTCTCGTCCTCGGCGATGTCGAGACACGGCGCGGCGACGCCCGGCGAGTACGCCAGCGAGAGGTCACGCTGCGTGTTAGTCGGCTTCGTGGTGGATATCTCGATCTTGCCCGGCGGGTCGACCCGGTGATACTCCCGGGCGTCGTCGTCAAGTCCCATACCCCCGGGTGTTCCGGGGCCGCCAAAAGTCTATCCACTCCCGTCGAAACTCGGTTAGACGATCGTCGAACTCAGTTCTCGACGGTGTCGAACTGGAAGCCGCCCGTTTCGGGCTCCGACCCGTCGCCGTCCCCGGCTTCGTCTCGGGGCGCGGCGTCGCTATCGACCGGGGGTGCGCCGTCACCCGCCTCAGCGGGCGCGTCGGCGGCTGTCAGCCCACCGTCCGTCGCGCCGGCCGCCGGGTCGAGCCCCCCGGTTCCAGCCTCGGTTCCGTCCGGGAGTACCACCGAGACCGGATCGTCCGGCGGCTGTTCCGTGCCGGCCACGCCGATCACGTCGAGGTCCGCGTCGGTCGTCCCCAGCACCGTGAGGTCGTAGCTCGCGAGATACACGACCGTCGCCGCCCGAACTGGGAGCACCGCGAGGAAGCCAACGAGCGTGCAGGCAACGCCGAACCGGACGACCCCGACGGTCTCGACGCCGGCCGAGACGGTGCCGAACAGCGCGACGAGAGTGACGAAGCCGGCGAGGGCGAGCCCCGTGACGACGGTGCCCGCAGCCACCAGCGCCAGGGTGAGCACCGCCGCGGCCACCAGCCCGCGGGTGAGGAGGTAGCCGACGAAGCCGCCGCGCCGGCCCTCGAACGCCCGCCAGAGTCGGCGCCACGACGCCATCGCGCCGACGCCGGTGGCGAGCATCGTCGCGGGCAGCAGCGAGTGTGTCGCGTGGACGACGCCGAGGATACCGACGCAGACGCTGGCCACGACGAGCCCCGTGACGGCGGTGACGGCGATGTCGGCCGGCCCGGCCATCGTTCCGCCGGTGATCGCCAGCCAGCCGTCGTGGGCCGCCCGGAGCGTGACGCCGGCCGCGGCGCTCACCAGGACGAGCGCGGCGAACGCGAAACAGAGCCAGCGGACCGAACGGCCGAGCCGCCAGCGAACGTCCTCGCTCAGTCGGAGGCGGTCCGACCGGAGTCCCGAGACGAGCGCGAACCGCCCGTAGCCGTCGGCGACGACGGCGCCGAGGACGAACAGTCCGGCCGCGAGCGCCATCGGCAGACCTCGGTCGCCGACGGCCGCCGGCACCGTAACCCGGGCGGCGGCTGGCGAGAGCCACCCGACGCCGACGACCAGCGAGAGCAGCGAGAGCCGGAGCCAGCGCCCCCGCTCCGGGAGCAGGAAGCCCCTCGCTGTCGCGGCCGCCCCGACGACAGCGCGCACGGCGTGCCACGACATTCGGGTATCCGAACCCACGACACGGCAAAATAGCTACGGGGCCGTCGGGGCCTGACCGTCCCGGCGCTGGCGAGCGATCAGGGCGCCGCGGCCATGGTGCCGCGGTCAGGGCGCGTACGGCGCGTGGCGTTCGAGCGTTCGGTCGTAGCCGACCGCCTCCACCTCGAACGTCGGCCAGTTCGGCGTCGCCGTCAGACACTCGAAGGGGTTCTCGCCCGCCTCGACGAGGTAGGTGTCCTCGCTGCGCGCGCCGCCGACGACGGGGTTGTAAGCGTATCCCATCGGCGCCCGCACGGGGGCCTCGGCGCCGGGCGCGGCCAGCCACTCCCGACGGGCGAACCCCGCGGCGCCGCCCTGTTCGCCGGCGTCGAGCGCCTCGGAGGCACCGAGTTCGTCGTAGGCCTCGGCGACGGCGTCGAACACGTCGCCGGCGGTACCGTCCGACGCCACGGCCGCCTCCGTCGCCGCAAGCGCGGTCGCCTCGACCCGGGCCGCGGTGCGGAACTGCTCCTCAAACCGGGCCGGCGGATCGAACGCGATCGTCCGCGAGAGCGAGGCGTGGAGTCCACCGCGCTCGGCGGTCACGCTCACGACCGCGTAGTCGCCGAGCTCCCCGGCACCGGCCGGCGGGGAGCGGTACGCCTCGGCGCGTTCGCTTCCGGCAACGCGAACCTCGGCGGCCGACATCGCGCCCGAGGAGAGGGCGATCCGCAGCGCCGAGGCGACCTCGTGTTCGGTGTCCTCGGGACCGAGTTCGCGGCAGACGCGCTCGACGGCCGCGGCAGTCTCCTCGGCCAGCGAGCGGTAGCGCTCTACGTCGGCCTCCGTGAGCGGCTGGCGCAGCCGGGCGGCGTCGATCCGCTCTATCCCGGGGGCATCGAAGTCCGCGGCTGTCTCGGCGGGCGAGGCGTCGGCGACGGCTGCCGGCAGCGACTCGTGCCACGGGACGGTCTCGACGGCGAACCCGTCGGGCAGTTCCTCGGCGGCGATACGGGTGGCCTCCCCGGCCGGCGCCACCGCCCGGAGTGCCGGGTCCTCGCCGGGGACGTAGCCCGCGGCGGCGACGCCGAGTCCGTCGGCGTCGACGGGGCTGTTGTCGCCGCCGGTGAGCCACGCGAACGCGTCGGGGCGGGCGAACCAGACGGCGTCGAAGCCTGCCGCCGCGAGGTAGCTATCGAGACAGGCGGTACGTGCGTCGTGGTCGACCATACGGCCGCTGGCGGCGGCGGCGACTTCAACGCGCCGACTCGGGGTCTCGCGCGCGAGCGCGCCTGCAACGGAACCCACAAGTGCGAGCGGTCCGGAGTCAACCCGAATGAAGCGTCCCAGCTACCGGCAGTTCGCGCTGTTCACGACGGCCCTGACCGGGAGCCTGATCGCGCTGGGTATCTACACCTCCGCGACGGGTTCCGGGCTGGCCTGCGCACAGCAGTGGCCGCTCTGTAACGACGGGCTCCTGCCACAGACGCTCCCTGGGTTCTTCGAGTGGTTCCACCGCCTCGTGGCGATGATCACCGGCTTCGTCATCATCGGCCTCGTCGCCGCCGCGTGGCGTGGCGGACAGGAACGCCGGACCGCACTCTACGCGACGACGGCGCTCGTGTTGCTGCCGTTCCAGATCGCGATCGGCGCGATCACGGTGACGCTCGAAGGGGCGATCCCGTGGGGTTACTCCGTGCCGACCCACGCCGCCCACCTGCTGTTCGCGCTCTCGATCTTCACCGCGCTGGTGCTCTCGACGCTGTCGGCGATGCGCGGCCACTACGAGCGCTCGGCGCTCGACCGGAGCCGCCTCGCGCTCGGGGCCACGCTGGTGCTCCTCCCGGTGAACTTCGTCGCCAGCCGCGTGACGAAAGTGGTCGAGTACGGCCCGCCCGGGCAGGCCCTGTTCATCCTGACGGCGCTGGCCACTTTCGCCACGCTCGTCGCCGCAATCGTCTGGCTCCCCGAGACGAACTTGGCGCAGTACCGTCCCGGCGCCGCCGTCGCCGCCGGCGCGATGTTCCTCGTGATGCTGCTCGGCCGTGACCTGGTGATCTACACCGAGGGCGCCCGCCTCGTGAACGGGCTGCTCTACCTGATCGCCTTCGCCGCCGCTGCCGTCGTCGCCTACGCCGCCCGCGGCGAGGCCGAGGACGGTCGACCGTCGCTGGCGTAAGCGACCGAGACGGCGGCCGCTGCTTCTTTCGCCGTCCCCTCGGCGCTACTGTTCCGTCGCCGTCGCCGCCGGCTCTCGGGGTCGGGTGCCGCAACGCTCTTGGCTTCGCCCCCGCAGCTATCGCTCATGCAGCGGTCACGCCGCGCGATTCTCGCCGCCGTCCCGGTTGCGCTCGCCGGCTGTGGCCAGTCGCTTCGGGAGAACACGGTCCCGGGCGGGCTCGACATCCGGAACCGCCGGTCGGGCTCGATCACCGTCGCCGTCAGAGCCGCGGTCCGCCCCGAACTCCGAACCGAGGGGGGAAACGGCGTCGGTCAGGACAGCGCCACCTCGACGCCGGTGACGCCGCGGGACGCCGATCTGGAGCCCCCCGACAAAAGCGGCGAGTACACCGTCGCTGCTGAGTCGGCACTCGCGGTACCGAACTTCTTCAGCCGGGCCGGCCGCTGGGGGGTCGAAGCGGTGCTGAACCCCGACGCCGAGGCCGCTGCCGACCGGACCCGAATCGAACTCTTCGCCGCGCTGCCGGGACCGACTGGTGCGGACACGCTCGTCGTGGAGGCAACGGCCGACGGGCTGACCGCCCGAGCGACGACGGTCGACTGAGGATCAGACGAAGTCCGAGAGGCCAGACTGGGAGTCGTCCTCGGTCTCCTCAGGCTCCGGTTCGGGTTCCGGTTCGGGCTCCGGCTCCGCTTCGGACGCTTCTGTCGCCGTCTCCGCGCCGTCGTCACGCTCGGGGAGGTCGCCGGCGAAGGCGCCGCCGGCGTGTTCCTCCAGTCGGTCGTCGCGCAACTCCGCGGCGTCTTCGACGATCCCCTGTACCTTGTTCGTGGACTCGCCGCTGCCGGAGATGGCCGCGAGGTCGGCCTCGTCGAACTCGAAGTACGCCGTGACGGCGACGGTCAGCTCCCGGGGCTTACAGTGGTGGATCATCGCCGAGAGGAACGGCAGCACTTCCCGACGGGCGGTCTCGATGCTCAGGCCGCCCGAGACGGCGATCTTTCGGCAGATCTCGTCGACCGTGGCGTCCGAGGAGGGCCACATCTGGGGCCGGCCGCCGTACTGGGTCCAGCCGCCGGAGGTGCCGTCCCGAGAAGCGGCGACGCCAGCGGCGACGTTGTCGGTAACGTACCGCCAGTAGGAGTAGTTCTGTGTCGCCTGCACGCGGCCGAGCCACCGGTCGGCGTTGGCGAGGAACTCGTAGGCCCGAACCGTCTCCTGTGGGTCGTACACCTTCATCACCTTGTCCTCGACCCACGCCGTCAGGTCGTCGGGCGTCTCGTCGGCGTCGTAGGCGACGTGCAGCGCGTCCTGTGCGCTCTCCTCTTCTTTGAGGATCGCGTCGAGGACGGCGAAGATGCCGACGGTGGTGTCCCGGTCGCCCGTGACCACGTCGTCGACGGTGAGGTGATCTTTCCCCTCCGCGGTCGCTTGGAGGTCCTTCACGGCCCCGCGGAGGTCGCCGGAGTTGGCGTCGGCGATGCGCTGGAGGGCGTCGCTCTCGAAGCCGATGTCCTCCTTCCGGCAGATGTCCCGCAGGACGGGGACGATCGAGCGGGCCGACACGTCGCGGAACTCGATGTCCTGACAGGCGTTTCGGAGCCCGCGGCTCATGTCGTAGAACTCGTTGGCGATGAGGACGATCGGTTGGCTCGACTCCTTGACCAGTTTCGTGATCGCCTGTGCGCCGCCGCGGTCGTAGTTGCCGTGGATGTTGTCGGCCTCGTCGACGATGACGAGTTGGCGGCCGTCCTCGCCGCTGCTGCTGCCGCCGAGGGTCGCGTTTCGCGCCGCGCGGCCGGCGAAGCGCTCGATGGCGTCGGCGGTTCGCTGGTCGGAGGCGTTGAGTTCGACCGTCTCCCAGCCCATGTCCGCCGCGAGCGCGTGGGCCGCGGAGGTCTTGCCGACGCCGGGGCTGCCGTAGAGGATCACCGCCTCCCGGTGGTCGTCCCACGTCCGCCCCCACTCCTCGAAGGCGTCGCGGGCTTTGTTGTTCCCCCGGACCGCCGAGAGCGTGTCGGGCCGGTAGGACTCGGTCCAGTCAGCCATTACCGGAGGGAGGTGGGTAGTGCGTTTAGTGGTTGCGGAGACGGGGTGTTCGAGAGGATTCACGCGGGGGGTTCGGTTCTGCGACGACGGCCGCTACTGTGACCGCTCTCGAAGCTTGGCCACTTGTACCGCACTGCCCCGCACAGCCCTCGAACTTCCCCAACCGGCTCACTCCCGTATGGTCGTTCGCCCCTCGCGCTGCGGCGTTGACGAGAGCTTCGCTCTCGTCTGCCAGCCGGACGTAGTCCGGCGACGCCGCCGACGCGGCACCCGCTTTGCGCCACCCCCCCGTACGGTGTCAGGACCTACGCCGCGTCGGCGTTCCGCGTCAGCGCGTACAGCACGAACGAGGAGAGCCAGTGTGAGCCCGCGTAGTCGTCGGTGAAGGCGCCGCCGAGACCCGCCTCGAAGTGGCGCTCCGCGCTCTCGGCGAGTCGCCCCGCCGTCCCGCCGTCGACGGCGTCGGCGACCTCCGCGAGACCCCACGCCTTCGCCAGATTGAGGCCGACGAGGTGCAGCGCCATCCCGCCCTCGCCGTCGGCGCTCGCATCGACGGGCTCGAAGAAGTCGCGGTTTCGGGACTCGGAAAGGTCCGGCAGGAAGCCGTCCAGCCAGTCGTCGTACTCCGCGTCGGGGAGGACGCGGCGCATCAGGTTCGCCTCGGTCAGCGTCGGCGAGACGAAGTCCCAGCCAAGCGGTTCGTAGGCGACGGGGGCGTCCTCGTCGTCGACGTAGAACCGTCGCGCCGTCTCGGCCGCGTCGGCCGCGAGGTCATCGTCGCCGACCACGTCGGCGTAGTCCAGCACCGCCGAGAGTGCGAACGCGCTGTTGCCGTGCGTGCCGACCCGGAACGGCCGGGACTGGGGGAGGAACTCGGTCCGGACGAGGTCGGCGATACGTTCCTCCAACGGCGCGAGCATGTCGGCCCAGCGGTCGGCGCGGGGGTCGTCCCAGCGGTGGAGTTCGGCGGCGAGCCGGAGCAGCCACGCCCAGCCGTAGGGGCGCTCGAAGCCGGGGTTCTCGACGAAGTACGTGACTTCGCCGTTGACGTTCTCGGGGGTAAGCCGGGCGTCGATGCTCTCGACGATCGCGGCCTCGTCGGGGTGGTCCTCGAAGAGGCGAAGCTGCCGGACCAGCGCCCAGTGGCTGTGGACCGCCGAGTGCCAGTCGTAGCAGCCGAAGAAGACCGGGTGGTCCTCGCGCGGGCGGACGGTGTCCTCGGGGCCGTCGACGGCGCCACCGTGATGGGGGTACTCCTGTCCGACAGCCGCCAGTGGGTGGTGGGCGAGCCGCCGCAGGGCGTCGTCGTCGAGGCTGGAAACGGTGCCGTCGAGCGCCGCCTCCGGATCGAGGTCCGCGAGTGCGTCGGGGGCGTTCATCGTCCGCGACTCCGCCGCCGAGCGGATGAATCGTTCGGTGGCGCGTGGCGTGCGAGCCGTTGTCGGACCCTCGGGAGGCTTTTTCACTTCCCGTGTGTGCTTTCGAACATGTTCCCCACGACGATCGAGACCGACCGGCTCAGACTGGAGCCCCGGACGCCGGAGTACGTCGACGCGCTCGACGTGTACGAGCACTGCAAGCAGGGCGCCCCAGACATCGACGAGATCACCGAGTACCTGCCGTGGGACCCCCACGCGACGCCCAACGAGTCGGCGGAGTTCCTCGAACGCGGTGTGACGGCCCGCGAGGAGCGCGAGGGGGTCGATTACGTGATCCGGCCCAAGGAAGGCGAGGATGGGGCCGGCGAGATTGCCGGCTTCGGCGGCCTCACGCTCGACTGGGACACCGACAGCGCGGAGTTAGGGACGTGGCTCCGCAAGCCGTTCTGGGGGCGGGGCTACTCGGGCGAGCGCGCGCTGGCGCTGGCCGAACTCGCCTTCGAACACCTCGACCTCGAACTGGTGACGGTGACCCTCGATGCGGACAACGAGAAGTCCGAACGGGCGATCGAGAAGTACGTCGAACGTATGGGCGGCCGCCGCGAGGGGACGCTGCGGAACTTCCATCCCGGTGATCCGCCCGTCGACGCCGTCCGGTTCAGCGTCAGCCAGTCGGAGTACCGCGACGCCGACCCCGACCACGAGGTGGCGTTCTACGACACGAACGGCGATCCGTGGCCGTGAGCGCGCCCCGACTCAGAGCTCCCGGGCGACCATTTCGCCCCAGTGGCCGAAGCCGTGGCGGTCGTAGAACGCCTTCGCACGCTCGTTCGCGCCGTCCACGTCGAGCACGAGGCGGTCGAGCGGGAGGTCCTGGTCCCGCGCGAAGTCGACGGCGGCCTCCATCAGGTCGTCGGCGACGCCGGTGCCGCGGTGCTCGGGGGCGACGTAGAGTTCGTTCAACACCGCCGCGTCCCAGATGAACCGGTGGCTCTCGGGGAGGACGAAGGCGTAGCCGACGACCTCGGCGTCGTCGACGACGACGGTGACACAGCGCGGGTCCGAGTCCACACACCGTCCGACCCACTCGAACCACTCCGCGCGGTAGGTTTCGTCGAGTTTCCCCTCGTACTTGGCTTCCTTGTCGTCGCCGCCGGTCCCGGCGCCGAGGCCGAGTTCGAACGCACGCTTGCAGTCCCACAGTCCAGCCTCGTCGCCGGGTTCGTACGGACGGAGCTCCATGGCTCGACTGCTCCCGGCTCGCTGTTGAGGCTGTCGCTCGCCCCCCTCGGTCGCCAGCTCAGGCGTCGCGGGTCTGCCACGAGCGGACGCCGACGGTCGCCGCCGAGAGGACCACGAGCATGAGCTGCCAGCCCCCGGTCACGACCGGGAACACGCGCTCGACTGGCCCGTCGTCCTCCTTCCACGGCGTCGGGTCCGCACCCGTGCTGTACCGGGTGTTCTCGGTCGTCGAGGGGCGCGAGGGCTCCGGCGAAAGGTCGACGAACGTCTGGACGAGCCCCTCTGTCGTGGAGAGGTGGAGTTTGCCGTTCACCGTGTAGAACTGGTCGTGGAGCGGCCAGACCGCGTTCACGCCGTTGGTCACGAGGTCGGGGATGATCCCACCCGCGAGGAGGGCGACGACGGCGACGCCGGCGACGTAGGGAGCGTCGGCTCCCCAGCGTTCCCGGAGCCGTGAGCGGTCGAACATGCGGGCGTCGACGTACACCGCGGCGCCGAGGAGCGCCGGGAGCAGCAGCGTGTGTAGCGCCGAGCGATGGGCGCCGGCGACCAGCGGCGCGAGGAAGGAGTCGAGGTCCGGTACCGCCGCGGCGACGAGTACGACCGCGATGGCTTTGGGCGTGAAGCGGTCGCCCAGCAGGGCGGCGCCGACGAGGCCGCCGACGGCGACGTGGACCAGCGTCGATGGCACGTCCGTGGGTGTGTCTCACAGCGCAATAGCGCTTGCGCCGACGGCGGCCGCCACGGCTTCACCCGACTCACGGCGGAGGGGAGCGTTGAAGGCCCGTTCGCCCCGCCTACGGGTATGGACGAACTCGACACGCCGGTACTCGACAACCACCTCCACCTCGACCCCGAGCACGGCCAGGGGATGGACGCCGTCCGGGACTTCGAGCACCTCGGCGGCACCCACCTGCTCGTGTTGAACAAGCCGTCGTGGCACCTCGGGCCGGTGCCGAGCGAGCGCGCGGACTTCCACACCGCGTTCGACGCGACCATCGACGCCGTCACCGACGCCAACGGGATCCTTCCCGGCGAGGCGTGGCCCGTGCTGGGCGTGCATCCGGGTCTGATCAGCCACCTCGTGGACGAGGGCTACGAGGCCGAGGAGGCCCGGGACCTGATGCAGGAAGGCCTCGACCTCGCCGCCGAGTACGTCGCCGACGGTCGCGCGCTGGCGCTCAAAACCGGCCGCCCCCACTACGACGTGGACGACGCCGTGTGGGAGGCCTCGAACGACGTCCTCAAACACGGCCTCGCGCTCGGCGCCGAACACGACTGCGCGGTCCAACTCCACACCGAGGCCACCAACGATCTGACCGATGTCGCCGAGTGGGCCGAGGAACGCGGGCTCCCCGCCGAGAAGGTCGTCAAGCATTACGCCGGCGGCCGGCTCGCCGGGCCGACCCCGAGCGTGATGAGCGAGAAGGCGCGGCTCCGGACTGCCGTCGAGACCGGCGAGCCGTTCCTGATGGAGACGGACTTCGTCGACGACGCCGACCGGCCGGGGGCGGTGATGGGGCCCAAGACCGTCCCGCGGCGGGTTCGGTGGCTGCTGGAGCAGGGCCACGACGACGCCGTCGCCCGTGCACACGTCGAGACGCCCGAACTGGTGTACGGAATCGACACCGTCGGGACGCTGGACCGCGAGGAGTAGGTCGCTCGCTGCCGGAACCGGCCGGCTCCCGGGCGGCGACCGATAGGAAAACCCTTTGCGTCGCCGGGGAGCACATAGGGGCATGACCGACGACGACGACGCGGTTGAGACGTTCTATACGCAGGAACGCTGGCAGAACTGGATCGACCGACTCCGCGAGGAGGACCTCGACCTCGAGAACGAGGACTCGGCGCGCCTGCTGATGAACCTCCAGGAGGACACCGCCATCGCGGTGGCGAAGGTGATCGAGGCCTACGAGGACGACCTCATCGGCGAGGAGCGTGCCCACGAGGAGCTCTCGGAGATGCAGGAGATCGTGCTCTCGAAGGCGCCCCTCGAGGACGAGGAGAAGTCGATGCTGCTCGAGAGCGTCCAGATGAGTCTCGAAGTCGTCTTCTACGCCGCACAGGAGTTCGTCGCCGCCGGCGCCGCCGACGAGGCGAGCGTCGAGGAGTACATCGACGCCGCCGCCGACGCCGAGGCCGAGGAGGAGGTCGACACGGCCATCGGCTACCTCGTGCAGGCCGGTACGCTCGTCATCGACGGCGAGGAGATCGACCCGGCGCTGGTCGAGGAGATGGAGTACGGGCTCGTCGCGGAGTGGGTCAACGGGCTGGAGTCGCTGCAGAACGCGATGGCCTCCCCCGAGACCGTCGAGGAAGAGGGCTGAGTACGCGCACCTTTTTCAGCGCCCGTACCGGATAGGCGTGTATGCTACGGGGGGACGACCGCGCACAGTCGGTGCAGGTCGGCGCGATCCTGCTGTTCGGCATCCTGATCGTCGCGCTGGCGACAGCCCAAGCGACCGTCATCCCCCAACAGAACGCCGCGATCGAGTTCGACCACAGCCGGGCGGTCCAGTCGGACATGCAGGACCTCCGGAACAGCCTCGTCCGGGCTGCCGACGGCGACGGCGCGCCGACGCGAGTCGATCTCGGCATCACCTACCCGACCCGACTCCTCTTCATCAACCCACCTCCAGCGACCGGCCGGCTACGGACCGTCGGCGCCGAGAACCCCGACCTGAACGTCACCGTCGGAAACGCGAGCGGGAGCGTGACCGTCGGCAGCGATTACGAGAACGCCAGAGCCTACTGGGCGACGGCCGGCGTCGGCACGTACAACACCAGCGCCGTGGTCTACCAGCCGAACTACCGCGAGTACGGCGGCTCGCCGACGACGGTCTACGGGAACAGCGTCCTCTACAACACCTTCGACAACGGCGCGAACCGGACCCTAACTGGCCAACGGCTGATTCAGGGGAACACGATCGATCTCCTCGCGCTCCGCGGCGACCTCCGTGAGTCGGGAGCGACGACGAAGACCGTCGACGTGGAGACGCTGAGCGAGCGGCGCCGGACCGTGACCGTCGAGAGCGAGGCCGGCGACCCGCTGTTCGTCAACGTCACCTCGCGGCTCTCCGCCGACGTGTGGAACGACGACCTCCTCGGGAGCAACGCCGCGGCCAGCGACGCCGGGAGCGTGACTATCGACGGCGTCGAGTACCACCGGATCGCCATCGAACTCGATCCCGGCACGTACCGACTGCGAGGCGCTGCCGTCGGCGTCGGCGCGGTGAGCGACACCGAGCGCGAGCGGGCGACCGATCCGGCGTACATGGTCGTGACCGACGGCTACGACGTGATTTCGAACGAGAGCGGGGAGACCGGCACCATCACCGTCGAAGTTCGTGACCGGTTCAACAACCCTGTGACCGGCGCGACCGTGAACGCCGATGCCGACGGGACGTATCTCGAACTGGTCGACGGGCCGACGTTCGAGACCAATGCCGAGGGGGAAGCGACGATCGAGTACCGCAGCGTCGGCACGACCGCAGGGGACGCGTCGATTAACGTGAGTATCGGCGCCGCGGACTACGAACAAGCGAACTTCACGGGCCTCGCCGTCCCGGCGTTCGACCTCGGCGGTGGAGACGGTGGCGGCGGGGAACTGAACCCCGGGACGACGGGGGACCTGATCTACACCAGTGCGGCCCTCAACGCTGGCGGGAGCGGGAGTGAGACGGTTGACATGAGTTTCAACAACACTCTCTCTGAGGATGTCAACATCACGAGCATTCGAGTGAACTTCTTCTACGACGCTGCGTCCCCGCCCGGGTCACCTCCGAGCACGGCGGAGGTGAGAGTCACCGGTGGCTCGCCGGAACTCCGAGCGAGCTCTGTCGACGTCGGCGGCAACTATCGAAGCATTGACCCGAACATCGTTGTCTCACCGGGTGGCCCCAGCTACCAGTTCACGCTTGATTTCGACGTCGCCATTCGGGAAGAGGACTTCTTCGTGTTCACGCTGGTGTTCGAATACGGTGGCGAGGTGTACCGAGAAACGTACTTCGCCAACCCGCAATGACCGCCCGCGCCCAGAGCGAGTCGGTCGGCGTCATCCTCCTCACGGCTGTCGTCGTTGTCACGGTGAGCGCGGCGGGAGCCGTCGTGCTCGCGGACGCCGGCGGCGACGAGAGCACGAGGGCGGACCTCTCGGTGAACGTCGCCGAGGAGGGCGTCGCCCTCACCCACAACGGCGGCGACTCGGTCGCGTTCGCCGACCTCCGGATCGTCGTGAGTCACGGGAACGAGACCTGGCGCCCGGCAGTGAACGCCAGCGGGATCGTTCGCGGGGACGCCGACGACCAGTTCGAGCGCGGCGAGCGGTGGGCGTGGCGGCAGTCCCTCGACATCTCCGAGGTGGCGACGGTCCGGGTCTTCGACGCGGCGACCGGGACGCTGCTGGCAGCGGACCGGCGCTACCCGAGCGGCGCGTCGTCGCTGACGCCGACCGCCACTCCCGAACCAGACACGGGAGCGCCGACAGTAGCCCTCAGTAGCCCCGACGGCGGCGAGACGCTTCTCGGCGGGAGCACGACCACCATCGCGTGGACTGCGAGCGACGCCGAATCGGGCGTGAGCCGGGTCGAAATCTCGTACTCGATCGACGATGGGACGTCGTGGAACACGGTTACTGCGGACACCGCGAACGACGGGACCTACCGGTGGACCGTCCCATCTGTCGACACCACGAATGCGTTGGTCCGTGTGACCGCGGTCGACACCGAGGCCAACACCGCCAGCGAGAGCAGCGAGAGCACCTTCAGCATCGACAGCACACCCCCGACTGTGACCCTCGACGCGCCGAACGGTGGCGAGAGCTTCGACGGTGGCGAGACGGTGACCGTTGAGTGGACCGCGGACGACGCCATCGCCGGCGTCGATAGCGTCGACATCGATTACTCGACCAACGGCGGCGCGTCCTGGAGTGCGGTGACGGAGGGGACCGTCAACGACGGGTCGTTCGCGTGGACGATACCGGACATCGACACCACCGATGCGCGGGTCCGCGTCACCGCGACTGACGCCCTCGGGCAGTTCGCGACCGACGAGAGCGACGCGGGCTTCACTATCGAGGGGAACGCCTCCGACACGCCGCCGAGTGTGACAGTTGAGGCGCCGAACGGCGGCGAGGTGTTCCGTGGCGGGAGCACGACCACGATCGAGTGGAACGCGAGCGACGCTGAGTCGAGCGTGGAACGGGTCGATATCGAGTACTCTGTCAACGGTGGCCCGTGGCAGCCGATCGCGGCCGGACTCAACGACACTGGTAGCTACGACTGGAGCACCGGAGAAATCAACAGCACCGACGTTCGCGTCCGGGTTAATGCGACTGACGCCACGAACAACACCGAAAGCGCGACCAGTTCGCGGTTCGCCATCGACTCTGACGATCCGGAAGTGACGTTCGTCACACCGAACTCCAGCGCACCGACGTACACCCAGAGTGGGCAGGACCTGACCGTTCGGTGGAACGCGACGGACGCGACGGCCGGCGTCGAGAACGTCACAGTCAGAATCGGGAACGAGTCGACGACGCTCGTCGATGAGACGGTGTCGGCGGCCAACGGGTCGGTGGCCCTGACGGTTCCGGAGTCGGCGACGGCCGAGGGCAACTACAGCGTGATCGTTGAGGCGGTCGACGAGGCCGGGAACAGCGGAGTCGAGAAGCAGTCCGACGCGGTTGTCGTGGACGATACGACGCCGGAGCTGACGCTGGAGGTCGAGGATCGCGGGTTCCCGTTCTTCTTCTGGGTCGAGCGCTATTCAGTCGGATGGACGACCACGGATGGAAGCCCCCACACTGCAGACGTGACAGTCTACCGTGAGGGAGTCGAAGTCGACTCGTTCAGCGGGAAGACCGGCCAAGAATCGCAGGTGTTCAGCGTATCCGGAGGGCAGGGAGCACAGTACCGGTTCGTCCTCAACGCCACGGACCGCGCGGGGAACTCCCGGGAGATCGAGATCGACGACACGAGCGACGGAAGCGGTTCGTACTCGGAGCAAAAATCCGGCACGGGTGACGGTTCCGCCGGGAACGAGGAGAAGGGCCTCTCCAACCTCTCGGTGAGCGATCTCGACGCCGGTGAAACCGGACAGCAACAGAGTATCTCGTTCACCGTCGACGGCGGCTTGGCAGCCGGCGAGACGGTCACCATCGACCTGAGCGACCCACAGGCCGCGAAGGGCGGGGGCAATGGAAGGGCCGAGAAGGTGAACTACTACGGCGCGACGGTTAGCGGAAACGACGACGCCGAGTTCACGACCCAGAGTGGTGATAACGCCGTCATCACGTTTACCGCGGCACGTGACATCGACGACGGTGAGACGGTTTCGTTCGACATAACCGGGGTCGACACCCGAAACACAGGGCAGTACACGGTTACTTTCGACCGATCTGACACGAACGCCACCGAGACGGTGACGTTCGATGTCGGCTGATCCCTCCCACTCTCCCACCAGATTTCGACAACCGACGTAACCCTCATCGACACACCCAAATAGCGCACCGCCCTGTTCGGAGCCATGACCACGGTCGGCATCGACGCCGTCGAGATCTGGGCGGGGAAGTGCAAACTCGACCTCCCGGGGACGTTCGCACCCGAGAAGGACGAGGACCCGGACAAGTACCGCAAGGGGCTGGGGCTGGTGAACTCCTCGTTCCCGGACGCCTACGAGGACATCGTCACGATGGGGGCCAACGCCGCCAAGCGCCTGATGGACCGCAAGGGGCTCGAACCCGACGACATCGGCCGCATCGACGTGGCGACCGAGTCCGCGTTCGACAACTCCAAGCCCGTCTCGACGTACATCGCTGGCTGTCTCGAGGACGTGTACGAGGGCGACTTCCACCACGCGAACAAGGGCGAGCGGAAGTTCGCCTGCATCGCCGGCACGCAGTCCATCGACGACGCCTACAACTGGATCAAGGCCGGGCGGAACCGCGGCCGGTCGGCGCTCGTCATCGCGACCGACACCGCCCTCTACGCCCGCGGCTCCAGCGGCGAGGCGACGCAGGGCGCCGGCGCGGTGGCGATGCTGATCACCGAGGACCCGAGCCTGGTCGAACTCTCGACCGAGCAGGGCTACGGCAGCGCCGACGAGACGGACTTCCTCAAGCCGAACCAGCAGTTCCCGAGCGTCGACGGGAAGCGCTCGATGCAGGTCTACCTCGCCCGGATGCGCGAGGCCGTGGAGGACTTCGAGTCCGTCGCGTGGGACATGCACCCCGAGGACTTCGCGTACATCCCGTTCCACACCCCGTTCCCGGGGATGGTTCGGAAGGCCGGCCTGCTCGGCTACCGACACATGATCCGGGACACCGAGATCGAAGACGAACTCGCCGAGCAGATCGGCCGCCAGCCCCGCGAGGGCGAGTACGACGACCGTGAGGCCTACGAGGAGGCGATCCGCGACTACATGGACGACCTCAAAGGCACCGAGAAGTACCGCTCGTGGTACGCCGACACCATCGAGCCGACGCTCTCGATCTCGCGTGAGGTCGGGAACTGGTACACCGGCTCGGTCCACATCGCCCGCGCCAGCGCCCTGAAACAGGCCGCCGAGGAGGACCGCGACCTGGCCGGCCAGAAGCTGCTGGTCGGCTCCTACGGCTCGGGCGCACAGGCCGAGATCCACGCCGAGACCGTCGCCGACGGCTGGGAGGCGGAGATCGAACAGCTCACCATCGACGAACAGATCGAGGACCGCTACGACCTCGGCTTCGAGGAGTACGAGCAGATCCACGACGCCCACAACCACGACATGACGGTGGACGTGGAGGAGTTCACCACGCCCGAGGAGGAGTTCGTCTTCGTCGGCCGCGGTCGGATGAACGAACGCCTCTACGAGTACGTCGATTGACATCCTCTCCGCCCTGAAGGGCGAGGATTCCCGACCGCCGTTGGGATATTGTGGTTTACGACGTGGCCTGTTCTCGCGGTGCGAAGCATCCGCTCTCTTTGTCGAACAGGTACGTTGATGGCTGTGCCAACCAGCCGTTACTCCTATCCTGTGACGGACTCGGAGATACTTTCTGCCGAATGTTCTCAGCACCGTTCACATCCGCGTTCGCCACCGTACCGCAGTCGTCGCACACGTACAACCCACGCTCAACACGGTTCGCCTTGCGGTTGCGACCACAGCGCGAACACGACTTCGACGTGTCACGCTCTGAAATTAGTTCGACTGTGATCCCTTCCATCTCGGCCTTGTAGTCGAGCATCGAAGTGAAGCGGTCGAACGCCCACGAGTGCAGGTCGAGATTGCCGTGCTTGCCCCAATTCTTCGACTCGCCGTGTTCCTCGTCTTCACGGATGCCGGAAAGGTCACCCACCACAATCGTCCCAACGCCATCATCAACACACCGTTCAACGATGTGTTTCGAGAGGGTGTGGAAGTAATGGGTGCGACGAGCAGACTTCTTCCGGTTCAACCGTTCCGCTTGGTCAGAGCTTGAGTCGTCACAGCGAGCAATCTTCTTGCTGAAGTAGTAGTCATCCTGCTTCAAGCAATTGAGCGGGTACAGTTCGCTGTGGCCGTCTTCGTAGGCGAGTGCGGCGAAGTTGTTGATACCGAGATCAACACCCACGGTCTTCTCACTGGGGGATTCACTCACTTCGATTTCGACCTTGCAAACGAAGTGAAGCTCCCACTCCTCACCCGTCCATACCGCCCGAACCTGTTGGACACTCTCCACGGCCAAGAGGTCAACATCAGGTCCGGTCTGATATTCGCAGAGGATGAAATCTGACCAATACTCCTTGAGGTTCGAGCCTTTCGAGAGTCGGACTCGGTTGTATTTGGTGTCGACTTTGAAGCCAGCAGCTTTGAACGTGACCGTGCTTCGAGGGTGTTCGTCGCCGTGTTTGCGGTACTTCGGGGGGTTGGCTCTCGTGTCTCCGTTGCGTCGTTTGCCGTACCAGCCGTTGAACGCTTCAGCGAGTTCTTGAAGGACGCGCTGACTTGACTGAGAATGTAGGTCATCATAGCGTTCGTGGGTTTTCAGGTAGGTAGTGAGTTCGTTGTGGCCGGGAATATGGCCGTTTTCCGTCCACACTCGGTCGCAGACCCACCGTCCGACGTTCCAGAGTTTCGAAGCTGAGAACCCAAGCGAATCGAGGTCGTCGGACACCTGTTGCTGGTTCCGTATGGACGCAGTGTAGGTGCGGGTGACGACCTGTTGCGCCATACGTAACCTATGTCGAGATAGTTGCTTGAAGATATGGATTCGAGCGTGGAATATCCTACCGAGCGTTTGAACGGTGGGTTGTGAAGGGTAGTGTCGGATTCATCCCCGGCCTAAAGGGCGGGGCTTTCTCCTTGACTTTCCTTGTAACTCGGCTCGCGGCGCGCGACTCCCTCCCGCTTCTACTCCGGTCGGTCTATCTCCTCGGCCGGTTCGGTTCCCGCTTTTTCGATACCCTCCGGCGACGGTGACGCCTCGTCGTCGCCGCCGGTGACCGCGTCGACGGTCAGTTCCCCGTCCTCGATCCGGACGGTCGCCTCGACCAGCGCGGCCGCGTAGGTCTTGTAGTGGTTCCCCTCGGCGTCGTACTGGGTGCGTTCGGTGAGCAGCCCCGCGGAGGTGAGGTCGTCGACGTGCCGATAGACCCGTGGGGAGCGAGGCGTCACACCGCTCAGCGACTTCTTCGACGGATCGCGGTTCCTCGTCGGTGAGTTCGAGGATGCGACGGTCGAGGTGGCCGCCGAGCAGGTCGAGGAACGTCGCCGCGGAGGGAGCCATTGAGAACGATTAGCGAGCCGCCCGGTCTAAAACGTACCGTCGGCGCTATCGGGGCAGCGTGATCGACTCGCCGTCGGCGTACACCGTCGGCTCCCGGAGGATACCGTCGAGGTGGATCGGTGCCTCCGTCTCGCCGCCGATGGAGGCGTCGTCGCCGATGGCGATGTGGACGGTTCCGGCGGCCTTCTCGTCGAGCAACACCGAGCCGACGAGTTCGTTGACGCCGACGTTGGTGCCGATGCCGAGTTCGGCGAGGTTGGTCGCGGCCATCCCGACCTCGGTGCTCGCCTCCTCCACGTCGGCACGGATCGCGTCGTCGGAGATGTGGGTGACGTGGCCGTCCTCGACTTCGAAACTGAGCTCCTGCCCGTCGGCGAGGAGGCCGTGGGGCATCATCGTGCCGTCGACGACGAACGTGCCGGTGGCGTCCGCCGGTGCGACGAACACCTCGCCCGCGGGGAGGTTCGAGAAGCTGCCGGCCTCTCGGACCATCCCGGTGTCGTCGTGCCACTCGCGCTCGCCGATGTCGAAGGTGATGTCGGTGCCGGCGGGGCTGGTGACGCGGATCTCGTCGGCGCCCTCGACCTGTTCGAGGACGTCCCGGCAGTGGCCGGCGATGGCCTCGTAGTCGGCGTCGAGGCCGGCGACCATCACGCGCTCGGTGATCCCGGGGAGGGTCGCACCGCGGGCGCCCGCGGCGCAGGCGTCCGAGCGCGCCCGGGTGTGAGAGAGGCTCCGCGTCGTTGGCGCGAGGAAGGCGTCGGCGGCCTTCATCGCCGCGGCGACCGGCTCGGGCGGCTCCTGGCCGTGCTGGTCGCCCGGCGGGTACTGGAGGAACGTCGCGTCGTCGGTTATCTCGGCGGCGACCTCGTAGAGCGCCTCGGCGATCGGACGGCGCTCGTCGTCGGTGACGATCGCGATCGACTCCTCGGCTCCGAGGTCGAGACACTGGTGGATGGCCGTCTCGGCGGCGTTTCGCAGGTCGTTCACGCTCCCGGGTTCGCCGGAGGGCAGAATAGGTCTTGCGGGGAGCGGTCGGCGCCCCGTCCCGCCATCCTCTCCACGGCGGACGGTCCGTGGTACCGATTCTCGCGTGAAGTTCATACCGTCGGAGTGCGTGGATTTGCACGTAATGTCCAATACCGTGGTCGCTCCCGAGACCGTTCGTGCCCGTGACGACGACCTCTACGTCCTCGACATCCGGCCGACGTACAGCTACGAGGAAGCCCACATCGAGGGGAGTCACAGCCTCCCGATCTACGACCAACTCAAAGGCGGGAACTTCATCGGACTCGACGTATCGGCGTCTGAACTGCCGTCGGACGCCGAAATCGCGGTGGTCTGTTTCAGCGGTTCCACCGCCGCGGTCGCCGCACAGCGACTCCGTGAACACGGCTTCGACGCCAAAGCGATGCGCGGCGGGATCAACAACTGGGAGGCACCCACCGCGGGTACCGTTGCGTCGGCGTAGACCCCTCGGGGAGTGTCGCCCGTCCGGTATTGGTCGAACTGTGCAAAACAACTAAGTTCGAGCAGTCACAAAGGGTAGGTATGGCAGAAGACCTCGACGAGATCCGCGAGAAGAAGCTCGAAGACCTGAAAGCGAAACAGTCCGGTGACGGCGCCGGTACCCCGACCTCGCCGATCCATATCGACGGGGCGGGCGACCTCCAGTCGACCGCCGACGAACACGGCGTCGTGTTGGTGGACTTCTACGCCGACTGGTGTGGCCCGTGTCAGATGCTCGAACCGGTCGTCGAGACCATCGCCGAGGAGACCGACGCCGCGGTGGCGAAAGTCGACGTGGACGCGAACCAGCAGCTCGCTGCGGAGTACGGCGTCCGCGGGGTCCCGACCCTGATCCTGTTCGCCGACGGCGAGCCGGTCGAACGACTCGTGGGCATGCAGAACGAGTCCCAGCTGCGGAGCCTGATCGCCTCCCACACCGGGGCCTGATCGGACTCCGAACCACGCTGACTCGACCGCACGCGAACGACCGCGAGTGAACCGCCGCCTACTTATCAGGAAGCGCCCCGATGAGGAGGTATGACCAAAGTCGGTGTGGTCGGCTACGGCACCATCGGGAAGCGCGTGGCTGACGCGGTTGTCGCACAGCGGGACATGGACGTGATCGGGGTCGCCAAGACCTCCCCCAACTTCGAGGCCGGGACCGCCGTCTCGAAGGGGTTCGACCTCTACGCGGCCGTCGAGGAGCGCCGTGAACTGTTCGACGAGGCGGGCATCCCCGTCGCCGGCGACCTCGACGACCTCGTGAGCGCCGCCGACGCTATCGTCGACGCCACGCCCAGCGGCATCGGCGCCCAGAACCGCGAGGTCTACGAAGCCCACGGCACCCCCGCGATCTATCAGGGCGGCGAGGACGCCGACGTGGCCGACACGTCGTTCAACGCCCGCGCGAACTACGACGACGCGGTCGGCGCCGACCACGTCCGCGTGGTCTCCTGCAACACGACCGGGCTGTCCCGACTGCTCGCGCCGCTGCGCGAGGAGTACGGCGTCGACAAGGCCCGCGTGACGCTGGTGCGCCGCGGCGGCGACCCCGGCCAGACCGGCCGCGGTCCCATCGACGACATCCTCCCCGACCCCGTCTCGCTGCCGAGCCACCACGGCCCGGACGTGAAGACCATCTTCCCCGACATCGACATCGACACGCTCGGGCTGAAGGTGCCGGCGACGCTGATGCACATGCACTCGGTCAACGTCACCCTCGAGAGCGACGTGGACGCCGACGAGGTGCGTGACCTGCTCGCCGAGGAGTCCCGACTGTTCCTGATCCCCGAGGCCGCCGGCATCGACGGCTCGGGGAAGCTCAAGGAGTTCGCCCTCGACTCCGGGCGTTCCCGGGGCGACGTGTGGGAGAACTCGATCTGGAGCGAGTCCATCGCGGTCCGGGGCAACGACCTCTACCTGTTCCAGGCGATCCACCAGGAGTCCGACGTGGTCCCCGAGAACGTGGACGCGATCCGTGCGATCACCGACTCCGCCGAACAGGCAGAGAGCATCGCTACCACCGACGAGACCCTCGGCATGGGCCTCGGTCGCGCGTTCGAGCGGTAATCAGCGCCCGTTTTCACCCTTTGGAGCCTGTACCCGAGCGAGCTATCGCGTCGCCGCCGGAACCGGGAACGGGGTCGAACGGCGCCTGAGGCAGGTCAGTTCACCCGAGCCGACGACGATCAGGGTCGAACGCTAGGCGTCGGGGCGGTGTTCCCGCAGCGTCTCGACGGCGATCAGTGGCTCACCCGTGAGCGCGCGGATGTAGGCGCCCCCGGCGATGGAGACGTGTGAGAAGTCCGCTTCTGCCAGTCCGTACATCTCGATGGCCCGCGAGGTGTCGCCGCCGCCGACGACCGAGAAGCAGTCGGTGTCGGCGATGGCTTCGAGCACGCCGACGGTGCCGTCCGCGAAGCGTTCGTCCTCGAAGACGCCGAGTGCGCCCTTTACGAACACGGCCTCGCTGTCGGCGACGATGTCGCGGTAGGCGTCGATGCTCTCGGACCCCACGTCGAGGAACGCGGTGCGCTTCTGGTCGACCTCCCAGAGTTCGACCTCCGCGCGCTCGCCGTAGGTGCCCTCGTAGGCTAAGTCGACCGGGAGGTGGATCTGATCGCCGCGGTCCTCGAGCACCGAGCGGATCAGCTCCTCGTTTCTGGCCCACTGCTCGTCGAAGCGGTCGCTGCCCCCGACGTCCTCGCCGACGGGGTGACCCGCCGCCCGGAGGAACAGTTCGCCGGCGATGCCCCCCAGACAGAACGAGTCGACCTTGTCGCCGATGGCGTCCATGACGTGGATCACGTCGGTGGCTTTGGTGCCGCCGACGGCCATCGTCACGTCCCCCTCGAACTCCCGGCTGGCGATGGCCGAGTTGGCTTCGTACTCCGTCTCCATGACGCGGCCGGCGTAGGACGGCAGGACGAACGGGAAGCCGACCAGCGAGGCGTGGCCACGGTGGGCCGCCGAGTAGGCGTCGTTGACGTACGCGTCGGCGGGTTCGGCAAGGCGTCGGACCAGCCGCGACGTGGCGTGCTCGGCGGGTTCGCAGTCGGCCAGTTCGTCCTCGGCCATCCGGACGTTGTCGAGCAACAGCACCTCGCCGGCGTCGGCGTCCTCGATCGCCTCGATGGCGGCCGACCCGCAGACGTCCTCGACGTACCGGACGGGCCGGTCGATGTGGTCGCCGAGGACGGCGGCGTGCTGGTCAAGGTGGGTGAAGTCGTCGCGGCCGGGGCGACCCTGGTGGGCCAGACAGATCACCCGGTGGCCGGCGTCGGCCAACTCCGAGACGGTGCGGGCGTGGCGCTCGAAGCGGCGGTTGTCCTGTACGGTTCCGTCCTCGATCGGGGAGTTGAGGTCGAGTCGGACGAGAACTCGGGCCTCCGAGAACCGTTCGGAGAACGCATCGAGCGTCGCGAAAGAAACCATCGTCGCGGCCTTGGACCGTAGCGCACTTCAAACTGACCGGTTCGCGCCCCGAAGCCGACCGGCTACGGCGGGTTCCCGCCACCGACAGAAGGCTTTTGACCTGCGCTAGTGTACCAGCACACATGCGTAGGGACGACCGCGAAGACCCGTTCGGGGACATCTTCGACGAAATCGAGCGGATGATGGGTGGCGGGGGCGACCCACAACAGGGCGGTACCGACAGCCACGTCGACGCCTTCGACGAGGGCGACGAACTCCGGCTTGTCGCGGACCTCCCGGGCGCGAGCAAGGACGACGTGTCCCTCCAGTGTGACGGCGAGACGCTCACCATCGAGGCCGGCGACTACCACGAGCGGGTCCGGCTCCCCTCCCGCGTCGACGAACACTCCGCGGAGGCGACGTTCAACAACGGCGTGCTCGAAGTGACCTTCGACAAACTCGACGACGCCGCGGACATCGACCTCTCCTGACGGCGCTCAGCGCTCCGCGGTTTTCTCGATCACCCCGGCCAGTCGGTCGTAAAACCCCGGCTCGTACTTCGTCGCATCGTCGACGGTCGGCCGGGCGTTGGTCTCGTTGACGACCAGTCGGTCGTCGGTCTCCAGTAGGTCGACGCCGAGGTAGTCGATGCCGAGCACGTCGGCCGCGCGCTCGGCCAGTTCGCGGGCCTCTGCGGGGAGGTCGACGCCCTCGGCGACGGCGCCGCGGTGGACGTTGTGTTTCCACTTCCCCGCCTCGGTCGCTTCTTCGGGGAGTCGGCGCTCGACGGCGCCGGCGTACTCGCCGTCGACGATCATCGCCCGGTAGTCTCGCGCGTCGGGGAGGTACTCCTGCAAGAGGTACGAGCGGTCACCGGTCGCCCGGAAGTCGTGGACCAGATCGAGGTAGTCAGTCACTCCGAGCAGCGAGTCGGGGTCGCCGACGCGGGCGACGCCGACGCCGCGGGTGGTGGAGTTGGGTTTGATCACGAGCGAGTCCGCCTCAGAGCCGCGCTGGAGCTCCTCGGCCGCGGCCGCGACGGCGTCGTCGTCGACGGGGTTGGAGACGAGCGTCGTTTCGGGGACGGGTACCCCTGCGGCCGCGAGTGCAGCGAGCACGCCGGCCTTGTTGCGCGAGGTGAGGATGGCTTCACGGTCGTTCACCCACGGGACCGAGAGCGCGGCCGAAACCGCCCCGCCCTCCATCAGCCGCGAGGGGAAGACGAGGCCGGCGTCGACGCTCGGGAGGTCCGGGTCGGTGAGCGAGAGCGTGCGTTCACTCGCCTGTAGCGCGACGACTTCGATCCCCCGCTCGGCGAGGGGTTCGCGGATCCGCTCGTAGGTCTCCTGCTGGGTGGCGACGGCGAGACGGAGCATGCCCGGTGCTACGGGCGGGTGGAGAAATAGTCGGGTGGTTCCGGAGCCGTGGACGGCTCAGCCCGAGTAGTAGTACTCGCCGGCGCGCTGCTGTTCGCGGTCCTTCTGGCTGCCGGGCTTGTTGATCCGCGGGCGGCCCGTACGCTCGTCGCGGCGGAACGTGATGTCCAGGTCCGCGAGGAAGTCGTTCATGCCGGCGCGCATCTCCTGTGGCGGCCGGGCGGTCCCGTGGTGGGCCGGTTCGCCGTCGAACACCATCAGGCGGTCCGACAGCAGGTCGATCATGTAGATGTCGTGGTCGATGACCATCGCCGTCGCGTCGTGGTTCTCGGTGTAGCGTCGGATCGCCGACGTGGCCTGCACGCGCTGTTCGACGTCGAGGTGCGCCGAGGGCTCGTCGAGGAGGTAGAGGTCGGCGTCCTCGGAGAGACACGCCGCGATGGCGACGCGCTGGCGCTCCCCGCCCGAGAGGTCATCGAGGTTCTGCTCCATGATCCGCTCCAACTGGAGCGGCTGGGCGATCTCGGTGTTCCAGTACGAGGAGCCGAAGTCGTCGGTGATCGACGAGAGGAACGCGTCGACGCGCATCGGCTGGTCGATCTCGATGTACTGGGGCTTGTAGGCGATGTCCAGTTCCGTGTCGAGTTCGCCCTCGTCGGGCGAGAGCGCGCCGGTGAACAGCTTCGCCAGCGTCGACTTCCCGATCCCGTTCGGGCCGACGACGCCCAGCACTTCCGACTCGTAGATGGTGCCGCCCTCCACGTCGAGCGAGAACTCGCCCTCGCCGTAGGACTTGTGGAGGTCGGGGTACTCGACGAGAGGCTGGCCCTTGCTCGACGTACGCGGGGCGTGCTCCTCGAAGGTGATCGACTCGGGACGGATCCGCATGTTCTCGTTGTCGAGGTAGCCGCCGAGGTACTCGTTGATCCCGTTGCGGACGGATTTGGGGTCGGTGACGACACCGTAGGCCCCCGGCTCCCCGTAGGTGATGTGGAGCGTGTCCGCCAGAAGGTCGAGAATGGCGAGGTCGTGTTCGACGACGAGCATCGAGCGGTCGCCCTCCTCGGCGAGTTCCTGGATCAGCCGTGCGGCGGTCATCCGCTGGCTGATGTCGAGGTAGGGCGTGATCTCGTCGAGGAAGTAGAAGTCGACGTCCCGAGCCAGCGTCGCCGCGAGCGCGACGCGCTGGAGCTCCCCGCCGGAGATGGAGTCGATCCGCTGATCCATGACGGGGCGGATCGAGAGTTCGTCGACGAGGTAGTCGAGTTCGCCGCGCTCGTCGGTCTGTTCGAGCAGCTCACGGACCTTCCCGTCGAACTGCTTGGGGATCTGGTCGACGTACTGGGGCTTCCGTGCGACGGCGATATCGCCGTCGATGAGCCCTTCGAGGTAGTTCTGGAGTTCGGTGCCGCGGTAGCGGTCGAGCACGGCCTCCCAGTCGGTCTCGCCCTCGTACTCGCCGAGGTTCGGGACCATCTCGCCGGCCAGCGCGTGGACGGCGGTGGACTTCCCGATCCCGTTCGGGCCAAGGATCCCGGTGACCTTCCCCGGCTCGGGGGTCGGCAGGCCGTAGAGCGCGAAGGCGTTGTCGCCGTAGCGGTGGGTCGGCTCCGCTTCGAGTTCGGCGGGGAGGTTGATGATCTCGATCGCGTCGAAGGGACACTTCTCGACGCAGATGCCGCAGGTCTCGCCCAGACAGATCTCCTCGGAGATGTGGATCTGGTCGGGGTCGCCCTCGGCGGCGTCGTCGCCCCGGAGCGTGATGCACTCCTTGCCCGTCCGGTTGGGCGGGCAGAAGTTCTGACACTCGTAGTTGCACCGGTCGGGCTGGCAGCGATCCAGGTCGACGACCGCGATACTGTCACTCGACATCAGAAGGTCACTCCGGTCGAGAGGACGACGGTGTAGCTCAGGAACCAGAGTGCGAACGTCATGAACGCGACGTAGAGGTTGTCCTTCAGGCCGAACTCCGAGATGTCGACCCCGACCGCATAGAGGATCGGATACTGGACGACGACGAACGCCGCGACCACCGCCAGCTGGTCCCGTGTCACCATCGACGCGGGGTCGATGCCGATCACCATCGCGCTCACGACGGTGGCGGCGATGCCCGCCAGACAGGCGAGTGTCGTGACGGTTACCCCGCGGATGTGGTCCGAAAGCCCGCGAGAACTCTCCGTAGCCATGCCGAAGACTCCGTGATCCGCCGACAAAAGGGGTTCGCTTGGGCCGCCGATGCTGGTCCGCGTCACCAGTCCACGAAGACTTTATCACCGTGGAGGTTTCGATTCGTAATGATGACCGATACTGATGGGGAGGGGCTCGACGACCTCCCGCCAAGTGCCAAGCTCGTGTTCAAAGTACTCGAGTACGACGGCCCGCTGACCCAGAAGGGGATCGTCGAGGAGTCGATGCTCTCCGCGCGAACCGTCCGCTACGCGCTCGAACGGCTGGAAGGGATCGGGGTCGTCGACGAGGACGTCTACTTCGCCGACGCGCGCCAGAACCTCTACCAGCTGAACCCGCCCGAGCCAGTTCAGGCCGACGGCGGCGCCGAGGCCTGCTCCGGGCAGGCCGACTGATCGCTTCGGCTCAGTACCCCTCGACCATCCGTTCGACGTACTTCGCCATCACGTCCACTTCCAAGTGGACTGGATCGCCGACGGTTTTCTCCGAGAGCGTCGTGATCTCGCGCGTCGCCGGGATGATGGCGACCTCGAAGCTCTCCGCCCCGCGCTCGGCGACGGTGAGGCTGATCCCGTCGACCGCGATCGACCCCTTCGAGACGACGTACTGACTCATCGCCTCGGGCAGCGAGAACGTGTAGCGCCAGTCCTCCCCGACCTGCTCGATGGCTTCGACGGTCGCAGTCGTGTCGACGTGACCCTGGACGACGTGGCCGTCGAAGCGGCCGTCCGCGGGGAGCGCGCGCTCGACGTTGACGGCGTCGCCGACGCCGAGTTCGCCGAGGTAGGTCTTCTCGACGGTCTCGGCGGCGAGGAACACCTCGAACCACTCCTCGTCGATATCGAACGATTCGACGGTGAGACAGACGCCGCTGACGCTGACCGACTGGCCGTGGTGGAGGTCGTCCAGCCCCGACGCCGCGACGGTGAGCCGTCGCCCGTCCTCGGTCTCGCTTACGTCCGTGATCTCGCCCGTCCGCTCGACGATGCCGGTGAACACGCCCGCTCCTCCGCGGCGGCGTCTCAAGAGCGTTTCCACTCCCGAATCCGTGACGCCGGGAGGGTTTTGCCCCCCGACCGCCTACGGGGGAGCGATGCGACTCGGTTTGCTGGAGACCGTCGGCATGGCGGCCAGCCTCGTGTTCGCGATTCCGTTGGGGATCTACGCCCTCGAGCGACTGCTCGGCGGCGAGACGCTGTTCGGTGCCGCCTTCCTCGCCGTCGCGGTGCTGATGGTGCTGCTCCCACGGTACCTGACGACCCCCGGCGACCTCCCCGGGAAGGTCGTCGAGCGCGCCGTCGGAGGCGTCGTCGCCGAGCCCGAGGAGGAAGAGGAGGAGTAGGCCGGCGACCGGCCGGCCGTTCGTCAGCACCGACCGGCCCGACAGCCGGATCGACGACGACACGACAGGCTCTCTGGGCGCGTTCTCCGTGAAAAGATCCAGTGGGGCTACTCGGCGTTGACCGGCGTGAACCGGACCGGATAGCTCGCCAGTCGCTCGTACCCGTCCTCGGTGACGGCGACGAGGTCCTCGATGCGAACGCCGCCGATGTCGGGGTCGTAGACGCCCGGCTCGATCGTGACGACGTTGCCGGCCTGAAGCGGAGTGTCCGCACGCAGCGACGGCCCCTCGTGGAGGCTCACCCCGACGCCGTGGCCGACGCCGTGGGTGAAACCCACCTCCGAGGAGTCGATCCGGAAGCCGTGAGCGGTGAGTTCGGCGGCCGCTTCCTCGTGGACCGTCCCGGCCGTGGCGCCCGCCTCGACGTTCGTGAGCGCCTCCTCGTGGGCGGCCTCGACGGCGACGAACGCACGACGCTCCCAGCCGCCGTCGCTGCCGACGACGAACGTTCTGGTGAGGTCGCCGTAGTAGCCGTGTGGCCCACGGGGGGAGATGTCGAGGAGGACCGTCTCGCCCGGCGCGATGTGGTCGATCCCGGTGTAGTGGAGGTCCGCCGCGGTCGATCCGGAACCGATGACGGTGTTGCCGGCACTCCGGATGCCGTGGCTGGCCATCTCGGCGTCGACCTCGCGGCGGAGGATCTCGGTGGTGAGCGGTTCGCCCTCGAACAGCAGGTCGTCGCCGTCAGGTTCGGCGGCCGCGAGGACGGCCTCGGCTCGGGCCATCCCGCGGCAGGTGACCGCCTGCACGCGGCTGAGACAGGCCAGTTCGGCCTCGGTTTTCGTCAGGCGCGCGTCGTCGACGGCCGTCGTCGAAGAGAGTTCGTAGCCGGCGTTTTCGAGGTAGAGCGCGGCGTCGTGGGGGATGTCCGCGGGTGTGAGCACGGTGTCCGAGTCGGCGTCGGCGAGGTCGTCGAGCACGTTCGCCGCGCGGCGGCCGGCGGGGCCGCGCTGGCCCTCCGTCCGGACCTCGCGGGCGACGCCGTCGTCCGGCGCGGCGTCGACGAACTCCGTCTCGGCCTGTTCGTCGAACAGCCCCGGCGCGGTGAGGGCCGCACGGTCGGCGGTCACGACGACCGCGTAGTCACGGTCCGGCCCGCCGAACCGCGAGAGGTACCGAACGTCGTCGGCGAAGCGGTCGCCGACGGCGACGAACCCCGCGGCGCCGGCGTCCTCGACTGCGTCGGCAATCGGCGAGAGGTCAGTCTGTGGGGGTTCCGGATGGTCCGCGGCGACCTCGGGTGCGCCCGGCGCCAGCCCGCTCATGGCTCGGGTTCGGGGGTGTCGAGTTCCTCCTGTACCTCCGCGATCAGCTCCCCGGGCGGGTCCTCGCGAAGTTCGTCGAACAGGAGCACGCTGATCGGCAGCGTCGGCGCTCCCGTGACGAGGTTCTCCATGAGGACGAGGCGCTCGCGAGCACGGGACATCCCGACGTAGAACACACGGCGCTCGTTGTCGGTCAGGATCGGCACGGGGTCGGTGTTCTTGGTGAACTCCTCGTCGCCCGGCGTCTCCAGCCCCTGCTGGTCGGCCTGTGCGGCCATCTGCTCGACGACCTTCTCGGTCAGGTCGGTCGCCACGAACACGTGGTCGGCCTCACGACCCTTCGAGGAGTGGATGGTGCCGACGCGGACGCGGTCGGGATCCATCCCGCGGTAGTCGCCCTCGAAGTACGCCTTCATCGACTTGCGCTGGAAGGAGGTGATCTTCCGGGCCATGTCGGCGGCGCTGCGGGGGCCGGGCATGAACGGCACGGCGTCCTCGACGGCGTCGGGGGCGACCGGGATCTCCGCGAGGTCGTCGGTCGCGGCCTGCTCCTCCAGATCGTCGATCAGGTCGTAGAGGTCGTCGCGCTCGCCGCTACCGAACGCCGAGTCCTGCAGGATGTCCGCCAGCCGTCGGGCCTGGAGCGCCGTGAGGCGCTCGCCCTGGGAGACGGACTCGATCGCTCGGACGTAGTCGGTCAGTCGGTCGGTCCAGAGCCGCTGGTCGGTGAGTGAGGAGAACGGCATCCCCTCGCCGATGAACTCGTCGACGAAGTCGAACATCTGGTAGCGCGCCCGGAACAGCAGCATGACGCTGCCGTCGCCGTCCTCGCGGGCGTTCTCCTGTTCGATCGTGTGACGGACGTTCCGGACCAGTTCGAGCATCGACGGCGACTCGGCGGCCTCGACGGCGCCGCCCTCCTTGCGGGGCCGGAGGTCCTTCTCCTGTCGCTTGTCGATGTGGCGGATCTCCTTGTTGACGACGTTGAGCACGCGCGAGGGCAGTCGGTAGGAGTTGGGCAGCACCACGTCCTCGTCGACGTCCTCGTCGAGCAGCAGGTCCGGGTCGGCGCCCTGCCACGCGTAGACGACCTGGTCGTCGTCGCCGGCGATGAGGGACTTCTTCAGGTGGGGTTTCCACTCCTCGTAGACCCGGGACTGCAGCGTCGTGATGTCCTGGAACTCGTCAATGATGAGGTAGTCGACACCGGGCTGGAGCGAGCGCTGGGCGACCCGTTCGAGCATGTCCGCGAAGCCGATGATCCCCTGTTCGCCCTTGTAGTTGCGCCAGCCACGGATCGCCTCGGGCACGTCGAGGCGGTCGTCGTCGGAGGACCACGTCGGGGTGTACTTGTTCCCCTCCTGGGCGTTGGGGTCGATCTCCGGCGGGAGCCGCACCTCCTCCACGTCCCACTTGAACGGGACGTCGTACCAGTCGGCAACGTCGCGGTCGGTCCGCTGGAGCCACTGGGAGGTCGCGATCACCTTGTTCCCGAGCGTCGTCGACCGGGCGGTCCGCCGGCCGGCGCCGGACTTCTCGTCCTCGAACTCGATGCCGAAGTCCTCACAGAACTCCTCCTTGTCGCTCTCGCCGACGACGTCGCCCCGCGAGAGGTCGAGCAGTTCGTAGGCCTTCGCGTGCATCGTCGCGACGTTGCCCTGCAGCGCTCGGGGGGTCGTGTCGAGGCGCTCGGCGAGGCGTTCGCGGATCTCCGCGGCGGCCGCGCGAGTGTAGGAGACGACGAGCACGTCGCGGACGGTCACGTCCGGTTCCTCGAGCAGTTCTTCGACTCGGTCGAGGAGCGCGGTCGTCTTCCCGCTCCCGGGCCCACCGAACAGGCGCGTCACGTGGGCGTCCGTTTCGGTCATTACCGGTGACAAGGCCCGGTCGACAATAAGGAGGAGGGTTCAGCGGACGCTGGACGGACGGCTCAGTACGTCAGGAAGGGTAGGGGGACGACGCGGACGGGCTACGGCCGCCACCCGCAGACCGAACACTCCATCGCGGCGGACTCGTGAAGTCCGCCGCAGTCCGGACACTGTTTCTTGTTATATGACTCCTCCCAGCCCGGCGCCTCCGTCTCGTGGCCCCGGTCTTCGAGGAACTCGTCGAACAGTTCGTCGGCGGAGTGCTGCTCTGACGTCGCCATGCATGCCACAGTATGCCACACTACTAGGTAAATCTTGTGCCCCCATGCCACACTACTTATCCACATGGCCGGACCCCCTCCGTGGGCGCCGACGAACGTCGACGCTGTCGGGTGGTTCTTCCCGAACGGCGCCGCCGCTCCGGGGTCGTTGCTCGTCCGAAAGAAAGCCGCGAACCGCGCCGATTACCGCTTAGTTCCCGCGTCGGTTCGCCACGAAGGCCGCGCCGATCAGGGCGAGGACCGTCAGGGCGAGGCCGAAGCCGGGGCCGCTGGTCTCGGTCTCGTCCGAGGAGTTGCTGCTGTCGGAGGAGTCACTGTCGTCGGACGAGTCGCTGTCGTCCGGCGCGTCAGTCTCGTCCATCGAGTTGCTGCCGTCGTCGGAGGAGGCGGTCTCGGTCGGCTCCTCGGTGGAGTCGTCCATCGGCTCCTCGGTGGCCGTGTCGGTCGGCGCCTCGGTCATCGTCTCGGTCGGCGTCGCCGTCTCGGTCTCGTCGGACGAGGACGTGCTCTCCTCGATGGTCAGGGTCGCGTCACCGTCGCCCCCGCTGCTCTGGGGGTTGATGTCGAGGTTGACCTGGTAGTCGCCCGCGGCGGGGTTCTCGACAGTCTCGATCTGGACGACGACCTCGTCGCCAGTGTTGAGGCTGTAGGAGCCGCCGAACTTGAGCGTCAGCGTGCCGCCGTTGTTGCTGTGCTGGACGGAGTCCATGTCGTCGGACACGTCCTGGTCGATGGCGGCGCCGGAGCTGTCGTCACCCTCGTCGATCCCGACGGCGACGACGTCCTCGACGCCGACGTTGCTCACGTTCATCCCGGCGTTGGAGTAGTCGAGCGTGAAGCCGTTGAGCGAGCCCGTGGAGGTGTTACCCACCGTCAGCGTCGCGGTGTGAGTCGACGTTTCCTCGGGCGCCGCGGACGACGCGCTGATCGAGGGGTTCGATGCGGCGGCGACGGAACCGACGACGGCGCCGAGCGCGACGATCGCGACAAGCGCCAGTGTTCGGAGTTTCGTGTTCATAGTTACTGGACGGGCACCCCACATCCCGGACTGCCCGCTTATTGTGACCAGACTCGAGCCACACGGATAACGGCTGGGGCCACGGTTCAGGTACCTGTCGTGAAACCGGCGTCCTCGGGGGCTGAGTCGTGTGAATCGCTCACGCGAGTCGTGCGACGAATCGGCACGAGCCGGCAGGGTTTTGCGCCGACCGGCCGACCCGAGGGCTATGGCCGGACGCTACTACGAGGAGTTCGAGGTCGGCGAGACCATCGAGCACGCGAAGCGCCGCACCGTCTCCGAAGCGGACAACCAGTCGTTCTGCGACATGACGATGAACCAGCAGCCCCTCCACCTCGACGCCGAGTTCGCCGCCGACACCCAGTTCGGCGGCCGGTTGGTCAACGGCCTCTACACGATGTCGCTGGCGGTCGGGCTCTCGATCCCCGACACCACCGACGGCACCATCGTCGCCAACCTCAGCTACGACAACGTCGAGCACCCCAACCCGGTCTACCACGGCGACACGCTCTACGCCCGGTCGACGGTCACCGACAAGCGCGAGACCAGCGACGGCGAGCGCGGCGTCGTCACCATGCACGTCGAGGCCTACAAGGTGAGTGAGGACGGCGACGGCCCGGACGGCGACACGCTCGTCTGTGAGTTCGACCGCACCGCGCTGAGCCTGAAACGCGAGCACGCCGAGTGAGGCGTCGATGGACCCGGTAACCGCGACGCTCCGGCGCTGGCTCGCGCCCGTCGTCGAGCGTACCGACACCGCGGCCGTCGCCCGCCTTGGCCTCGGGTCGATGCTCGTGCTCGCGGGGGTCCACAAGCTGCTCGACCCGGGCGCGTGGGCGCTCTACGTCACGGACTGGCTGGCGCCGTGGCTGCTCGTGAGCCCGACGACGTTCATGCTCCTGAACGGTCCGCCGGAGGTTCTGGTCGGCGTCCTCCTGCTGGTCGACCGCTACGTCGCGCCCGCGACGGCCGTCGCGGCCGTCTCGCTCCCGGCGACGGTGGCCTACCTCGCGGTCGTCGCCGTCATCGACGGCGCGTTCGTCGACGTGCTGATCCGGGACGTGGGGCTGACCGCGCTCGCGTGGGTCGTGTTGCTCGACACGCTGGCGGACTAGCTCACCGAGAGGATCGTCACCGCGTTGATCCCGACGGCCGCCCACGAGGGGAGCGCCAGCCCGAGCGGGACGAAGTAGCGGTGGCGGTGTGCGTTGCCGTCGAGGTGGGGAAGCAGCCGCCACGCGAGGTAGCCGACGGCGAGCGCGAACCCCTTGAGCAACAGCCCCGCACGGAGGAGGCCGAACTCGTCGATGAACACGCGGGCGACGTGGTTCCGTTCGGCGAGCCCGATCGAGAGCCCGACGCCCGTGAGGGCGATGTCGAGGACCATCGCGAGCGCGGCGAGCACCCACAGCGTCCGTGTACGCGCGTCCATCCAGCGGTGGTACGACGCGGTCGATCGCTCGGTGTCCGGCGGCGGGGGGAGGTGACCGTCGACCATCGTTCGGTCGAGCGGTCGGCGTCCCCCGAGAAGAGTACCCGCCGGCTATCGCGGTTAGCCGGCGGGAAACGTCGGAACCGCTTACAGGACGGTGCCGTGTTTCTTGTCGGGCAGCTCCTTCTGTACGTCCTGGTAGAACGCGAAGCGGTTGACCAGCTCCTGTCGGAGCGTCGAGGGGGGCACCACGTCGTCGATGACGACCTCGCTGGCCATCCGGTGCACGTCGATGTCCTGTCGGTACTCCTCACGGAGTTCCTGCTCGCGCGCGGCGCGCTCCTCGGGGTCGTCGATCTCGTCGAGCTTCCGGGCGTAGACGGCGTTGATCGCCGCCTCGGGCCCCATGATCGCGATCTCGCCGGAGGGGAGCCCGATCACGCTCTCGGGGTCGTAGGCCGGGCCGCCCATCGCGTAGATGCCGGCGCCGTAGGCCTTGCGCACGACGACGGTCTGTTTGGGCACCGTCGCCGAGGAGGTGGCGTAGATCATCTTCTTACCCTTCTCGAGGATGGCGTCCTTCTCGACGCCGGAGCCGGCCATGAAGCCGGGCGTGTCACAGAGGTAGAGCAGCGGGATCTCGTAGGCGTCGCAGGTCCAGATGAACTCCGCGGCCTTCTCGGCGGCGTCGGGGAAGATCGCGCCCGAGCGGTGGTTGGGCTGGTTGGCGACGATCCCGACCGGTCGGCCGTCGATCTTTCCGAAGGCGGTGACGATCTCCTTCCCGTACTCGGGCTTGGTCTCGAACACGGACTCGGCGTCGCAGATCCGGTCGAGCAGGTCGTGAACGTCGTAGGCCTTGTTGGGGTTCTCCGGGACGACCTCGTCGATCCCCTCGGGGGAGAACTTGGGGTTCTCCGGCTCCGAGCGCGGCGGCTTCTCGCCGGCCTTGTCCGGGAGGTACTCCATCAGCTTCGCGGCGTACTCGCGGGCCTGCCGTTCGTCCTTCGCGACGAGGTCGGCGCTGCCGGAGTGTTTGGCGTGGACGGCGGGGCCGCCGAGGTCCTGCATCTCGATCTCCTCGCCGGTCACCATCTTCACCATCCGCGGGGAGGCGATGGCCATCGCGGACATCCCCTCGACCATGATCGTGAAGTCCGCGAAGACGGGCGTGTACGCCGCGCCGGCGATACAGGGCCCGTAGAGCACGCAGATCTGCGGGACGTAGCCCGAGAGCATCGAGTGGTTGTAGTAGTACTTCCCGATCCCCTCGCGGTTGGCGAAGAAGCCGCTCTGCTGGTCGATCCGGCCCCCGGAGGAGTCCATCAGGTAGAGCACCGGGTTCCCGGACTTGAGCGCGCGCTGCTGCATCCGGAGGAACTTCTCGACGCCGCGGCCGGCCATCGACCCCGCCTTGACGGTGAAGTCGTTGGCCATCCAGTGAACGTCGCGGTCCTGAAACGTCGCCGCGCCGGTGAGCAGGCCGTCGCCGGGCAGGCGCGTTCCCTCGTCGTACTCCTCGACCTCGGGGGAGTCCGGGTGCCACTCGTCGAAGGCGGCGAACTTCCCGTCCTCGAACTGGATCCCGTCGGCGGCGCCCTCGCGGTCGGCGTCGCCGGGGCCACCGTCGCCGTCCTCGCCGAACCAGAGGTCCAGCCGGTCGCGGACGAACAGTTTGCCCTGCTCGGGGAGCCGTTCCTTGTACTTCTCGGGGCCGCCGCCGAGGATCTCCTCGATCTCCTCGCGCAGGCGTTCCTCGCGCTCGGTGGGGCCGAGGTCGTCGTCGAGGGGGTACTCCGTCTCCGGGGCCGCGGCCGTCGCCGCGGGTTCGTCGGCGTCGCCGACCAGCACCTCGATGTCGACGCCGAGATGTTCGGCCAGCGCGGCGGCGACCGCCGACGCTTCGTCGTCGGTGGCGCCGTCGCCGATGCGGACGTGCATGGGGGAGCCGTCGGCCGAACGGGGCAAAAAGGGTCCGAAAGTGCGGCCGGCGTCCTCGGGTCGGTCTCAGTAGCCGCTGTCGTTCCCCTCCGGTAGCAGGTCGTGGGCGGCCTCCAGCTTGAGCCGGAGCTCCGTGTGGGGGTCGTCGTCGCGCTCGAGCTTGCGTATGTACGTCTCGATCGCCTCCCTGAGCTCCCGGACGTTCTCCTCCCACCACGAGCCGTCACGCTTCCCGTCTGGCTCCTCCAGCAGCGGCAGCGTCGACTCTTCGTCCTCGTCGTCGAACTCCGACGCGAGCGACTGCCGGGCGTCGCGGACCTTCTCGTTGACCTTCTCGACCATCGAGCCGTCGTCGTTCCGAGTCATCTCGGCTGTCCGTTCGACGGCTGCGGGAAAACCGGTTGTGGCCGGGACGCGTCGATCGCGTCGATCTGTCCGCTACTCCTCGCCGTAGTCGTAGAAGCCGCGGCCGGTCTTCTTCCCGAGGTCGCCGGCTTCGACCTTCCGCTTGAGCAGGTAGGCGGGCGTGTAGCGGTCGCCGAGTTCCTCGTGGAGTGTCTCGCTGGCGTGGAGACACACGTCGAGGCCGATGTGGTCGGCCAGTTCGAGCGGGCCCATCGGGACGTTCGTGCCCAGCGTCATCCCGCGGTCGATGTCCTCCTTCTCGGCGACGCCCTCGTCGAAGGCCCGGACGCCCTCGTTGATCCACGGCATGAGGATGCGGTTCGTGACGAATCCGGGCTTGTCGTCGGACTCCCACGTCTCCTTCCCGAGGTCCTCGGCGAAAGCGTGAGCCAGTTCGGTGGACTCGTCGGCGGTGCGCTCGCCGGTGACGATCTCGACGCCGGCCATGATCGGGACGGGGTTCATGAAGTGCAGGCCGACGACGGCGTCGGCGCGCTCGGTCGCGCTCGCGATGGTCGTGATCGAGAGCGTCGAGGTGTTGGTCGCGAGCAGCGTCCCCTCGTCGAGGGCGTCGTCGAGGTCCGCGAAGATCGACTGCTTGAGCTCCATGTCCTCCGGGGCGGCCTCGACGACGATCTCGGCGTCGGCGAGGTCCGCGAGGTCGGTCGTGCCCGTGATTCGGTCCTCGGCGGCGGCGGCCTCGTCCTCGGTGAGGTCGTCCCGGGCGACGAGCCGCGAGAGCGAGTCTTCGATGGTGTCGAAGCCGCGGTCGAGGAACGACTGTTCGATGTCCCGCATCACCACGTCGTAGCCCGCCGTGGCGGCGACCTGTGCGATACCCGCGCCCATCGTCCCGGCGCCGACGACGCCGACGGTCTCCACGTCTTCCAGTGCGTGCATGGTCGGCGCTCGGCCCGGGAGCACTGTAAGGATAGCGACAACCGCCCGACGGCGCGACCCTCGTTCGGGGGCAGGGATTCGGCAGTTAGGAGGCCTCTTACTGCCGTAAAGCGCCGTTAGGCACACACAAACCTTCAAGTGTCTTTGGCCACGAGACTAACGTAGATCCGTGACCCGTCTGCTAGAACACCTCATGGCCGATGTCGACGGAACCGAGCGTCGAGCGGTCGCCGACCCGACCGACCTGAAGTACGTCGGGCCGGCGACGGCGACGGCGATCGAGGGGGCCGAGTTCTCCGGGCAGGCGGTCGCCGACAAGGAGGTCTCCTACCGGATGCTGCTCGAGGCCGGGATCAACCCCGGCGTCGCGGCGAAGATCCGCCGGCACCACTCGCTGGCGTGGTCGTTCAACAACGACGGGGATCTGGACCGGCGGTCCACGCAGGTCCGCGGCCTGCAGGACGAGGAGGCCGCGTGGGTGGCCTCGAGCGGGATCGGCGAGACCGACGACCCCGACGAGAGCGCCGAAACCGCCGAACCCTCCCCAGCCTCTGCGGAAGACAGTTCCGACGACCGAACCGAGGACGAGGAGGCGGCGTGGATCGCCGACGCCACCGACCGTGAGGACCTCTCCATCGAGCGCATCTACGACGGCACGGCCGACGACGGCGCGGTCGACGAGGACGGGGAAGCGGCGTGGGTCGCCGACGCGACGGCCGAGGCCGACGACGCCCCCTCGGCGACTGCCGACGGGAGCGGCGACCCGCTGGCCGCCGAGGCCGCGTGGCGCGAGCGATCCAAGCCCACCCCGCTGACCGAACTCTCGGGGATCGGCGCGGAAGCCGCCGACCAGCTCGCCGAAGCCGGCGTCACGTCGGTTCGGTCGCTCGCGACCGCCAGCCCGGAACTCCTCTCGGACGTGACCGGAATCGACGAGCAGCGACTCCGCCGCTGGCACCGCGAGGCCAGCGAGATGGCCGACTGATACGGAAGTCCCCCGTCGCGAAGGCTTTATACTCGCAGAATCAGCATCGATAGATAGATGCACAACGCCGAGGACGCGGTCCGGGGGCTCGGCAGCACGGGAGTGACCCGCCAATGAGGATCAGTATCGCGACCCGGGGAACGGAACTCCACGTCACGGACAGCATCGAGCAACGCCAGTGTGTCCTGCGAATGCCCGACGCCGCGAGCGCGGAGTCGGTCGATACCAACCGCTTCTACTTCCCCGTCGACGCCGCAGCCCGGATCAGTACCCAGAGCGTGACCCTCGCGAGCTACGTCGCCACGATCGTGCGCAACGGCGAGGGGAGCGTCGTCGGCCAGTTAGACCGCGTCGACGAACTCTCACTGCCCGCCGGCGAGTACCTCGTCGAACTCGAACAGCCCGTGAAGCTCTACGTCCGCGTCGAGGGCTCGCTCACCGTCGAGACCAACGGGATGGCGACGACCATCGGCACGGACGGCGACCTGTTCGTCGCCGCCCGGTCGCGGCACAACCACCCGGCGGGAACCATCACGACGACCGAGAAGCCCGAGGAGATGATGCGGGCGCTGTCGGCGCTCTCCTCGTCGTTGAAGACCACGTCCGTCGAGCGGTCCTACCCGACGCTCCGTGGCCACCCGCCGGAGATCGAGCTCGGTGAGGAACTCTCGATCCCGGACGGGATGAGCGCCGCCGACGCCGGCGTCCACGTCGAGATCCCCCCGCAACTGCGCTTTCTCTACCCCGTCGCCCCGCTCGCGTTTTACCTCGGTGCCGAAATCGTGCCGGGGTCGGTCCCGAAGGTCGTCGGCGAAGCGGGGTTCAGCTATCGACTGGACGGGCCGGGCGGGTTCGAGCGTACCGTCGCGGAGACGCTGGAACAGACGCTCCTGTTCGACTGTGTCGCCCGGACCGAGGGGTTCTACGGGATCGAGTTGGCCGAGCGGGAGACCGTCGACGCCCGTGTCGACCTCGACTGGGCGGACCTGTACGATCGGTCGCTCTCGGAACGTCTCGACGCGTACCTCTCGGTCCCCTACGAACAGGTCGCCGACTGTATCCCGGAGTGGAAGACGGCGGGCTACATCGCCCCGAACCCCGAGAACGTCGAACTGCTCCCGTACCTGCTCGACGACCTGGCCACCATCCGCACGCCGACGGGCGAGCCGACCACCGCACAGCAGGTCCAGACTGACTCCCTGTTCGACTTCGCCCGTGCCGGCGGTCGAGTCGACGCACGAACGCTGCAGGCGCCGACCCGCGCTGCGGGAACGAGCGACGCCCGTGCACAGGCCCCAGAGGGACCGCTTCCGGACCTCGTCGACCCCGAACCGACCGAGGCCTTCGAGACCGTCTGGGCCGACGACGGCGTCCCCGTCGGCGCCACGAAGGCGTCGATCGACGGCTACCGGAACGGGCTCGAACACACCCCTTCCGAGGAGATCGGCGTCACCGTCGTCGTCAACGACGAGGGGATGACCGAGGAGGGCGACGTGGCCGCGGACGTGTACGGCGACGACGCCGAGTTCCCGTTCGACCTCCGCGTGTACCGGAACCTCACGACAGACCGGCTGAAGGCCGTCATCGAGACCGAACGGGAGTTCCTCCACTACGTCGGCCACGTCGAACCCGACGGCTTCGAGTGTTCGGACGGCAGGCTTGACGTTCGCGACGTCGACTTCGTCGGCGCCGACGCGTTCTTCCTCAACGGCTGTGCGTCCTACGACCAGGGGATGGCGATGCTCGAACGCGGTGCCGTCGGCGGCATCGTCACCGTCACCGAGGTCGTCAACAGCGGGGCGACGCGGGTCGGGAAGGCGATGGTCAAGCTACTCAACCACGGCTTCCCCCTCAACGCGGCACTTTCTGTCGCCAGCGAACAGTCCTTCGTCGGCGGACAGTACTCCGTGGTCGGTGACGGTGACCTCGACATCGTACAGGGACAGGGGATCGGGGCGATGCTGACGGTGATCGAAGAATCGACTTCGGCGTACGACGTATCGGTGTACGCCTACCCCGACAATGACCTCAGTGTCGGGTCGATGGCGTCGCTCTCTATCGGCGATGACTCCCGACAACATCTGGTCCCGGGGCTGATCGGGGAAGTCAGCTACTCGAACCGCGAAGAACTGCTACAGGCTGTCGACGGTGACCTCACGAAGTACGACGGCCAGATCCACTGGTCCAACTCACCGCCGCTGTAACTGACAGGACCTCGTTCGACGGTTCAGGGGCCCGAGATCGCGTGGCCCGAGTCGGCGACGACGCTCCCGGCCTGGGAGAGGAACAGCATCATCGTGAACAGTACGCCCATCATCTTCGGGTTGTCGGCGAGGAACGACTTGAGTTCGCTCATTACATTACACACAATCGGGTCGCTATACTTACCCTTAGATATTATTCAGTTTGATACCATGCGTTGATAAGTCCGCAATGCCGCCGACAGCCCGTGACGCCCCGTGGCGCCGGTCATCCCGTCGTGGCGTCGACGACGCCCGGTCCCGGCGGCCGACCTACCCCAGGTAGCCGAGGTCCTCGAGCTGCTCGGCGATCTCGTCGAACTCCGCTTCGGTGAGTTCGCCGCGCTGTTGGTGCTTGATGACGATGCTGCGCAGCAGGAACCGAACGAGGTCGCTGGTGCTCGAGAAGCTGGTCCCCTCGATCGTCTCGTCGACTCGGTCGGCGAGTTCGGTCGGGATCGAGACGGTCGTGTAGTCGGTCATGCCCGTGTCTCGGGTGCGAGCGCGGAAAAACGCGCCGGCCGTGGCCCACGGGCTCACGCCCCGTCCTCGTCGATGGCCTCGATCCGGTCGAGCTGTTCGCGGTGCAGCGTGAGGATCAGGTCCGAGAGCACGCCGAACATGAGCAGCTGCACCCCCAGCAGGATCCCCGCCGCGCCGGCGAGCGCCCAGATCTGGTGGGGAATCTCATAAATGAACCACTCGACGGCGACGTACGCGGCGATCAGCGTCCCCGCGAGCCCGGACACGACGCCGACGCTGCCGAAGTAGAACAGGGGGTTGTTCGTCTTCGCCCGCCGGAACAGTTCGAGGAAGATGATGCTCCCGTCCCTGATCGGGTGGAGGTTCGTGTTCGACCCCGCCGGCCGTTCGAGGTAGGTGATCGGCACGACGGTCGTCGGGATGTCGTGTTTGGCACACTCGACGGCCATCTCCGTCTCGATGCCGAAGCCGTCCGCCGAGAGCCGCAGGCGGCCGAAAGAGCTTCGGCTGAACGCCCGGTACCCGCTCAGGATGTCCTCGAACGCCTCCCCGTGGATCAGGCTGAACAGGCGGTTGGTGAGCTTGTTCCCGACCTGGTTCAGCCGGGTCATGGCCCCCTCCTCCATGTCGGCGAACCGATCGCCGATCACGTGTTCGTAGCCGTCGTCCAGCGGCGCGAGCATCCGGTCCGCCTCCTCCGCGAGGTAGGTCCCGTCGCCGTCGGCCATCAGCACGTACTCCCGGTCGATGTGCTCGCGGACCGCTTCGCGGACCGCTTGGCCCTTGCCGGCCCCCGACTGTATCTCGACGCGTGCGCCTGCCTCACGGGCGAGCTCGCGCGTGTCGTCGTCGGAGTCGCCGTCCATCACGAGCACGTCGTCGAACCCCTCCGCCCGGAAGTCGTCGACGCAGTCGCCGATGGTGGCGGCCTCGTCGTAGGTGGGCAGGAGGACGGTGACGGACTCGCGGTCGGGCATCTCGTGTTCGTGTGGTTGGGGGCGGTGTGAAAAGGCTTCTACTTGGAGTGAGGGCTTCTCGGGAAGTGTTGGTGTCCCCAAATTAGGGGAAACCGCATGACGAGGGGCGATTATGAAACCCGGATACCCGTGAAACGCCTGCTACGGACCGTCATAATCGGCCAGTATCCCCGCAAGAAGTGTATCAAACTTCGTGGAAACGCTAATCAGGATCGTCCCGTTCGAGACGGGAATCAAGCGAAAGATGCCTCTACGAGTGCGAAGGCAGGTAATTCCGCAAATATCGATGGCTGGCACACGGCGCGAAATCAGGAGGCAAACGCTTCATAATCGGTTCCCCTTGTGCGGTTTTGGAATTCGGCGTGTCTCGACTGACTCGCGAAAACATCGCCGTAGAGTCTTGTACCCGCTGTATAGTCGACTATTGACAATCCGGCGTCGTGGGCGACGACGCCAGCGGCAGTATTCATCTGTAGATACCCACAGGGACAGCACTTGCGGGGCCGGAATCCGATTATGAAGTTCCGGATCAAGGGACAAGGAGCGCTCAGTCAGCAGAATACTTCCTCTTGCTGACTATGACGCCTGCTCACCCACTAGACAGCAAGGTTGCTTGAGACTGCTGACGAACGTCAGGCCTCCAGATTGGCTACTCAATTCACCACGTGAGGCCCTCGTACTCCAGCCCGCGCTCCTCTACGGGGAGATCGACGCGGCGGCCGTCGACGACGAGCTTTCGTGCCATCGCCTCGAACTCCTCGTCGAGTGCGGAGAACTCGTCCCACTCCGTGACGATCAGGGCCGCGCAGGCGCCGTCGAGAGCGTCGGCGGCACTGGCGGCGTACTCGATCTCGGGGAACCGCTCGCGCATCTCGTCGGCGGCGACGGGGTCATACGCGGCAACGGAGGCGTTCCGTTTCTGGAGGCCCTCGATCACGGGGATCGAGCGCGCGTTCCGGATGTCGTCGGTGCCGGGCTTGAACGCGAGTCCCAGCACGGCGACGCGCTTTCCGTCGACGTCGAGGTGTTCGTCGAGGAGGTCGAGTAGGCGTTCGGGCTGACCGTCGTTGACCTCGATCGCGGCGTGGAGCATCGGCGGCTCGTAGCCCGTCTCCTCGGCGGCGTGGATGATCGCGCGAGTGTCTTTGGGGAAGCAACTGCCGCCCCAGCCGAGCCCACTGCGGAGGAACTGTTCGCCGATTCGGTCGTCAAGCCCGATCGCGTCGGCGACCTCGTAGGCGTCGATGCCGAACTGCTTGCAGATGTTCCCGAGGTCGTTGATCAGGGAAATCTTCGACGCGAGGAAGGCGTTGTTCGCGTACTTCGTCATCTCGGCAGTTCGAGTGTCGGTCTCGACGACTGGCGCGTCGTGTTCGTCGAGTAGTGGCGCAAATACACGCTGCATGTCGGCCAATGTCCCGTCGTCGTCGGCGCCGAGGACAACCTTGTCGGGGTGACGGAAATCGTGGACTGCCGTGCCTTCTCGAAGGAACTCGGGGTTCATCCCGACGCCGACATCGGCGCCATCCTCGTTCTCGCTCGGTTCTTGCAGGAGTGGAGCGATGCGCTCCTCGGTCGTGCCGGGAACGACGGTGCTCTTGACGACGACGGTGTGGCGATCCTGCTTCTCGCGGAGGGTCTCGCCGAGCTGTTCGGCGCCGGCCTGCATGATCGAGAGGTCGATGCTCCCGTCCTCGGCCTGCGGCGTCGGGAGACAGAGGAACGTCACGTCGGTGTCGAGGACGGCGTCGTAGTCGGTGGTCGCGCGCAGGCGGCCGGTGCCGTCGGCGCCCGCGTGGGCGTCAACGAGTTCGGGGAGGCCCTCCTCGTGGATCGGCGCGTCGCCGGCGTTGATGGCGTCGACGATCGACTGGTCGATGTCGATGTTGACGACGCCGTGGCCGAGATCGGCGAAGCAGGCGGCGATGGTGGTGCCGACGTAGCCAGAGCCGACGATGGATACGTTCATACGGTTGTGATGGTAGTCGAGGGTGATAATCGGTTTCGTCTGTGATCTCAAGGGTTTGCTAAAGGTATTTGAGTACGCCCCGGCAAGTCAGAACCATGCAAGCAGTAGTTCTCGCGGCTGGCGAGGGAACGCGTCTCCGCCCGCTGACTGAGGATAAACCGAAGGGAATGGTCGAAGTGGCCGGTAAACCGATTCTTACGCACTGCTTTGAGCAGTTGGTAGAGCTCGGTACCGAGAAGCTCGTGGTCATCGTCGGCTACAAGAAACAGAACATCATCAGCCACTTCGGCGACGAGTTCGAGGGGGTGCCGATCACCTACGCCCACCAGCGCGAGCAGGACGGACTGGCTCATGCGCTGTTGAAGGCGGAGGAGCACGTCGATCAGGACTTCATGCTGATGCTAGGCGACAACATTTTCCAAGCGAACTTGGAGGACGTGGTGAGCCGACAGCAGGAGGATCGCGCCGACGCGGCATTCCTCGTCGAAGAGGTGCCGTATGAGGAGGCGAGTCGCTACGGCGTCTGTGACACGAACGACTACGGCGAGATCCAAGAAGTTGTGGAGAAGCCCGAGGATCCGCCGAGCAATCTGGTGATGACCGGCTTCTACACCTTCTCGCCGGCGATCTTCCACGCGTGTAAATTGGTCCAGCCATCCGATCGTGACGAGTACGAGCTCTCTGACGCAATCGATCTGCTGATCAAGAGTGGGCGAACTATCGACGCGATCCCGATGGAAGGGTGGCGGATCGACGTCGGGTATCCAGAGGACCGGGACGAGGCGGAGGAGCGGTTGCAGACTGAAGAGAGCGCCGCCTAACCTTAGCTATTCGTCTACACAGATATTTGTGAGAGTCGGGACGGAAGATTGTCAATAACCGTTTTCCTGAAACGGCCAGAGAGTGCGAATAGTGAGACGGAGTATACTCCTGCCCCGAGGATTACGAGTATCAGTACTGTCACGAACTCGTAGCTGAAGTCGATGTATGTGGTTTCGGCTCGTCGTCCTAACGCTACGACAACACCCATTACTGCTGCAGCACCCCACTGTCGTGCAATCTCTCCGAATGGGATAGAGTAGTCGATTAGCGACGAAAGCATGTAGTGGGCCGCAACCAGACTGATAGCAACGGCGGTTGCCGTTGCTGCTGCTGCACCAATAACCTGGAAGTATGGTATCAAACTGAGATTCAAAATCACGTTTGCTGCGATGAAGACCGCGTTTATTCGGAACGCAATCTCCGGCTTGTCAAGTGCGTTTAAAGTCGTCGTGAACTGGCGCTGATACCCCTGAATCAGAGTAGCGACGATGAGCACCGAGAGGATAGTTCCACCCTGCGAGAACTCATCACCGTAGATACGGAGCAGCTGTTCTCCAAGGAGTGTTCCTCCGATCAGGCCGGGGATCAGGATCAGACCGCTGAAAGCGAGGGCTGTTTCAAAGAGATCAGCGACAGCTTCGGAGTCTTCGTCGGCCGACAACGAACTCATCTCCGGGAATAGTGTCTGGCTCAGTGACCCACCGAACAGTATCAGGAAAACCGAAATATTCCATGCCGCTGTGTAAATCCCTATAACAGATTGTGAAACAAAGAACCCAAGGATAGTTACGTCAACCCAGTTGAACGCCCGGGACCGAAGCGACCCGATCCACGAGAACTTGGCGTATGATATGAGTTCTCGATAGTGTTTCCGATTGGGGAGCCTCATGTTCTGGAAATTCTTGAGAGCAACCCAGAGACCGAAAAGAGCGACAAGCACATAGCCAGCAGTGTAGCCGATATATAGCGCTGTGAGTCCCAAGCCACTCAGTAAACCAATGATCTGAACGATGCTTCTGGAACCCGTTCGGATTGGTGTGAAGACGCCTGAAATGTGGACCAAGTGCTGTCCTCTGAGAACGGAATTGGTGATCGATTGTGCCAGGTTCACCCCTAGGAACAGGACGACGATCACTGCAGCCGGATGGCCGATGTACTCGTTTACTTGCTCACGGAACAAGAGGACGAGAGCCGAGACTACTACGAAGAGAAGGATACTGATTGACGTTCCTGCGACCGCATATGCGGCGTCGTCCGTCCCTTCGCTAATCCGCTTCGTAATCGAACTGGGAACCCCCATCTTCACTGCGATGCCCAACCACGCGACGAGGGAGAGGATCAGGTAGTACGTCCCGAGACCGCCTGACCCGAGTATCCGACCGATAAACACCGTTGCGGCGAACCCGGATGCGGACGCGACAAAACGAGATGCGAAGTGGATAATGGAGGTCTGGCCCAGCCGCATACTCGCACACCGGGGTGAAAGCCCAATAAGGTCTCCTTTTCGGTTACCTCAGCCAGGCCCTCGGAGTACTACTTGTATCCCAGTTCGTGAAGACGTTGTTCCACGTCTTGATTGATCTCTTTTTCACCTTCCATAATCCCGGCGTCAGATAGTTCCTGAATGGTCGTGTCTACAAAGTCCCGATCCACTGCTGTTTTGTCGTTTCGTTCGCTGTCCCGGTCTGTGCGGTACCGTGCCCGATCATCGTTTCGAACTGCGTCCACGTAAACTGTCCCCCCTAGGTCACGACATACGGCGTGCCACGGACCGAAATACGGCTCTCGGTCTTCCTTCGAGACCGGAAGTTCGTCCCCTGGTTTCTCGATCCTGTAGGATGTCGTGAGCGTGTGGCCTTCTTGCGGGATGAACTTCGTTCTCTCTCCCGCTATTGCATCTTCGACGACAGTGGGGAACTCCGTAAGCGAGGCAGGGGTCTCGATTATCTCGGCAGTATCTTCGCCTGGATGTTTAACGACTAGCGGTACGTGAGACACTTCGTCGCCGATACCCCAGCTGTGATCGATAAGTCGTACCGCGTCGTTTAGCACGCTGTACTCCCCGAAGCCCTCCCCATGATCACTAGTCACCACCACTAATGTATCATCGAGTTCACCGGCCGATTCCAGCCGATCCAACAGTTGCCCGAAATACGCGTCCGCCTGCTTAATACAGTCGTCGTACAGGCTCTCGGTCGCTTCGAGTTCCCAGAACGGCCTGTCTCCGAGATACTGTGTCGTGAGCGGCCCGCCCATCGCCTCGCGGTGGAGTTCTTCGAGTTTTCCCCCTCCACCCCACTCTGCGAACTGGTCTTGTGGGATGTACGGGTAATGTGCATCCATGAGGTTGATGCAAGCCGCCCACGGGTCTTCTTGGGACTCTCTCCAGGAGTCAAATTCGTCGACGTACTTACCACCGTGCTCCCGTTTGGGGTCATGAGCCCCTTGAGAACGGCCGAATTCACGGGACAGGCCGTTTAAAACCGCCTTGAGCGGGGAGTCACTATGCAGGCTTTCGAGCATGTACTTGACGTAGCTGGGGTCCCCATCTACTCCCTCGGGGCCGAGGGCTTCGGGAAACAACAGTTCCTGACGCTTCGGGCCGACGACTCTCTGAAAGAACGAAGAGAGGTTCGAGGATTCTGCGACGATCGAATTAGGTGTAAACAGTCCCGTTCGGTAGCCCTCATCCGCAAGTGTCTCCCATATTGTATGCCCCTGTGAAATCCTTGCACCATGTGATGTCGCACGGTGTTCTGCGACGTGATAACCGGTGAAGATGCTGACGTGACTGGAGATGCTGTGAATTCCGGGAGATCGCGCGTTCGTGTAAGTCGTCACCTGTTCGGCGAAATCGTCCAAGTTCGGCGTCGTGTTCCGTGGATATCCGAGGTGGCCGACATTTTTGCCGCGTACGCTGTCGAGAACGACGAGAAGAACGTTCGGTCGACCCATGAATGTGAATCCGAGCGACTACATTTGTATACTTCGGTAAGAACAGAAAAGCAACGTCTAGTCGTATCGGGACTTGACCGTCACATTCCAGATCTATGTGCACCGGCGACCTATCTATCCGTCAAGCATAAACAGGACACCACGGTACTCCGCTTAATAGCAGTCGATTTCACGGAGTGGCTCTCTCAAAGTGCGTCTAACATCAAGGACACGGACAAAACTTGGTCGTCACGCGTTTTCCGTCCGATATACTACCTCTACGTCGCTTGCTTTCTGAGCCTTACGAAGTGGTGGCCGTATGGAACGAACGTTTACGACCACGACTGGGACGCCCTGATCATCCTCGACGCCTGCCGAGTCGACGCCCTGCGCGAAGTCTCCGAAGAGTATGATTTTGTCTCGGTTGACGAGACGATCAACTCCGTCGGGAGCACGTCGTTCGAGTGGATGAACCACACTTTCGATACTGACTACCGAGAAGAGATCGAACGGACCGCCTACGTATCCGGGAACGGGTATACTGATCGGGTTTTGGGTCACGGTGGCGAGACGGGACATGCAGCTATGCCGTTCGGCCCGTCTGAGTACGACGTGGTCGACCCTGAGGACTTTGCCTATCTCGAGGAGCTCTGGCGGGCGGAGTTCGACAACTCATCAGAGTGGATGATCGACGGTAACGCCGGTTCGTGGGTTCACCCGAAGTACACCACTGACCGGGCGATCGAAGCGGGCAGGGAGCGCTCTAGCGATCGACTGCTCGTCCACTATATGTACCCACATGACCCGTTCCCGTTAGCCGACAGCGATGACCTGGTCCGCCCGTTCGACTCGCTACGGTCCAGGGACGTTACGAGAGCGGAGGCTTACAGGGAATACTTAGATCATCTCAGGCTCGTTCTCGATGAGGTCGAGCGACTTCTGGAGAACCTCAATGCGGAGGACGTGGTGATCACAGCAGACCACGGTGAAGCGTTCGGTGAGTACGGTTTCTATCGTCACGTTATCGGTTGTCCGCTACCGTGTATGCGAGAGGTTCCTTGGGTAAAGACCACTGCTGAAGATACCGGCATGTATGATCCTGAGGCACCGGAACCTGAATCTGAGACCGATTCCGTGGATGTCGAAAGCCGCCTCGAAAACTTAGGATACCTGTGAGCTATTCGTTCCCCGCCTATCTTAGCTAACTACACTATTCAATTTCTGATCAAGCCGATCGATGTCCACACGAATATCAATGCCGTCCTGTTGGCACTGGAGATACTGATACTCATGATCCATGTTCTCCGCAATACGGTCAAAGGTCGCAACTGTCTTCTTGCCAAATAGCTCGATAACCGTGAGATCGTCACTGTAAAGGATGTTTGTCAGGCCCGCACCGTGGGGTGCCACTACGAGTTCGGCGTTCGAGAATAGTTCCACCTGCTCACGGACACTCAGTTCGCCAAGCAGGAAGGTCTCGACGCCGTACCGTTTGAGAACACGCTCAACGGCGTCCTGATTCGAGACGCGGCGGACGGTCGCATCGTCGCGGGCGATATATACGCGTTCTCGGGATTTCCCAACATCGGCGGCAGTGCCGGCACGCATCCGCTCACGGAGCCATCGACACTCCGCAGGCGTTGGGTCCGGAAACGTGGGCAATACGAGGGTATCAACGGCCGCAATGCCTCCACCGAAGCCCGCGACCGGACCTGCGTAGTCGATCATACCGAGTGTTTCGTCCATCCACGCGGAGCGATCCTCGGGGACGAGGAGTGTCGGGTATGTTCCGGTCGCATCGCCATGGCGTTCAAGCAAGCGCACACGTATCAGACACTCTACGGTCCAGTGGTAGTAGTTCGCCCAGGGTGGCACGGCGAACGCCGCGGTATCGAAGCGTCGGTCTGGCGTGACATCCCCGGATAGTGCGTTTAGTGTCCGCCAAATCCCGTTTTCGTCCATTGATTGTGCAAGACCTACACCCACGCGACGTGGGAAGAGGAAGGGTGCACCGACGCTCTCAAGAACGACGTTCCCTCTTGCAGTGAGCGCTGGTCCAACAGGGCCGAGGAGCCATGAATTGTTGAGTTCGCAGACGAACCGGTCGCTCACGTCGTACCGCTCGCCGTCATCTCCAAGCCCATTCCCGCCCTTATACTTCACACGTGCGTTGCTTTCCTCGTATCGGACGTAATTGGGGTGACTCCGGAGGTCGTCTTGGGTTTCAGTGTCGATACGGTTGAGGAGGGCGCGGTGATAGAGGCCTCGATAGAAGAGGACATCGACAAGGAGGGTATTTCTCCCCTCGGTGAGTAATTCACTGAGGCCGTCCATCCGTAGCTTCCGGAGGGCCCGTCTCGGGGCGCTACTCAAGTCCATCATGCTCCCTTTGATGGAGACACATTTAAACAGTCGTCTTCCAAACGACTTTTCTTGAATTGCAGACCGAAGCAATCGTATGCTCTCCGCCGGTAGCGCTATCACGTGAACGCTATCGAGACCTGTTCAGAAGCTATGAACGACCACCAGGCGGTGGAGTGACGTGGTCGGCATTTCTATCTACGCGAACACGCTTCGAGTTGGTGGGCTTGAACGGGTAACGGTCAATCTTGCGAATGGTCTCGCGGACGCGGGTAATGATGTCTCGCTTGTACTCGTATCTGCGGAAGGCGACCTTCTTAACGAGGTTTGTGATGACGTTCATGTTGTCGATCTCGCCGCCGATCGAGTGCTTACAAGCGCGCTCCCGTTCAGACGACACCTCGTCGACGCTGGAACTGACGTGTGTATCAGTATGGGCGCGCACGTGAACGGTATCGCGGGACTTGTGACTCGAACGATTCGCAACCCACCCGCCCTCATATGCACACACCACAGCATCCTCCGGAAAATGGACCCTGGTCTGAAACGCCGCGTTCTCCGCATCCTTGTTCGGCAAGCGTACAGCCGAGCAGATGGGGTTGTCTGTGTCAGTCGAGATGTTCTCGAATACGTCCGGTGCGAACTCGGTGTGCCGGCTGACCGCAGCCGCGTTATCTACAACCCCGTACTTGACAAGTCGTTCTATGATCAAGAGAATCCCGCTCCCGACCACCCGTGGTTCGGTGCTGACGCCGATGTCCCCGTAGTCGTGAGCGCTGGACGACATGCCCCCGAGAAAGACTTCCGGACACTCGTTGACGCGTTCGCCTCCCTCCGCGAAAAGCGCGAGGCCCGCCTGGTCCTGATCGGAGATGGTCCGGAACACGAAGCACTTGTCGAATATGCGGACTCGATGGATGTCGCCGAGGACATTGATCTCCCAGGCTTCGTCAACAATGTCTACCCATATATGTCGAATGCCAATGTATTCGCGCTCTCTTCGAAGACTGAAGTGTTCGGAATGGTGATTGTTGAGGCGATGGGCTGTGGTTGTCCGGTCGTCTCAACGGATTGCACGGGGCCTACGGAGATACTTGCGGACGGCGAATACGGCCCGCTTTCCCCCGTCGGCGATGTTGAGCGGATGGCGGACGCCCTCGAACGGACACTCAACGACCCGTTAGACGTGGAGACCCTCCGCTCACGGGCACGAGAGTTCTCGACCGAGCGGAGTGTCGAACGCTACGAGGCGCTAATCGAGAGCGTGATAGGCTGACCGCCACTCATACGTAGCCAAGGTCCTTCAGGTTCTCCTCAACGCGGTCAGGGACATCCGAGCTCCCCTCAACGTCACGCGCTTCGAGATCTGCCGCGAGTTGTTCGATAACGGAAGCAGCATCCGAGACGCCGCCGTTATGGTCCACGATGCCGTCAGTGTAAGTCTCGAACGAGTATCCGTCCTGTCCCGCGATTGCGTGCAGCTCCACGTCAAACGCGTTGAGCGTCTGTTCGGATACGTTCTCGTTGCGCAGACGGACAAGAGCCTTCTCCAGCATACCGTGTGTCTCTAGGAGGTGGTAGTCGGCGTCAAAGTGGTCGCCAAGAAGAGAGCGACCGTGCGTCTCTCTGCCCGTCTTGATTCCGGTGTACGCACACACAGTTTCGTGGACGTCCATAAGTGAGACGGGGCACTCGGTCTCTATCGGTGTGGGTGCGTCTCCGGTCACGTCAACGACAAGGGGAACGTGCGTCACAGCTGGCCAAAGGCCGGGCGTATGCTCCCAGCCGCCGTACTCGCCGAACGCCTCACCATGGTCGGCGAGCGTGATCACGACGTCGAACGCCTCGGCCAGTTGCGGGTAGAGATCATGGTAGGAATCTGAAAGGTAACGTGCGCAGTCACTGTACGCAGCACGGAGATGGTCAGCGTCAGCGTCTTGCTCGCCGGTCACTACCGACCAGATTCCGTCCTGCTGTGTCGGCTCAACTGTCCGGTAGGATTCAGGGGCTTCGTAGGGCCCGTGGACCTCCATGAGGTTCACGAAGAGGAACTCGTGTTCGTTCCACGCAATTGACTCTGCCCAGTCTGTGACGGCTTCGATACCAGTTTCGTCGTCCGTCTTGGGAAGGACGCCGAAGTCCTTGAGTTTGATACAGGCACCCTGCCAAAGTGTCGGAAGCACCGGCGCATCGCTTTCACGTATTTGGCGGAGGAGGTCCAAGTAGCGACTCGCCCCGTCACCTCGATGTTCGAAGATGAACTCTGCCCAGTTGAAGTCCGCATCGTCGCTAAAGGAATCGTGATGAAATTCCTCAAACCCCCGATCAAAGTCGAACCACTGCGAGACATGGACGTTGTTCGAGTATCCACGTGTTGTCCAGCCTGCATCCTGGAGGCGTTCGGCAAGTGTCGCGTCGGGACAGTCGAGGTTCTTGCTCTTCCCATGGACGCCTACTTCACTTCCATATCGCCCGGTGAAAAGGGACGCATGGGCAGGGACCGTCCAGTGTGAAGTTGACCACGCGTTATCGTACCTGACGCCGGGAACCCACTCGAAGTGTTCCTCGAATGCGTCTGCGCGGAGCGTATCTAAAACGACCACTGCGACGCTGGGCGAGTTCTCTCCGGACATACGGCACTCTGAGGAGTGTTCGCCTAATAAGGCTGACCGACCGTTCCGCCTGTGACAGGAAACGGTTTTGAAGGTGGACCGGCCTACAACTCGTGATATAGTTTCCGCGGGTGGATATCCGTGGATAACCCTTACTAATGAATACGCCCCACCCTCTCGCGGTGTCTGTCGTTGCCCCCGTCTACAACGATCCTGAAGGCATCGCCGACACGCTTGACGCGCTGGTCGTCCAGATCCACGACGACCACGAAATCCTCGTCGTCGACAATGGCTCCACCGACGACACCCGCGACGTAATCCGGAACTACACCCAAGACCACGAAAATGTCCACCTCCTCGTCGAAGACGAGATCCAGAGCTCCTACGCCGCCCGAAACAAGGGCATCCGGCACGCCGACGGCGACGTACTCGGCTTTATCGACGCCGACGAGACCGTCGGCGACGACTGGCTCGAAACCGCCCTTCGGGCCATGGACGAACAGGATGCCGACTATCTCGGCTGCAACGTCGAGCTCACGCTCCCCCAGGACACGATCGTCGGTCGGTACAACGCCCGAACAGGGTTCCCCGTGGAGCAGTACCTCGAAACCGAACACTACGCACCCACGTGCGCGCTGCTCGTACGCCGCGAAGTCTTTGAGGAGGTGGGGACGTTCGACGCTCGACTCATCTCCGGCGGCGACCGGGAGTTCGGCGAGCGCGTCCACGAGGCCGGCTACGAGCAGGGGTACGCCGAGGACGCCGTGGTCTACCATCCAGCGAGAACCTCCTTCGAGGCGCTAGCAAAGAAGAACGTCCGCGTCGGCCGCGGCTTCTGTCAGAAGCAGCGCTACTACCCCGACCGGTTCGGCAAGCCTGGTATTCCGCCGACCCCCAGCGGCCCCGGCGACGACGACGAAGACGCTCCCGACTCCGCGTTCACCCGCCTCGCGTTCGCGTTTCTCTCGATCGCAATGCTCGCCTGTCGAGGCCTAGGCTACTACTACGAATTCCTCCTCGGCGAGAAACGTGAGGACGTGCCAGGGCCTACGCGTTAGCCTTCTTGACCACGTTTGGAGTCAGAATCGCGTACAGATATCCCAGCCCCACCGCTCCAGTGAACACAAAGATTGCCAGTAGTTGCTTCACTGCCGGGATCGATGGTCGGCGAACCAGTCCTTTCACCCGGCCCGGGACACGCTCCGTCAGCAACTGCCTCAGGTACGCGCTCTTGTCGTCCGGCGCGTCCGGGTAGAGTAGGTCCATCACGCGCTTGGAGTAGCCCTGCCAGAACGATCGGGAGACCAGCCAGTCGAACTCCCCACGGTACTCGAACAGCTTGTGGTGGACGACCGCGTCCTCGGTGAACAGCATCCCCTGGCCGTACGTCTCCAGCAGCCGGATTCCGACCGGTGCTTCGTGGGCCTGCAGGTGTCGATCACCTTTCCGGCCGGTGTTCGGGTCGTACCCCCCGACCTCTAAGAACTCCTCGCGCCGGTAAGAGATGTTCGAGCCGTACGTGTTCCGTACTTCCTCACCGTCCTCCGCGAACCCTGGTTCGACGACGCCGACGAGCCAGTAGAACTCCTCGGGAAAGAAGTCTGGTCGATCGGTCTGCCAGTCTGGCTTTACGTCACCACCAACGGCGATGGCGTTGGTGTCCTCGTACACCGCAACGAGCTGCTCTACCCAGCCCGGTTCCGCGGTCGCATCATCGTCGATGAACGCGACGATTTCCCCGGACGCGAGCTCAGCACCCTTTGTCCTGCTGTAGGAGATACCGTGGTTCTCGTCATTGTTGTGGATAACGACGTTCTCAACGCCGCCGTACTCCTCTTGCACGTGCTCATGGACGGTTTTGTTACCGTCGACGACCAACACGACCTCTAGCGGCTCGTAAGTCTGCTCAAGCACGCTATCGACAGCATCGCAGAACACCTCGTACCGATCCATCGAGTACGTGCAGACCACCACGGAGACCTTCATTACCGCCCGATAGTCGTGACGTCCGCAAAAAGCACCCGGGTTATGATCACGGCTAGCTACACCGATACACAAACCTTATCCCCGTTTTGGCACGATTCACCCCAATGAGTTCGCGCAGCGAAAGCGACGACTTACGCCAGTCGTTCCGCGACACCGCGGAGGACTGGTACCACGTCCCTGCCCTCCTCCTCGCGGCGGCGTGGATGTTCTGGGTCCGCATGCAGAGTTACTCCAACTTCCTCCAGAACGGTGAGGTGTACTTCTCAGGTAACGACGCCTGGTACCACCTCCGGCAGACGATGTACTCCGTTGAGAACTTCCCCGGAGTAATGCCGTTCGACATCTGGACTGGCTTCCCAGTCGGGCGGTTCGCAGGGCAGTTCGGTACCCTTTACGACCAACTGATCGCCCTTGCAGCCCTCGTTGTCGGCCTCGGCTCGCCTTCTGATGCCCTCGTCGGCAAAGCTCTCCTTGTCGCACCGCCAGTGTTCGGTGCGCTCGCGGTAGTGCCGGTCTACCTGCTCGGGAAGCGCTTCGGGAACCGCCTCGGCGGCCTGTTCGGCGTCGGGCTTCTCGCCCTCATCCCGGGTGGGTTCCTCCAGCGTACCCTCGTCGGCGCCGCCGACCACAACGCCGCCGAGCCGTTCTTCATGGCGCTCGCGATGGTCGGCCTGTTCGGCGCCGTCGCGGCGGCAAAGCGAACCATGCCCGTCTGGGAAGTCGTCTACGAGGAACTCGTTGAGAACCGAAGCCCAGAGACAATCCGCGAACCCCTAATTTGGTCGGTCTTCGCTGGTGTTCTCGTCGGCCTGTTCCTTTGGGTCTGGCCTCCTGCCGTGTTCCTCGTCGGGATCTTTGGCCTGTTCGCTGCCCTCGCAATCACGAGCTCCGTGTTCCACGGCGACACGGCAGAACCGATCACCTTCGCAACTGTCGTCTCGATGACCACGGCGGCAGTCTTCAGCATCCTCATCATTGACACAGTTGGCTTTGGCACGACTGCTCACTCGCTTCTCCAGCCCCTCGCTGCGATCGCGGTCGCCGTGGGCGCGGCATTCCTCGCGTGGCTCGCACGCTACTGGGAACAGGAAGACATCGAGATCACCTACTACCCTGCAGCAGTCGTCGGGATCGCCGCTGTACTCTCGCTCCTCCTCTCCGTAGTCGCTTCAGGACTGTTCGGGAGTATCACCGGGAACCTCCTCCAAATCGTCGGGTTCAGTGCGAGTGCGGGAACCCGAACCATCTCCGAGGCCCAGCCGTTCATCAGCCAGAACTCGATCAGCCAGTACGGGCTGAACTCCGCCTCCGAACGGATCGTGTTCGAGTACGGCCTCACGTTCTTCAGCGGCCTGCTGGGCGTCGTGCTCATGCACATCCGGCCGCTCCTGCGCGACGGGAGCCAGCGCGCGTACCAGTACCTCGGCGGCAGCGCGCTCGCCATCGGCCTGATCTTCCTGACGCCGCTGCCGAGCATCATCGGCGACCTCTTCGGGGTCAACGGCCAGCTGATCGGCCTGCTCGTCGTCTCGGCGCTGATCGCCGGGGCGACGTTCATCGCGCGCTACGAGCCGACCGACCTGCTGTTCGTGGTCTGGGCGGCGTTCATCACCTCGATGGCCTTCACCCAGGTGCGCTTCAACTACTACCTCGCCATCGTCGTCGTCGTCGCGAACGCGTACCTGTTCGCGCGCGTGCTCGACTACCTCGACTTCGACGCCGCGCTGTCGACGACCGACGTGGAGGCGCGAACAGTCGGGCTGGCCGCCGTCCCGGTCGTCATCGGCCTGTTGCTGTTCGACTACGCGCTGATCGCGGTGGTGCTCGCGGCAGGGCTGCTCGCCGCGGCCGTGGCCTTCGTCGACGAGTTCGAGGGTCACCAGGTGCTCACCGTCGCCGCGGTGTTGCTGCTGATCGCTGCGCCCGTCCTCGCGGTGCCGATCACGCTGGGCGGGACCCAGACCTCCGCCGGGACGAACACCGCGACCTCGGTGCAAGTCGGTAACAGCACCGGCCCGGGCGCCGTGCTCGCGTGGCAGCCTACCTTCGACTGGATGCAGAACAACACCCCCGAAGAGGGGAACCTCGGCGGGGCCGGTAACGCCGACGAGATGGAGTACTACGGGAAGTACGACCGGGTCGACGACTACGACTACCCCGACGGCGCCTACGGTGTGATGTCGTGGTGGGACTACGGCCACTGGATCACCACCGGCGCCGAGCGGATCCCGAACGCGAACCCGTTCCAGCAGGGCGCGACCAACGCCGCGAACTACCTGCTTGCGCCCAACGAGACGCGGGCCCAGCAGGTGCTCGACGCCCGCGCCGGCGAGGGTGAGGAGACCCGCTACGTGATGGTCGACTACCAGATGGCCTCCGTCACGGACAAGTTCAGCGCGCCGGTGACGTTCTACGACGACGAGAACGTCTCCTACGGCGACTTCGCCACGGGCGTCTACCAGCTCAACGAGACGCCCCAGGGCCAGGTGTACGCCGAGCAGTTCTCGCAGGTGTACCACCAGCGCTACTACGAGAGCCTGATGGTGCGGCTCTACCGCTACCACGGCTCCGCACAGAGCGCCCAGCCGTTCGTCCTCGACTGGGACACCTCTCAGGGCGTCCCGGCCGTCGATTCCGACGAGGGGCTGCTCCAGCGCTACCCCAACATGAGCGCCGCACGCGAGGCAGCGGCGAATGACCCCACCGCGCAGGTCGGCGGCATCGGGCCGTTCCCGAGCGAGGACGTCCCCGCACTGGAGCACTACCGACTGGTGAAGGCGAGCACGTACCAGAACCAGCAGTTCCAGCTGAACGACCGGCGACAGGCCGCGATGAGCGGCGACGGGCTCTACGGCCTGATCTACCAGCAGTCGACGACGACGCCGTCGTGGGTCAAGACCTTCGAGAAGGTCCCCGGGGCGACGATCGAGGGCTCGAACGCGCCCGCCAACACCGAGGTGACCGCCTCGGTTCAGATGCGGATGCCGGGCTCGAACGAGACGTTCGTCTACACCCAGCACGCCCAGACCGACGAGAACGGCGAGTTCACGATGACGCTGCCGTACTCGACGACGGGCTACGACGAGTTCGGGCCGGAGAACGGCTACACGAACGTCAGCGTGCGTGCGACCTCGAACTACACGGTCACCGCACCGTCGACGACCAACGAGAGCGGCTACACCATCCAGTACGGCGAACAGTTCGACGTGTCCGAGGGGAAGGTGCTGGGCGTCGACGAGGAGCCGACGCAGGTGACGCTCGAACCGCGAACGCAGGCACCCGAGGGTGCGAACGAGTCGGGTAACACGTCCGACAACACCACGGACACGAACAGTTCCAGCCTCACGGGCCCGAGCGAACTGCCGCTCCCCGATTCGGACCGGACCACCGACGGAACGACCGGCGACACGACTGACAGCCTCGACGCCGGTGCGGCCGGTACCGCCCCGCGCGTCACGGTCCCCGCACTCGACTGATGGGGGTTCGCGAGACGCTCGGCGTCTACCTTCGCGGGATCGCGATGGGTGCCGCCGACGCGGTGCCGGGCGTCTCGGGCGGGACGATCGCGCTGCTGACGGGGATCTACCCCCGGCTGATCGGCGCGGTCACCGCCGTCGAACCGGACCGCGTGCTCTCCGTGCTCGGGACCCCGTTCCCCGACCGGCGTAGCGAGGGGATCGCGGCGTTCCGCGAGATGGACGGCCTCTTCCTCGCCGCGCTGGGGTTGGGTATCGCGAGCGCCGTCGTCACCGTTTCTCGGGTGCTCGAACACGCGATGGAGGCGTACCCGGCGGCGACGTTCGGCGGCTTCTTCGGCCTCATCGGCGCCTCGGCGTGGCTGCTGCGCGGCCAGATGCGACTCGACACGCGCGGGCGCTGGGCGGCCGGGATCGCCGGCTTCGGCGTCGCCTTCCTCCTTTCGGGGCAGGCCGAGGGCGCTCTCGGTCACGCGCTCCCCGTCACCTTCCTCGCCGGCGCGATCGCGGTGACGGCGATGATCCTGCCGGGGGTTTCCGGCTCGCTGCTCCTGCTCCTGTTGGGACAGTACGAATATATGGTGACACAGCTGAGAAAATTCGTCGACGGCCTACTCGCGCTCGTCAGCGGGAATACGACTGGTCTCCCGGCGGAGACGGCGACTATCGTTACCTTCCTTGCAGGCGGTGTGTTCGGGCTGTTCACTGTCTCCCACGCCGTGAAGTGGGCACTGGATCGTCGTCGGGCGGAGACGATGACGTTCCTCGTCGCGCTGGTCGTCGGCGCGCTCCGGGCGCCGGTGGTGCAGGCCGGCAGCGAACTCCCTGCTGGCTGGACGAACTCTTCGATAGTGGTGTTTCTGGTGACCGGCGGTGTGGGCGCGGCCCTCGTGCTTGCCGTGGAACGGGTAGCCGGAAGAGACGCACTGGAGTAGTTTCTCTGTAGCGCGACTGATCTTCCGGAGATTACCTCTATACCCCTCACAGGCCGTTGGCTCGTAGGTGAATATGAAGTAAGACCACTGTTACGGCCTGTTCGTGGTCTCTATCACAGGCTATGCTGTGGTGAACACGATGATTCTGTCCCGTATATCTGGGTCGCTCGTTCTTCAGGTTTTCAGGCAGTACGAGTACGTCACCTTACTCCGCCTCTGTGGTGGAGATTGTCGGTGGACTCCTGTTCTGGCCCCTATTCTGAGGCAGGCGAGTAGCCGCCATTCACGTTCAGCGTCCCCGACTTCAGGGCGAGGTGACATGTCGCCCCTCCATGCGGAGACTTTTGCCCCGCATGGAGTAGCCGAAATCCGATGTTCTTCGCCGCGTTGTAGTCCGCGTTGACTTCGTACCCACACTTCTGGCAACAGAACTTCGCTTGAGACGGACGATTTTTGTCCAGCGTCGTCCCGCACTTGGAACATCGCTTGGACGTGTACGCCGGGTCCACCTGTGTCGTGCCGATCGCCTCCGCTTCGGCCTTGTACGCCACATAGTCGTACAAGCGGCGGAACGCCCACGCATGGAACTTCTTTACCCCAGGCATCCGATCACGGATATCGGTCAACTCCTCGAACGCTATCTGGTCACACCCGTGGGTGACGGCTTCATGGACGATTGCTTTCGATGTTCGGTGTAGATAGTCCTCAACCCACCGTGTCTCCCGGCCAGCCATCTGTTCGATGGTTCGATGGGCCGACTCCGTACCTGTTCGTTGAAGCTCGCCCCGAACGCGCTCGTACTCCCGGCGACGGTGACTGAGGTAGTCGCCGTTCCAGAATCGGCCGGTTGATGTGACGGCAATCTGTTCGATACCGAGGTCAACGCCGAGGACTGTCCTGCCCTCTGCGTTGCCTTCATCCGGTATCTCGGACTCCACATCGGTCTTCATCCCGATATGGAGGAAAAAGGTTCCCGTCTCATCACTGTCCTGAAGTGTCGCACCCGTAATCTCGTACTCGTTGTTGCGGAAGTACTGCGTCTGCGGGTTGTTTCCCTCCGGTGGAAGGACGTACTCGGCTTCGATACGTCCATTCACCGTGGAAAGGGATACGTAGTCGTCGTGAAACGTCGCACTTCGCTTGTCGTATCGGATTGATGGCGTCGTGAAGTGTGGTTGCGACGCCTTCTTTCCATTCTGCCAGCGGGCCACAACGCCTCTGATGGCTTCGGCGGCCCGGTTGCGTGCGGATTGAACGAGGTTTGCCTGTAGGTGCGTCTGCTCACGCACGTCTGAATACGTTCGGTCGTGGAGCTTAGTCTTGGAAGTAGGCTTATAGTCGTCTTTCCATGCGTCTTGAACGACGTAGTTGCACGCCCACAAGTACTCCTTGACGGTTTCGTGGAGGAGAGCCGCGTCGCTATCGTCCACGTCCAGTTTGACGATGACTGTACGACGCACCTCAACCATACTTCATACGGGTCTATTCATTTTCCTAATCTGCCCTGACATGTTGGAGTCTGTCCGCACTGTATAGAGGTTGCACCCAGTGCGTCGAGTTTCTTTCCTCACGGATACGGCGGAGTCCCCTGATCACGTTCCTACTATCCGGAACGGGTCTCTAGGCGGCGGTCCCGAATCTCCCATTCCTTACTAGCAGTTCCTTCGTCTTCGGCCTTAAACTCAGGTACGCTTGATCAGGGGGCTCTAGCAGTAAGAACGACCGAGACTCCCTATCGAAGTGAGGATCTCCACTGTCCTCAACTGACTTCTCTCCTGGGGATCAGCCTCCTTTCGACCTGGCACTCTCAGCCCCGCGGAGAGTTGCGTCAACTCTTAATCCCCACGGCTGATCAGGTGGTCTATGAGCGAGATCACGGTCGTGCTACCCGACGGCTCGGAGCTCTCCGTGCCCGAGGGCGCAACGGTCGAGGACGCTGCCTACGAGATCGGCCCCGGGCTCGGGAAGGACACCATCGCGGGGGTCGTCGACGGCGAACTCGTCGCCAAGGAGGACGAACTCCACGACGGCGCCCAGTTGGTCATCGTCACCGACCAGTCCGACGAGTACCTCGACGTGCTGCGCCACTCGGCGGCCCACGTCTTCGCACAGGCGCTCCAGCGGCTCCACCCCGAGGCGAAGCTCACCATCGGCCCGCCCACGGAGGAGGGGTTCTACTACGACGTGACCGGCGTCGACCTCGAGGAGTCGGACCTCGCCCCGATCAAGGCCGAGATGGAGGAGATCATCGAGGCCGACTACGAGATCGAGCGGCTCACGCGCTCCCGCGAGGAGGCCCTCGAGGCGTTCGAGGACAACCGCTTCAAGCGCGAGATCCTCGAGGAGGAGGCCGCCGGCGAGGAGACGGTCAGCTTCTACCGGCAGGACGGCTGGGAGGACCTCTGTCAGGGCCCCCACGTCGACTCGACGGGGGAGATCGGCGCCGTCGAACTGCTCAGCATCTCCTCGGCGTACTGGCGCGGCGACGAGAACAACGAGGCGCTCACGCGGGTCTACGGCACGGCCTTCGAGTCCGAGTCTGACCTCCAGGAGTTCCTCCAGATGCGCGAGGAGGCCAAGGAGCGGGACCACCGCAAGATCGGCCAGGAGATGAACCTCTTCTCCGTGCCGGACGTGACGGGCCCGGGCCTGCCGCTCTACCACCCGCCGGGGAAGACGATCCTCCAGGAGCTCGAGAACTACGTCAACGAACTCAACCGCGATGCGGGCTACGACCAGGTCGAGACGCCCCACCTGTTCCGCACGGAACTCTGGAAGCAGTCGGGCCACTACGACAACTACCGCGACGACATGTTCCTCCTCGACGTAAACGACGAGGAGTACGGCCTGAAGCCGATGAACTGCCCCGGCCACGCGGCCATCTTCGACCAGTCCTCGTGGTCCTACCGTGACCTCCCGATGCGGTACTTCGAGAACGGGAAGGTGTACCGCAAGGAGCAGCGCGGCGAACTCTCCGGGCTCTCCCGGACGTGGGCGTTCACCATCGACGACGGCCACCTGTTCGTCAAACCCGAGGACATCGAGCGGGAGGTCCGGACGACGATGGACATGATCTTCGAGCTGATCGGCCACTTCGACCTCGAAGTCGAGGTCGACCTCGCGACCCGGCCCGAGAAGTCGGTCGGCAGCGACGAGATCTGGGAGAGTGCGGAGGAACAGCTCCGTGAGGTGCTCGACTCCGAGGGGTACGACTACGGGATCGAGCCGGGCGACGGCGCGTTCTACGGCCCAAAGATCGACTTCTCGTTCCGTGACGCGCTCGGGCGCTCGTGGGACGGCCCGACGGTGCAACTCGACTTCAACATGCCCGAGCGGTTCGACCTGACCTACACGGGCGAGGACAACGAGGAGCACCGCCCGGTGATCATCCACCGCGCGCTCTATGGCTCCTACGAGCGGATGTTCATGGTGCTGATCGAGCACTTCGACGGACAGTTCCCGCTCTGGCTCGCGCCCGAGCAGGTCCGCATCCTCCCCGTGTCGGACGACTCGCTGGGCTACGCCCACCGCGTGAAGAACGAACTCGGCGACTTCCGCGTCGAGGTCGAGGACCGCGACTGGACGGTCGGCCGGAAGATCCGGGAGGCCCACGACGACCGCGTCCCCTACATGCTCATCGTCGGCGACGACGAGGAAGAAAGCGGCACCGTGTCGGTCCGCGACCGCTTCGAGCGCGAAGCGGAGGGCGTCGACACCGCGGCGTTCCGCGAGCACCTCGAAGCCGAGCGTGACGAGAAGCGCATCGAACCGGACTTCCTCGACGACTAACCCGGCGGCCCGCTCCGGCCCCGATCGGGACCTTCCGCTGCCCCCACCTTTTAGCCGCCCCACACGAACGCCACAGCCATGGCCGACGCACCCGAGGTCGGAGAGCTCTCGCCGCCGAACCGGACGCTGATGGGCCCGGGCCCCAGCGACGTACACCCCCGCGTGCTGCGGGCGATGTCGACGCCGCTCGTGGGGCATCTCGACCCGTCGTTCGTCGAACTGATGGACGAGGTGCAGGAGCTACTGCGCTACACGTTCCGGACCGACAACGAGTGGACCATCCCCGTCTCCGGAACCGGGTCGGCGGCGATGGAGGCCGCGATCGGCAACGTCGTCGAACCCGGTGATCGGATGCTCGTCCCCACGAACGGCTACTTCGGCGGCCGGATGGCCGACATGGCACAGCGTGCGGGTGGCGAGGTGGTGGCGGTCGACGCACCGTGGGGCGAACCACTCGATCCCGAGGACGTCGCCGCCGCGTTCGACGCCCACGGCGACATCGACGTGTTCGGGTTCGTTCACGCCGAGACGTCGACGGGCGTCCTCCAGCCGAACGTGTCCGAACTGACCGATATCGCTCACGACCACGACGCGCTGGCTATCGCGGACAGCGTCACCTCCATCGGCGGCGTCGAACTCCGCGTCGACGAGTGGGGGATCGACGTCGCCTACGCCGGCCCGCAGAAGTGCCTCTCCTGCCCACCGGGCGCGTCGCCGCTTACGCTCAACGACGCGGCGATGGAGAAGGTCCTGAACCGCGAGACGGACGCCCGCTCGTGGTACCTCGACCTCTCGCTGCTAGAGGGCTACTGGGGCGAGGAGCGCGCCTACCACCACACGGCGCCGATCACCAACGTCTACGCCATCCGGGAGGCGCTGCGACTCGTCGCCGAGGAGGGGATCGAGGAGCGGTGGGACCGCCACCGCCGCGTCGCCGGCGCACTCAAGGCCGGCTTTGAGGCGATGGGGCTGGAGATGAACGCCGCCGACGACTACTGGCTCCCCAGTTTGAACGCCGTGTGCGTGCCCGAGGGCGTGGACGACGGCGAGGTCATCGACTACCTGCTTTCGGCCTACGACCTCGAAATCGCCTCCGGACTGGGCGACCTGGAGGGGGACATCTGGCGGATCGGCTGCATGGGCTACTCCGCGAACCCGAAGAACGTCTCGCTGGTCGTGAGCGCGCTCGCGGACGCGCTCTCCCGGCAGGGCGTCGACGTGGATGCCGGCGCGGGCATCGAGGCGACCGCACGGGCGCTGCAGGAGTAGCCGGCGTCAGCCCTCGCACTACCACTCGGTGAGCGCGCCGCGGCCGTGGAAGTGCGTGAGCACGACCGCGAACGTGAGTGCGCCGGTGACCGCGAACGCGCCGCCGACGTAGAACACCGTCTCGATACCGTACTGGCTCCAGAGCCAGCCGGCCATCACCGGCCCGAGCACGCTGCCGGGGCGCCAGACCAGTTCGCGGATGCCGAAGCTCGCGGCGATCCCCCCCTCGTCGGCGCCCTCGTCGGCGAACAGCGCCATACTCGCGGGCTCGCGGAACGCGTCGACGACGCCGAGCAGCCCGTTGATGACCAGTAGCGGCACGAACGCCGGCCCCAGCGTGCCGAGCAGTGAGTAGCCCTCACCCGAGCCACCGAGTAGCGGCGGGACGATCAGTTCGTACGTCGCCGGGAGCCCCAGCGCAGCACCGATTCCCGGCGCGAACGGCACGGCGAGCGCGACCAGCCCGTAGGCCCCGCCGCCGGCGAAGACGAACAGCGAGCGACCGTAGCTGTCCGAGAGTCGGCCGGTGAACGGCTGGCAGAGCATGTTCGTCAGCTTCTCGGCGACGAGGACGAACGAGACTGCCAGTTCGGCGTAGCCCAGTCCGCCGCTGGCCGCGGAGACGCCGACGAAGATGGCCACCCACGACCGAACGACGGTGACGGCGACGGCGTACTGCGCGCGGAAGGACGTCAGGGTGATGATGCGCTTGTTGAGTGCCAGCCCGGCGAACGGGTTACCGTAGCGGCGCGTCTCGTCGGCCGGGAGGTAGATCCACACGCCGGCGATCCCCAGCGCGAACGAGACGACGATAAGGGTGTAGATGGGGGTGAACCCGACGAACTGGTAGAGCCCGCCGGCGATGATCATGCCGAGGATCGACGCGAGAAACCGGACCGAGTTCGCCTTCCCGATGCTGTTTGCCCGCTCGCCGTGGTCGGCGAGTTCGCCGACCAGCGAGAGCGTCATCAGCCCCGAACCGGTGACGGCGGCGCCCTGTAGCGCCCGGACGCCGATGAACGCCGTACTGTCGGCGACGTTCGTCGAGAGCTCCAGCCCGAACAGCGACGCCGCGACCGCGGCGACGAACCCGCCGATCTGCTGGACGTTCGCGAACGCGACGTAGGCGACCACGCTCAGGCCGAGCACGGCGAGCAGGACCTTCTTCTTGTCGTGGCGGTCGCCCGCCCACGCGAGCGGGATCACCACGACCGTTTGGGCGAGGGTCAGCCCCGTGATGAACAGCCCACCCATGAACTCCGAGGCCTGAAGCACCCGGATGTAGGTGGGGATCAACACCGCGAGCGTGGCGAAGCCAAAGCCCGTCGCGAACCGCGAGAGGTACAGCGACCAGAACTGCAGGCGTTCCTCGTTCACAGGCCGACTGCGAGTGAGTCCGGAAAAGGGGTTTCGTTTCGATACCCCGCGTCAGCGGGGGCGTGTGCGCTTACTCGCGGCGGGCCAGCGCGCCGGCGCCGACGATGGCGAGCAGCGCGGCGACGACGCCGAAGCCGGGAGCGCTCGTGCTGGTCTCGGTCGGCTCCTCGGTCGCGTCGGCGGTCGCGTTCTCGGGAGTCGCAGGTGCAACCGTGGTGCCGGTCCACGTGTTGCCGAGTTCGACGCCGTCGGCGGCGACGGTGATCGAGTACTCCTCGTTGGCCTCGTAGGTGAAGAAGGAGAACTGGGCCGTCGCGCGGCTGTTCTCGTCGACGGTCGTCTGGACGTTCGTCGCGGCGCCCGTCTCGGCGTCGTGGCCGGAGGTCAGCGAGAACGTCAGCGACGTGCCCGGGGCGAGGGTCGTCGCGACTTCGAAGTTGAAGACCTCACCAGCGACCGCCTCGCTCACGTCGTCGGTGAAGCGGACCTTCGGCTCGACGACGCCGAAGCGGGTCTGCTGGGTGTAGTTCTCGCCGTCCGTGACCGAGTCGGTGACGGTCGTGACGGCGGTGAAGCTATCGCCGGCCGCGGCGGTCGCGGTGCCGTTACCCTGCTGGAACGCTGTCGTCTGCAGGTCGAGTGCGACGTAGACGGCGTCCTCGGTGGCGTTGACGGCGACACCCTCGGTATCGGCGCTCACGTCGAGGGTCTTCGCGGAGGCGTTCTCGTCGACGCTGGCGGCGGTCTGGGTCAGTTCGACGGTGACCTCGTCGCCGACCAACGTGCCGTCGCCGTCGGCTTCGGCGGGGATGCCGGAGGCGTTGAGTCGGATGATCGCCACGTCGCTGGCGGCGATGATGCTGTCGGAACCGTCGGCACGGGTTGTCGACTCGGCGGCGGCCGACGCGGCGGTCGAGGCGGGCGCGGCCGTCACGGTGAGGTCGCCGACGGCGTCCTCGGAGACGGGTGCGGCCGCGGCCGTCGCGGGGGCGACGGCGGCGACGAGCAGTACGAGCGTAATCGAGAGCGCAGTGTATCGTGTGTTCATGATTGGTAGGTGGTCCAACACGGCCCCCCCCACCGGGGCGCTCTCCGGACGCTGATGTCGCTGCGAGCACGGTCGCTCTGGGCGGAGGGCGGAGCGGAGGGCGGACGCGGGACCGGGCCGGTCGTCGGCCTCTGTCAACGGGTACGCAGGCGCGGCCTAAACCCTTCCTTTCCGACAGCAGACAGGCAGATAGTACCATGGTACCAATACACAGAAAATAGCGGGACGTGAGTCCGACCAAGCCGATCAGTCACACCGAGAGGCTGACCGAACGAGCACCCAGTCTGTTCCCAGCCTCGACGGTGAGCCAGTAGCTTCAGGCCCCCGCCGGCCGACTGGAGTCCATGAGCGTTTTCTGGCACCGCCGGGACCTGCGGGTCGACGACAACCGTGGGCTGGCGGCCGCCGCCGAGGACGGGGACGCCGTTCCCGTCTTCGTCTTCGACGACGACGTACTGGCACACGGGAGCGACGCCCGCGTCCGGTTCATGCTCGACGCGCTTTCCGATCTCCGCGACGCGTACCGCGAGGCCGGCTCGGAACTGGTGATCGCTCACGGCGACCCCGCGGCCGTGCTCCCCGCCGTCGCCGGGGCCGTCGACGCCGACACCGTCTACTGGAACGAGGACTACACCAAACTCTCCCGCGAGCGCGACGCCCGGGTTCGCTTGGCCCTCGAACGTGCGGGCGTCGACCGCGAGAGCCACCACGACGGCCAACTCCACAAGCCCGGCAGCATCCGTACCAACGCGGGAGAGCCCTACTCCGTCTACACCTACTTCTGGAAGAAGTGGCGCGACCGTGAGAAGGCCGACCCGTTCCCAGCCCCGGACGCCGGCCTCGCCGACGCCGCCGACCTCTCGCCCGCCGCACTGGCCGAGGCGGCGGGGGGTGAGACCACCGACGTACTCCACGAGACGCTCCGAGCCGACCTCCCTTCGATCGAGGACCTCGGATTCGCCGAACCCGACGCCGACGTGCAGGCCGCCGGGACCGCGGCGGCCCGCGAGCGCCTCGCCGACTTCCGTTCGGAGCCGATCTTCCACTACGACGAGGACCGGGACTACCCCGCGAAGCACGGCAGTTCCCGGCTCTCGCCGCACCTCAAGTTCGGCACGATCGGGCTTCGGGAGACCTACCGCGCTACCGAGTCGGCGATGCGGGAGGCCCGCGACCGCGACGAGGGGTCCGAGGGAACCGAGGCACAGGACAACGTCGAGGCGTTCCAGTCCCAACTCGCGTGGCGCGAGTTCTACACGCAGGTACTCTACTTCAACCCGGACGTGATCACGGAGAACTACAAGGAGTACGAGGAGGGGATCGACTGGCACAACGACCCCGACGAACTGGCGGCGTGGGAGGCCGGCGAGACCGGCTACCCCATCGTCGACGCCGGCATGCGCCAACTGCAGGCGGAGGCGTGGATGCACAACCGCGTACGGATGATCGTCGCCTCGTTCCTCACGAAGGACCTGCTGTGGGACTGGCGGGCGGGCTACGCTCACTTCCGGGAACACCTCGCGGATCACGACACCGCCAACGACAACGGCGGCTGGCAGTGGGCGGCGTCGACGGGCACCGACGCTCAGCCGTACTTCCGGATCTTCAACCCCACCAGCCAGGGCGAGCGCTACGACCCCGACGCCGAGTACATCAAGGAGTACGTTCCGGAACTCCGCGGCGTCGACGCCGACGACATCCACGGCTGGACCGAGATGAACGACGAGGAGCGGGCACAGATCGCGCCCGACTACCCCGACCCGATCGTCGACCACAGCGAGCGTCGGGAGCAGGCGCTGGCGATGTTCAAGCGGGCCCGCGGGGAGGACCCCGAAGAGGACTGACCGGCTGTCGCTCGCCGTGGCCGGCGAGCTACCCGTGCGTCGCCGTGTCCGTCGTCCCGAGGATCGTCTCACAGTGGGGACACTGCCAGACGACGGGCTCGCCCCAGTCGGCGTCGATGAACGCGCGTTCGAGCTTCCGCACCTCCCGCTCGCAGGACGGGCACTTGGTCATGGTTCGGCTCCCGGCGGACCGGGATTAATCGTTTCCCCTCGTGGGACGCCCGAGCGCTTTTGCTGACACGGCACACACCACCCGATATGACCACGCGAATCGACGTGTTGCTGTACGACGGCTTCGACGAACTCGACGCGGTCGGCCCCTTCGAAGTGTTCGAGAACGCCGCCCGCGCGGGCGCCGACTGCGAGGTCTCGCTGGTCACCCACGAGACACAGGAGCGCGTGACCGCGAGCCACGGCCTCGACGTCGGCGTCGACGGCACGCTCGCAAACCCCGGCGACGACGATGCGCCGGACGTGCTCGTCGTTCCGGGTGGCGGCTGGTCCGCCGGCGAGGGTGGCGTCCGCCGGGAGTACGACTCCGGAGAGCTCCCCGAGGTCATCGCCGCCTACCACGCCGCCGGGACGACGATTGCCTCGGTCTGCACCGGCGCGATGCTGCTCGAACGTGCGGGAATCCTCGGTACGGGCCCGGCGATCACTCACCAGTCCGCGGTCGAGGACCTCCGTGACGCCGGCGTGACGGTCCCCAACGCCCGCGTGGTCGATACCGGACAGATCGTGTCTGCGGGCGGGGTGACCAGCGGGATCGACCTCGCGCTCCACCTGACCGAACGGGAGTTCGGCAAGGACGTCGCCGAGAGCGTGGCGACGACGCTCGAGTACGAACCGCGCGGGACCATCCGGATCGCGCGTCGGTAGTCAGTCCCGGGCGATAGAGAGCCAGATCGCGACCGCGGCGACGCCCGAGAGCACCGCGAGCGCCGTCCAGCCGGTGTCGTAGCCGACCGTCTCCGCCACGCTGCCGAACAGCGGCGGCGCGACCAGGCCGCCCGTGTTGAGCGCGGTCTGGCCGCCCGCGGTGGCGGCGCCGACCTCGTCGTCGTCGACCATCGCGGTCATCGTCGCGTAGTAGACGCCGGGGAAGCCGAGCACGAAGACCCCGAGGAAGCCGAAGGCGAGCCACGTCGCCGCCTCGCCGCTCGCGAACACGACGCCGACGAAGCCGACACCGGCGAGGGCGGCCTGTCCCGCGAGGACGATGGCGGGCCCGCGGACCGCGGTTCCGGGGATGCGGTCGGCGACTTCCCCGCCGACGAGGCGGCCCGCACTCCCCGTGAGTTGGGTCGTCGCGAGCATGGCGCCGCCGACGCCCGCCGCGGCGGCGACGGAGTCGGTGACGTGCGGGACGACGTAGCTGGTGGTCGTGAACACCGCCGCCCCGAGGAGCAGCCCGGAGATCAGCAGGCCGCGGTAGGAGGGGTCATCGAGCAGCGCGCGCACGTCCGGCGTCGAGAGGTCGCCGCCGCCCGGCTTGCCCTCGTAGCGCCACGCGGTGACCCCGGCGACGACTACGGCGAGGGCGGCGGCGACGAGGAACGCGGCCTGCCAGTCGAAGCGAACGAACCCCAACACTTCGGCGGCGTCCGTCGTCGCCATCCGCGTGATCAGGATGGCCGCGACGGCGCTGCCGCCGGTGACGCCGACCTGTTTGACGTTCATCGCCAGCGCCTCCCGCCCCGGCGGGGCGACGTGGACCGAGGCGCGGTTGGTCGCGGGCATCGCCGTCGCGTACGCGAACCCGACGAACAGCAACGCGGCGAGCAGTACCGGGAACGTCGGCGACAGCGCGACGAAGGCCATCCCGGCCGCGAGCGCGAGCAGGCCGTACACCAACAGCGGCCGCTCGCCGAGGGCGTCGGTGGCGGCGCCGGTGACGAACAGCAACGCGGTGTAGCCCAGCATCATCGCCGTCACCGTCAGCCCGGTGACGCCGAGCGAGACGCCGAACCCCTCGCGCACGAACGCCGTGGCCGCGAACACGGTGTAGAAACAGAGGCTGGCGGTGAACTGCCAGCCGGAGACGAGCGAGACGCCGCGCCAAGACATACGCCCGACTGCGACGGCCCCACGTAAGTGCGTGCCCGTTCCGGAACGTCTCGTGACCGACACCCGCCGGCACCGATTCGGCCGAATCCGAGCGTGTGAGACGCTAACATTCGTTTCCACGAAGGTTTAACATGAACCGCGACGCAAGGAGATGATGGGTGACTTACCGATGACTGATTACGAACTGCCGCCGCTGCCGTACGAGTACGACGCGCTGGAACCCTCGATCTCCGAGCAGGTGCTGACCTGGCACCACGACACGCACCACCAGGGCTACGTGAACGGCTGGAACAGCGCCGAGGAGACGCTAGCCGAGAACCGTGAGAACGGTGAGTTCGGCTCTTCGCCGGGTGCGATCGGGAACGTGACTCACAACGGTTCGGGTCACATCCTCCACGACCTGTTCTGGCAGTCCATGAGCCCCGAGGGCGGCGACGAGCCTTCGGGCGCACTCGCGGACCGTATCGAGGAGGACTTCGGCTCCTACGACGCCTGGAAGGGCGAGTTCGAGGCCGCCGCGGGCGCCGCGGGCGGCTGGGCGCTGCTGGTGTACGACTCCTTCAGCAACCAGCTCCGCAACGTCGTGGTCGACAAGCACGACCAGGGCGCCCTCTGGGGCTCGCACCCGATTCTGGCCCTCGACGTCTGGGAGCACTCGTACTACTACGACTACGGCCCGGCCCGTGGCGACTTCATCGACGCGTTCTTCGAGGTAGTCGATTGGGAAGAGCCGTCCGCCCGCTTCGAGCAGGCGACGGAGCTCTTCGAGTAAGCTAGCTAGTCACGGCTGTCCCCTGCCGCACGCTTCGTCGGGCGGCAACGGGGCCTGACGCCGTGACTGTGAGAAGCACGACGCGAGAACGCGTCCGATCCCGATTTTCTTTCGTCACCGACCGCCAAGCGGCCGCGCCGTCGGTTCGGGACCGGTACTGTTTACGCCGTTCCGACCGAATCGCGGCCCATGCCACAGCGAAAGGAGACCTTCGAGCGACTCCACCCGTGTGACTTCTACACGCCCGAAGAGCTGCTCGCGGAGGACCAGATGTACACGATCTACGAGGTCGCGCGACTTCTCCAGGGCCTCGAACCCGACGCCGACATCGACGAGGAGACCGAGTCGGTGCTGCTCGACTGGGCGGTGCCGTGGGTGATGAACAACGCCAACGAACTCGTCGTCGCCGACCCGCCCGAGGAGGGAGCGCCGGGCTACTACGGCCTGCGCCGCGGCACCGACGTAGCCGCCGGCAACGCCGAGTCCGCGTCCACGGACGGCGACGCCCAGTAGCGGGGGAACCTCCTTTAGGCTCGCCGGCGTCGTGCCGGCATGGAGAGTCAAGCGGTTCCGGGGGCCGTGCTCGTCGTCGGCGGCTCGGTACTCTACATCCCGGCGATGGTGCCCGGAACCACGTGGCTCGGCTATCTCGCGGTGTTGCCGGCCACGCTCGCGTTGATCTACGGAACCCTGCTCGTCGCCCGCTCGGGCGAGGGGCGGGCTGTCTGATTACTGGTCCAGCGACTCGTAGTGTTCCTTCGCGGCGCGTGCGCCCTGCCGGAGGTAGCCGACGTCCGTGCCGACGATCTGGTAGTCGACGCCGTGTTCGAACCACGCGTCGATCTCCGCTGGCCCGGTCGCCAGCGTGCCAACGGGGACGCCCGCGGTCTCGGCCGCCGCGAACGTCGCGTCGAGGGCGTCGAGGAACGCCGGATCGTCGTACTCGCCGAAGCAGCCGAGGCTCGCCGAAAGGTCGGCCGGCCCGACGAACAGCGTGTCGATGCCGTCGACGGCAGCGATCTCTTCGGCGTGTTCGACCCCCGCGGCGGACTCGATCTGCGGGATCACGGCGATAGCGTCGTTGGCGGTCTCGAAGTACTCGACCGTGTGAGCGCCGTAATCGTTGGCCCGGCTGCCGGCGACGCCGCGCTCACCCTCGGGCGGGTACTTGGCGGCGGCGACCAGCGCCTCCGCTTCGGCGGCGCTCTCGATCTTGGGGGCCATCACGCCCGCCGCGCCGAGGTCGAGTGCGCGTTTGACCTCGGCGGTGTCGTTCTCCGGGACCCGGACGACGGCGTCGGTGTCGCCGGCGGCGTCGACGGCCCGGACGAGTTCGCCGGCGCTCTCGACCGACAGCGGCGTGTGCTCCGTGTCGACGACCACGAAGTCGAAGCCCAGCCCCCCGGCGACCTCCGCGGCGGCCGTCGAGCCGAGCGACACCCAACTCCCGATCGGTGCGTCGTCGGCTGCGAGGCGCTCGCGGAGCTCCATCCGTTCGGTCCGCACGTGATTCGACATGGCTCCCCTTCCACACCCGGCGGCAAAAAACCGGCCGGCGTCGGGAGCGCCGCCGCTGAGCGGGTCGTGTTCCGCAAGAGTATGGCCGGGGCGGGCTCCGAACGTCCGGGAGCCCGGCTCCCGTCCCGCCGTTCACTCCGCAGGGCTACGTTCACGGCGACCGTTCCGGGTTCGCCGCCCGCGAGACCGCACCGGTTTTCGGCCGCCTCGCTCACGGCGTTCGCTCGTCGTCGGTGAAAACCGAGAATGGCCGGGGCGGGCTCCGAACCCGCGATCTCCGCATGACCCAGGTCCGAGGCTCGGCGGGCCCCGTGGGGGTTGCGGATGTTTCCTAGGCGTACCGCACCGAATCTCGATACCCTATGAGTGCGGCGCTATGTCCAGCTAAGCCACCCGGCCTCACTCTGGGGTAATCGCATCTCGGACTTAAACCCTGCCATCTCCGCCGGCCGTCGAGCCACGCGGATTTATGCCGTGGGGCGTGAACGCAAGAGCATGACCCTGCCGGAGACCCTCACGCAGTACCTCGACGGCGAGGAGCCGGTCGCGGAGGTCACACTGGGTGGCGACGACCGCCTCGTGGTCACGCCCACCCGGACGCTGGTCTACCGCGCTGAAGGGCTGCTCTCCGACGAAACCGTCGAGGAGTTCGCCCACGACGCCGAACGCATCTCCCTCTCGACGGGTCGCCGCAAGGCCAAACTCACCATCGACTACGGCCTCGACGGCGAGGAGACGCTCGCGCTCCCGAAGGACAAACTCGACGCGGTACTCCACCCGCTGCTCGCCGGCGTCCTCGACGCCCACGGGATCACCGACCCCGGCGAGACGGTCAAGCGAACGTTCCGCTTCTCTGAGCTCACCCTCATCGTCACCGACAGACGTGTGGTCAAACACATCGGCCAGGCCGTCTGGGACGAGGAACACGAGGAGTACGCCTTCGAGAACGTGACCGACCTTGAGTTCGAACCCGGCAACGTCGCCACCAGCGTCGTCCTCACCCACGACGGCCGCCAGGAGCGGTTCAAAGCACCGAACGACGAGGCTCGAGCGGTCGAGGCCGCCATCACCGACGCGCTGCTCTCCTACCACGACGTTCGGGACGTGGCGGAACTCAGGGCACAGACGGAAGCCGACGAGGAGGCCGACGCCGAATCGACGGAGTCCAACTCTCCGTTCGGGGAGGGCCCAGACCTGTTCGGCGATACCGGAACCGACGCCGACGACGGCGACGCCAGCGACGACGCCGAAGCCCCATCGGACGGAACGGCCAACAACACCACCGACCGGATCATCGAGCAGGTAGCCCAGGAAGCCAGCCGCGCGACCGACACGTCGGCTGCTGACGCCGAGACGGCGGCGACCGCCACCGACCCCGGTATCGATGACCTCGCCGCGGAGATCGACGACCTCCGGAGCGTCATCGAGACACAGCAGGCAGAACTCGAACGGCAGAACGACCTGATCGAGCAGTTGATCGAGGAGCTCCGACAGGGCCGCTGAGTTACGGCTCCTCGTTACGCCGGTAGGCGTCGATAGCCGGCTCGTACCCCTCGTAGACGGACGGGAACGTCGGCTCGTACCCCAGTTCCAACAGCCGGTCGTTCCGGCATCGTTTCTGACTGGCGACGCGCAGCCCCGACGATCCGGAGACGCCCGCAAGTCGCTCTTCGACGGTCAGTTTCTCCGGTTCCGGCTCGCCACACTGCTCGGCCAGCCAGTCGGCGAACGCCCAGCGGTCGACGGGCGTGCCGTCGCTCACGAGGACGGTCTCCCCGCGGGCGACGTCTTCGGTCAGGAACCACGCCAGCGCGCCGGCGGCGTCGTCGCGGTGGACCGAGTTCCGCCAGCCCGCCGTCACCGAGTCGAGGTACGACTCGATCCGGTAGCGACCCGGGCCGTAGAGCCCGGCGAAGCGCGCCACGGTGCTATCGAACTCGCTCCGGTGGACGAGCGCCTCGGCCTCAGCGATCACCGCGGCTTTGGGTCGCTCCGGGGCGACCGGCGTCGATTCGTCCACCCAGTCACCGTCGTGGTCGCCGTAGACGCCGGTCGTGGAGGTGAACAGCAGCCGTTCGGGCAACTGATCGCGCCCCGTGAACTCGGTGACGACGGCGCCGAGGCCGTCGACGTAGAGCGAACGCGCCCTTTCGACGCTCCCGCGGCCCGCCGATGCGGCGAAGACCAGCGCGTCCGCGTCGGGGAGCGACCCCACTGCTTTCGGGTCGGTCAGATCAGCCTGAACCGCGCTGACGCCAGCAGCCTCGACGGCGTCGGCACTCGACTCCGAGCGGACGACGCCGGTGACGGTGTGTCCCGCGTCGAGCAACTGCCGTCCGAGTTCCCGGCCGACGTAGCCACAGCCGAGTATCAGGACGTGCATCAGCGTCGGGCGTCGACGTACGCTTGGACAGCGGCGAACTGGGCGAGGGTCGCCGGCAGCCGCCCTTCGATCAGTTGCTGTATCTCCTTGCCGTCGAGGTCGAGATCCGTCTCGCGAGCGATGGTGTCGACGTCGACGACCGCCGCCGACATCCCCATCAGGACGTGATCGCGGGCCTCCCACGCGATCGATTCGGCGTCCGGCGCGCCGTCCTCGAGTGCGAGCACCGCGGCCGCCTCTTCGAGGGTGAGCTCCGGTTCATCACCGTCGGCGAGCGCCGCCACCGTGTCCCGGTCGAGCCCCGTGGCACCGACGACGGTGTCGACGCCCAGTTCCGCGACGACCGCCGCCAGTTCCGCGAAGTACGTCGCCCGGAGCGCCGACGGCGACAGCTCCTCGCCGGCCTCGGCTACGTCGTGCAACATAGCCGCCTGTGGGCGTCGCCCGGGCAAAACGGTTGTTACTCCGGCTGGTTACCGTCCTCGCAGGCGTCGCCGTGCTCCACGCCAGGACAGGGCCACCCGGGCGACTGTTCGTCCCGGTTCCCGTCGACGTCGCCGACGCCGGGCGGTCCCGACGGGACGACGGCGACGACCGTCGTCGATGCGTCGAACGATACGCGTTCGTTCCTGCCGAGGACCTCCGCCTCGCCGTCGCCGTCGGCGTCGAAGCGAACCGTCGATCCGTCCCGGACGTAGCGAACCACGCCCCCACTCCCGTCCGGGCCGGTGCCCGCCGCTCGCACAGCGAACCGCCCGTACTCCCCGCGGACGGTGACGCTCCAGGCGTTCGCGGTCGCGATCCAAGGGTACGGCGGCGGTGCGACCGGGACGCCGGCCGGCAGCCGGGACGCCCCAGTGAGCCGTCGCATCGCACGCCGGCTGGCGTTCTCCGTCAGTGCACTCGCCTGCTGGCGAACCAGTCGTTCGGCCAGCCGCTGTGTCGCCGACGCGGTTCGGTTGGTGGTCGCGGCGGGCACGCTCGTCTCCCGCTCGGCGTCGAGTTCGCGGAGCCGGACCCGCACACGGACTGCCGCTTCGTCGGCCGTCGCGGCGTCGACGCCCCCAGCCGCCAAGGAATCGGCGAACGCGGCGGCGTAGCTCCCGTTCGCCATCGCCTGCGCCCGGTGGCCCAGCGTCGACCAGCGGCTTCGGGTGTCGACGACTGCCGCCCGACAACGGTCCCGTTCGATCGCTGTGCCCTCCAGGGCGGCGTCACAGGCTGCCCGTTCCGCGTCCAACGTCGACCGGCGGACTGCGACAACGAGTTCCTCACGGGTGCCAGCCAGTACCGCCGACCCGTTCGTCTGCGTGCCGGCCGGCGCAGTCCGGTTCGCCGCGATCAAGGTCGCCGCCGCAGTGCCGAGGCTCACCTGTCGATCGCCGCCCCCGAACAGCGTGTCCACGAGGCCGTCGGCAACGTCGCCGTACGGCATGGCGACCCAGTTCGTCGTCCGTGCCGTGAGCGGGTGCGCCGACTCGCCGGCCGGGACGCTCGGCACCCGTTCGTGGTCGACCGGTTCGAGGGTGAGGTAGGCTGGCGAGCCGTCAGGCGTCATCGAGAGGCCGTCGTCACCGCTTTGCCCGCGCTGGTGCGTTCCGACGGGTGGCACGTCGTCCGCCCCCTCCCGGCCGAGGGCGATCAGTTCCGAGAGCGACCCTGTGACCCGACCGGGGAGTTCCTCGCGGTAGTCGACGTTCCGACCGCGCGTGTTCGCGGCTCGGTCCTCCAGCGACGCGAGGACGCGGTCGAGGAACGCTGCCCGCGCGGCGACTCGTGCTCGGTCGGCGACGCCGTCGTAACTCTCCGGGGCGTCGAGTAGCGCCGTCCGGCGCACCCGCAGTCGTTCTGCCAACAGCGCAGGTGCGTTCGCCTCGCCGACGGCGACCGCCCGGCGCGGCACCGAGACCGAGACGTTCGCGACCCGCTGGCGGAGCCCCCGAAGGTCCGCGGTGATCCACGCGTCGAGACCGTCGGGCCGCGCCCCGGTGACGGTCCGCGAGTGTTCGAGGGAACGCCCATTGCCGCCCGCCCGAGCGACGGTTTCTGCGATGGCGTCGATGCCGCCGTTCGCTTCGACCAGCGCCTCTGCTGCACGCCGGCGAGCACCGACGAGGTTCGGGCCGTCGAGAGCGCCGCCGCGCTCGAACAGCGGTTCCGTCCGCCGGTCCAGTGCCGTGTCGTCGGGCGCGTACATTGCCCCGACATGCACGGCCACGTGGACAGTCTCGTCCCACTCGTCGGTCGTCGTCCGGAACGTCCCGTTGCGGTACCAGCGCCGCTCGATGGTGTGACGGGTCGTCACCTTGCGCACCGTCTCGACGGTCGCGCCGGTGCGTGTCGAGGGATGGGCGACGACGGTGACTCTCGTCCGCTCGCTCGTCCGTTCGGTCAGGAGCGTCCAGTTTTCCAGCCTTGCGGGCGTCCGGGGTTCGCTCGAACGGTTCAGAACCTCCGTCCGAAGTCGGGCACGGACGCGGTAACTCCCGGCGGTGTCCGGTTGCTCGCTCGCGAGGAACGCCTCGTCGGCCGCGGCAACTGGTTCGGCGGTGATCGGCGGCGCATCCGGTGGTCGGGGGTCGAACCCGCTCTCCGCCGCCGGGTCCGTATCGGTTCCGACGGCGCCCGGGTCGAGGAGCGTCTTCGTCCAGTCGGCGGCAGCACCGTGGCGGCCGCCGAGCACGTCGAGCACGCCGACCCGGACTGTCGCCACGCCGACGGCCCGTTCCCCGTCGGGGTCGGCGCGGCCGAACGCTGCCCGCTGTTGGGCGAGGAGTGCGGCGTTCGTCGAGAGCGCCACGTGGCGGTTCCCGAGCACGTTCTGTATCGGCGCCCCGCCGTAGCGCCCGTAGGCTCGCGCCATCGTTATCGCCGTCAGCCGCCCGGTCAGCCCTCGTGCGAGCCCTGGTCCGGCGATCGCGCCACGGTTCAGCCGTCTCTCGTACCGTTCGGTTCGCCGGTGGAGCGCCAGCGTCGGTGTGGCGACGGTCAGACTGACGTTTTGGCGCCGTTCGGCGACGACTCGGCCGTCGTTGTGGGCCCGTATCGTGACGTTCCGGAGCGTGACGACCATCGACGCTCCGCCGTCTGTCGGTCGCACGTCGACCCCGCGTTTGGCCCGCCGGAACGACTCAGTCGCGCCATCGATCGCGGGAAGCCCCGCCGTTGCGGTGACTCCGTTCCGCCGGCGGGTGATCCCCGAGAGGGCCTCGCGAGCCTCTGCGGCGATCCTGAGTCGAAGCGCGTCGGCGAAGGGCGCTGACTCGTTCACTGCCCGGCCGGCCGGCGTATCGGCCGGCGCGGTCACCGGTTCGAGAGCGGATTCCCGGGCGGCGGTACGGACTGCGGCCCGTAGTGCCGGACGGGTATCACGGCTCACGTCGTCCATCGCCGCTCCGGCGGGTCGTTCGACCGACGGCGCCGAACGGTCGGCGACGCCCGTCGCGTATACCGAGGCGCCGAGCAGCACCAACACGCCGATCAGCGCGAAAGGGACCCGGCCGCGTCGGTCGTCACAGAAGCTCACGGCGACCACGTCCGTACGGAGATCTCGACAGTCTCCAGTTCGAGCCTGACGGTCACCTCGTCTGAATCACCCGGGCCACGGAGGTCTGCGGCGATCCTGTCGGCCATCGCCGCCGCGATCAGTCGGTTCGCGGCGTGAGTGGCGCCTCGATCGATCGCTTCGTCCGTATCCACGCCGTACTGCTCGTCCACCCGCTGGTAGCGATGGCGCACGAGGTCGTCTACCGGTGGGTCACCGGCAAGCGCCAGCCGCCCCTTCTCGGGCGGCAGGAGCCCGGCGACCAGCGACTCGGCCGCGGCACGACCGATCGCGTCGGGGGACTGGTTCGCGGTCTCTCGGTCTGTCAGTCCATCGACCCCACTCGGTGCGAACACGGTCGCCGCGTACACGTCTGCGTCCGGGGGCGGCGACGGTCCGACCGCGAACGCACGGCCCACGTCACCGCCCGGGACCGGCTCCCACGTCACCTCGACACGAGTCCGTGGCGGCAGTTGTTCGGCGACAGTCTCCCGAACCGCCGCCGCGA